>JAZOMX010000026.1:0-5209 GCA_045654245.1 Pumilibacteraceae bacterium | reverse complement strand
GACAAGAACGCTCCTTTGTCATCAAAACGAACGAAATCTTTTGCATCAACGAACTGCCAGCCCGTAAGAGCGGAAAGTACGAGCGCACTCAAATATTCGCCTCTACTCGCTATGTAATCTTTAGTCGTGCCGTTTGCTAGCGCAGTTTCGATTTCCTCGTAGTATTTGCTAAAATCTACGGTAAGACCAAGTTCGCTTATAATAGCATCAAAGCGCTCTTTAATAGGCAAAAACGCCTCGCTAGCAGGCTTTCCATCTTTAACGCTATCGTATGCTCTATACAATAGGTCGGTAACTTTAGTGTCGTTCTTTTCTCTTTTTCCAGGCGCCGAAACTACTACGTAAGAAATTTCGGGGTCAGCCATTACGATATCTCTAACTTTGCTAATGCAACTAGCGTTAGCCATAGAAGTACCGCCAAACTTACAAACTTTCATATATATCTCCAAAAAAATTTAATACTTATTTAACTTTACGCGCCTCTAAATAGTAACGCTTTTCGTCAGCCTCGCCCATAGAAAAAGTCTTTCTAGGCAATACTCCGTTTTTAACTACGAAAGAGAAAAACGTTGACTTATCAATACCCTTAAGCGCAATTCCCACTGCACCATCACGCTCGCTAATTTGTTTAAGAGTTTCGTCGCCGTGTATATAATCGACCTCGCCCTCGTTTTCCTTAAGATATTCATCAATATACTCTTGTGCGAGTTTAACTCCTTCGATTGCATCTTCGGGGAACGCGATTTCCATTTCTTTTTCGCCGTCGTAAACAACTGTTTTTCCACTAAAACCTGCCGTTTTTGTTTGCAAGCCTTGGATAAATTTCTCGTTGTTAGCACCAAAAATTACTCTATGGATAGGCTCGAACTTAAGTCCTTCGTCATAAATGTTAACGACTTCGACCAATGCGTATTTAGAAAGCGGATTGCTCTCGTCTCGGCACGCTTTTGCCGTAGCAAGCGAGTGATTTCCGTCTCCAACTAGAAACAACAAACTCTCGCCGAATTTCTCGACAGATTTTTCTAAAAGAGCATTAAGCGTATTTTCAAGCGAAGTCGTATCCGTGATATTGTAACCAGTTATACGTCCGCCGTTTCCGCTTAGTTCACCGTCGTAAACTACTTCGCCCCTACCTTTCATAGGCTCGATAACCGTCCTGTTCTCGTCGTCAATTAAAAGCATAACGTGAGGAAGTTCAATCGGGCAATTCTTTCTTATTTCAACTCTAGGCGGAATACGGCTTTCAACGAGCCCTTCAGTTGCTCTTATAAGCGTTTTCCCACCCGCTTTTGCCGAATATTCGTCGAGATTAACCAAACACATAAGTCCCCAACGCTCGTTACCGAACGGAGTTGTTCTCTTAACCAAAATAGTACCTTCTATACGCTTGAAAATACCGTTTTCCAAATATTCGTTTTGCTTTTTAATTATACTTTCTATTCTGCTAGAATTGTCGGACGAAAGATAGCACTCGGGAAAAATCAAATTAAGCGCAGTTGGCTCACTAACTTCGCTCTCGATTTTTTTCCAGTACTCCTTGTCCGAAGTATACTGGTCGCACGCAATAACAGCCCAATCGGAAACTTTTAGTTTCTCGGGCAAAATAATCTCACCGAACTTAAAACACGACATAATTAAAGCCCCGTAGCAAGCAACCAAACTATAGCACCAAGCGCAATAGCCAAAAGTTTATACGGATAATTATTTGCGAAAATCGTACGAACTACTTGCTTGAATTTTTCCTTTTTAGAATTTTTATTCTCAAACTGTTCCATTATTTATTCACTCTCTTTCTCGTCTTTTTAACGTTCGAGACCGCTCTTAAACCGTAAGTTTCTTCCAAAACTTCAGTAAGCATTTTACTGTCATAAAATCTCGTTATACCGCCCTCTTTAGCAACGGATATAATACCCGTTTCTTCAGAAACGATAATGGCGACGTGTTTATACTGTTCGGTTATACCGATTGCCGCTCTATGACGTGTACCTAAGTCTTTATCGATATCCGTTTGTTGCGTAAGCGGTAAGAAACAGCCTGCTGCCAAAACCTTGTTTCCACGAATATAAACTGCGCCGTCGTGAAGAGGCGCTTTCGTATTAAATAAACACTCGAGAAGTTGGCACGAAAGTTCGGAATTAAGTTCAGTTCCACTTTCAAGTATCGTCTCCGGAACGCTATCAGGTGCAATTACGATAAGTGCGCCGATATCTTTTTTAGACATATTTTGGACTGCCCTTACGATATCGTCAATCGCCTCGTGCAATTGCTCGTCAGAACAATCGTATTGCGTCGTATAAGAAGTCTCAGCGTTCTTAGGACTTGCAATCTTCCAAAGCGTGCGCTTGAGTTCCTGCGAAAACATAATAAATGCGCCAACTATAACAAGCAAGAATATGTTAGTTGCGATTTTAGACATAACGGGCATATTTATTATCGTGCTAGACGAAACTATGATAGCAATAATAACCACGCTCGCTAGATATTTAATTAGTCTAGTAGCGTTGTTTTTTTGCAAAAAGACGATAATACCGTAAATTACGAGCATCGTCAAAATTATGTCCAAAATACTAAAGACGATATTTCCTGCGCCTGTAAATGCGCTCGCTATGTTGTTAAAAAAGTCCTTCACTTCTTCTCCTCGATTGCAAAATTCAGTTACTTTACCTATATACGCGTATATTATACAATTATATGCAATATTTTACAATCGTTTTTTCCCAATTTTTTGAAAAAATGTACTCCAAAACGCAATTTTCTATACTTTGCCCACTATCCGCGCAATAAAACGTCACATATAAAGGTAAACAACGCCGTCTTATCGTTAATTGCTCCTCGCTTAAAGTCAAAATCAATTGCGTGCAACTTATCGCAAATAACTTTTAATCGTCTAGCGTTATACTTTTTCGATTGCTTAATCATTTGATTCACTGCAAATTCTTTTATTCCTAAGTCGCTTGAAAGAGTATCCGATTGAGGATTTAGCGAAACAAATAAAAGCCGACGAAAATGCGAATACAACATACCCAAAAGTTTAACAATCGGCTCGGATGCGTCTAAAAGCGTTTGCAATATCGTCATCGTTTTATCAGCGGATTTGTCAGCAAGCGCGTTGCTTAATTCGAACAACTTATACTCTAGGTCGGGACGAACTAACTCCTCCACCATTTCAACCGTTATAGGTTTTCCCTCCGAATAAACGACGAGTTTATCCAGTTCCATAAAAATTTTACTCATATCACGATTACAATAATCGACTAAAAGCGATACAGCGTCAGGCGTAAAACTAGTTTTTTCTTGAGTTGCTTTCATAACTAGCCACTTTTCGATAAAGCCCTTATCAAGTTTGTTGCAATCAATAATTTCGATTTTATCCATTACTTTTTTGAACGCAGGCGTAACTTCTCCTACGAAAAGCAAAATTGCAGACGGATTTGGCGATTGCAAATATTCGTTAATCTCCAAATATTCTTGAGTTAAGTCGTTTACTCTGACTATTCGGTAATCAGCCATCATAGGAGGCGTCCAAAGGGCAGAAATCAAATCGGCTATCAGAAAATTTTTCTCGAATACACTAGTATTAAGTTCAGGCATTACTCCCGCTAGCATACGAAATCTATCGACTGCGCTTTTTACAACAAAAGCGTCGTCGCCAGTTATTAAATAACACGGCTTATACGCTCCGTTTTTCATATGTTGTTTTAAGTCGACAAACTTCATTATATAACTCCTACTACTAACTTTTTATATTGTAATATAAATCGCTAAATTTTGCAAGCAAAACGAGACTATAAAAAATTAGATAGCGTCAAGTGCGTATCGTCAATCATATCTTCCGTAAGTTCGATTGCAGTTACGCAAAATTCGTGCGCGTTGTCAAACTTATCGTTATCAATCCACGCTTTTATACAAATCAACTTTTCATCAAGCGTTCTTATTACGGCGTGATTAGAAAATGCCATAATCAAATGTTGCCTTTTGTTCCAATTTTCCTGTAACGTATTCATTTTTTTGGTTACAATCGGTTTGCTTTCTTGGTAATTATCACTCATTAAATATTCGTCGATAACTTCAAGTTCATCACGAATATTCGTGTAATATTTAGTGCTTAAAATATTCTCCGTAATTGATGCGCCAAGAATTAATAACATAATTACGATTATACAAACTAGTTTTTTCATTACCAGTTCGCCCCCGCAACTTTCATTTTAGTTATTATAGAACTTTGGTGTTTGGGCGAAATATACGCTACACCATCTTGCCGAACGTCCATATAAAGAATTTCTTTTATCTTTTTTATTCCATTTTTCTTTATAAGGGCGAGAACCTGCTGTTCGGTTACCGAGGCAAGTTTTAGGTTCTTTCCTTCGAATTTCCCGTCAATAACTAAAGGCAACGGCAAAGTCGGTTGGGCGTTTTCATCCTTCGGTTTTTCTATTACGCATAAGTTTCCGTTCGTTTCAAAAATTGCGTAAGCGATATCCTTAAGGTCCATATATCCCCCGGAACGAGACGCCTCAATAAGGTCGTTTATGTTAATGTTAAGTTTCTTTAAATTACTGTAATTTATTCCATTTTTGTCAACTACTATTACCGAACTTCCGCTAATTAACCGTCTTGCAATAAGCGATTTGCGAGCAATCGTTGATATAACTATTTGCAAAAATGCAAGCGTTATTATAGGCACAAGCCCAGCGTAAAACGGAATATACGGATCGTTCATAGGAATACAGCCAACCTCTGCAATAATTAAGGTTATAACCAACTCAAACGGTTGCATTTCCCCCAACTGTCGTTTACCCATAAGCCTTATTACGATAAACACGATTACGAATACAATTATAGACTTAAAAAATACTACCAACATAATATTGATAGTATTTTTATTAAGTATAAAAATTATTAAATTTTAACAAAATTGCGCTATATATTCGCAAATTACTTCAATCGAGCGTTTCGACGCCTCGCTTACGAACTCATAAAAACTCTTTAACGCCTCGTCGTCTCCATTGTCGGATATTGCTCTAATTGATGCGAATTTTACGCCTTGGAACGCGCAAACTTGATTGATTGCACCACTTTCCATATCGTATGCGCTTGCACCAAAATTATCACTTATTCGCTTTGCTTTTTGCGTATCGTTTACGAAACAATCTCCGCTTGCGATAATACCGACTTTATGTGTATAGCCTTTATTTAACAAGATTTTATC
>JAZOMX010000025.1:0-29681 GCA_045654245.1 Pumilibacteraceae bacterium | reverse complement strand
AAAGAAGAGAATTCTCATTTAAGGAGTTGTAATAATTATGAAAATGACTTTTAGATGGTACGGATTAAACGATAGTTTGCCACTAGAGTATATCGCTCAAATACCAAATATGAGTGGAGTGGTAACGGCAGTTTACGACGTAGAACCTGGTAAAGAGTGGCCGGAGGGTTCGATTAACGCGCTGAAAAAAGCGTGCAAAGAGCATAACCTCGAAATGGAAGTAATCGAGAGCGTTCCCGTTCCCGAGGACATTAAACTTGGTAGAGGCAAGCGCGACGAGTATATCGAGGCGTATAAGACTAATATCGAGCGTTTGGGAAAGGCAGGCGTAAAGGTAATATGCTATAACTTTATGCCCGTGTTCGACTGGGTGAGAACGGTATTGAATAAACGCAACGCAGACGGTTCGTTCTCGCTAGCGTATCGTGACGAGGACATCAAGAAACTAGACCCCAAGAAACTTTCGTTGCCGGGTTGGGACGAGAGTTACACGCCCGAAGAACTACAAAACTTATTGTCGGCATACGAGGGTATGACGCACGAGAAATTGTTTGAAAACTACGTTTATTTCCTCGAGCGTATAATTCCCGTTTGCGAGAAATGTGGCGTTAATATGGCGGTACATCCCGACGACCCGCCGTGGGATTTGTTTGGACTACCTAGAATAGTTTCTACCGAGGAAGACCTCGACAGACTATTTAAGGCAGTTCCGTCAAAAGCAAACGGACTAACGCTTTGTACGGGTAGCCTAGGCGCAGGTAGAGCGGATATGGCAAGACTTGCAGGCAAATACGCTTCGCAAGGCAGAGTACACTTTGCGCATCTTCGTAACATAGGTTTTTCGGGTGAGTGCGATTTTGCCGAGACCGCACATTATAGCAAATGCGGTTCGCTTGATATGTACGCAATCGTAAAAGCGCTAGTAGATAACGGGTTTGACGGATACGTTCGTCCCGACCACGGTAGAAACGTTTGGGGCGAGAGCGGAAAACCTGGTTACGGCTTGTACGATAGAGCGCTAGGAGCGGCGTATATCAACGGCTTGTTCGAGGCAGCGGAAAAAGAAAGAAAATAAAATATATACGAGATAAATAACGGAGAGAAAAATCTTTCCGTTATTTTTTATGCTTTTTGCACACTCTAATCGTATGGAAAGAGTGAACGAATTGCTCAAAGGTTTTGCAACGCCCGAGGCAATAGAAAAGAGAGAACTGAATATCGGAGGAAAGAAAAGCAAACTATTATACAATCCCGATATAACTGACGGTGACCTTTTAAGCGAACTAGTTAAGTCGCTCTTAAAGGTAAAAAGGATAAAAAATTTATCCGACCTACTGCAAATTTCCGTAGCCGTAGCGGAAAGTGAAATCGTTTATGAAAATCAGAAAGCGAAAGACGCAATTTTGTCGGGCGACGCTACTTTAGTAGTTGACGGCGAGCGTGGATTTATAATCGTTACGGTACGAAAGTGGGATAAGCGTGCTATTACCGAGCCACCCACTTCGACGGTAACGAAAGGACCTCGCGAAGGTTTTATCGAGGATGTGAAAACTAATCTATCACTTCTTGCTCGTAGGCTAAAAAGCCCTGATTTTGCCGTGGAAAAATACCAAATCGGAAGAGTAAGCAAAACTACCGTTGCGCTCGTGTATCTAAAAAATATTGCGCAAGACAGGATAGTAAAGAGGGTGAGGACTAGATTGAAGAAAATAGACGTAGATGCGATAATCGACAGTTATTATCTGCAACCGTATCTAGAACAGCACCCGTATTCGGTGTTTCATCAAACGGGAGTGACCGAAAAGCCCGATATAGTCACGGCAAAACTATTAGAGGGTAGGGTTGCGATTATCGTTGACGGCTCGCCTATGGTGCTTACTTTACCGTTTATGCTAGTAGAGGATTATCAGTCTGGAACTGACTATTACGAACGCCCTGCGCTCGCCACTTTTTTGCGAATTTTACGCTTGATGTCGCTATTTTTCGCTATATTTTTACCTGGGGTTTACGTTGCGTTACAGCAATATCACTACAATACGATACCTATGCGTTTTCTAATTACGGTAATGACGGCTGTAAACGGTATTCCGTTTTCGCCACTTACGGAAATACTGTTCGTAATAATGCTGTTCGAACTGATTAAAGAGGCTGGAGTAAGAATGCCTAGAGCGGTAGGTATGGCTATGAGTATCGTGGGCGCATTAGTATTAGGTGACACGGCGGTTAAGGCTGGAATTATATCGTCGCCTGCGGTAATGATAACTGCGCTATCGTCAATTGCGCTTTATTCTGCGCCTAATCAGGAAGGAACTTTTACGATTTTGCGAATAGTTTTTACGCTTTTAGGCGGGCTTGGCGGAATGTATTTTTTACTTTGCGGTATGACTTACCTAACGCATTATTTATGTTCGCTAAACGGATACGGAGTGCCTTACACAGCACCGTTTTCGCCCTTTGTAAAATCGGATATGAAAGATTCGTTGTGCAGAGTAAATCTACTTGATATGAAGGATAGACCGCTAATTATGCGTAGTAAGAATAAAACGAGAAGGAGGGAATGCGCGTGAGAGAAATATCGCTTAAACAGTATGCTTGTTTGTTATTTATGCTAGCCGTCTCGGTAAAAGTGTTTATGCTCCCTGCGTTAATGCTCCGAATAACGGGAAAAACTGCGCTAATCGTGATGTTTATATTTATATTGCTAGAACTTTTCGGCGTATTCGTAACGGCGTTGCTTATAAGGAAAAACCCTCGAAAAACGATTTTTATGCTAATAAACGACTTCTTCGGAAAAGTAATAAGCAAAATAATAATTGCGTTTTTCGGGCTATTTTTGCTTGCAAAATGCGTGCTTATCATAAGTGAAATAAAGATGTTTTTTACCGTAACTATGTACGAAGAAATAATATGGCCGATAATGATATTGCCTCTGATTGCCGTCCTTTTTTCGATTGCGAGAAAGCGTTTGCGTGGGCTTGGTAGAACGGCGGAAATACTTGCGCCTATCGTAATTATTTGTACCTTAATACTTTTTACTTTGCTCGTTGAAGAAAGCGAACTAACGAGGCTTTTGCCCGTGCTTGAAGACGGTTTTTCACCCGTAATAAAAGGTTTGCTTGCGTTTCCAATGTGGTTTGGAAACGGTTTTATCCTTTTGCTTTTCGTGGGAAAGACTAAAAATAGCGAGAAAGTAGTGAAAGTTTCGTTAATAAGTTATTCGATAGCGTCAGTTTTAGTGCTAGCGTTTACGGCTATGCTTTGTTCTACCTACGCAAATATAGGCAGTCTAATCGACTACGGTAACAACGTTAGCAATATGACGCAATTTTCGTTGAGTTCTCAAGACTACGGGCGGTTTGATTTGCTGTTTTTTTGTGCGTGGATGTTCTCGGTAATAATAACGCTTGCCGTTTCATTTGCCTTTTTTACGAGGTCGGCGCAGGTCGTAACAGGTGGAAAACGGAATATAGTAGTTTTAGTTTGCTGTGTAATTATATATATAATTTCGTCGTTTATCCTCTCAAACGAAAACGTCGTATATATCACGATGACGGGGGCGGTCAAGTATTTTTTAACACCGTTACCAGCGTTGATTCCTATCGTTTTATTGCTAAAAAGGAAGAAGAAAAGAAATGAAGAAGAAAAAACTGCTTAATATATATTTGCTCCTTTCGGTAGCGTTTATCTTGGTTTTAGTCGTAATGCCGAGAAAAATAACGGCGATGCCCGAAATAGAGACTAAATTATTGCTTACGGCAATCGGAATAGACCGAGAAGGCGAGGAATACACGCTATCCGCCACCGACGTAATGCCGGCGGAAAGTCAAGATGGAACGCTAAAGAAATTAAGCGTTTCCGCTAGTGGAAAATCTGTAAGCGATTGCTTTAATGCGTTATCGATTAAGACGGGTAAAAAACTAGAATTAGGATTATGCGGACTAGTTTTGCTTGGAAATTCATTTGAAACTCAATGCGTACTACCAGACCTAAAATATTTGCTTTCATCAGGGAAAATAATACCCGGGGCATATTTAGCGTATTGCCCAAGCAGTAACGCAAAAGAAATTTTGGAAAAAGCGAATAAACTTTCGTCGGCAAGCAGTAACGGATTAGCGACGCTATTAGAACATAGTGAACTTGGAAATTCGGTTGCTCTTACCACGCTATTAGAATTTTTATCGGATAGTGCGTCGGTTACGGAAAGTGCGTATATGCCGTGTATTGAAATTGCGGATAAAAAGGGGAGCAAAGGCGAGGGCGAGAACGATAAAGAAGAAAAGAAGGAAACTGAAATTAAAAATTTGGGTGAAATTGCGTTGTTTAAGAACGGTACAATGGTGGAAAAACTATCCGAAGACGAAGTCAAAGGCCTTTGTTGGCTTGATAAAAATTCGGTTAGGGGACACGTTTCACTAGAAAAATTTACTTTTGACGGCGAAGATAGGGGAAGTTTATACGCAACGCTAATGGATAAGTCCGTTTCTATTTCAGCCAAAAAATCAAACTTATGGAAAGTAAAGATTAAGATTACGGCAACCTTAAACCTCGAGGATAGACATATCTTAACTATCATTAACGAGAAAAACGCAAGCGAAGAGCGGATTTCAAAGGAAGTGAGGGAACAATTTAAGCAAAAGGTTATAAGTGATATCGAACGATACGTTGCCGTTACGAAAGAATATGATTGTGACGCTATGGGGATAACGGAAGTTATATATCGTAAAAATGCGAAGAAATATCGTAAAAACGCGCAGGCTAGTAGCGTTTATCAAAACACCGAAATCGAATATGCTATAAAAATAAAAATCAACTAAAATTAGAAAATGTATGGCGTTTTGTCGTAAAATATGTTATAATAATATTAATTCCCCTGTTGGAGGACGAAATGAAAAAGGTTTTCGGGATAATATTAGTTGTGCTTACGGCGCTATGTTTGTTTGCGTGCTCTGGTGATGGCGGACAAACTGGAAACAGTATCAAGCCGTGGGATAAATTATCGGGCGCAGGAAACGGAGAGGTAGGGCAACCGTCGATTATAACCGTGCCTACAAGTTCTCTAATTGCAATCACTAGCGAAATGGACGTATCGTCAAATGTAAGTGGAGAAAGTATTAATTTATCTGATTTATCGTATCTTCCTGACGGAGTAACGACTTCGCTTGGCAATTTAGTAATCTCAAAAGCAGGCGCTTACGAACTAAGCGGAACGCTATCGGGTAGCGTAATAGTTGAGAATTTTTCGGGAATTGCGAAAATCGTTTTGGCGGGAGCGACGATACAAACACCACAAAACTCCACTAGAGGCGCAATCGTTTTTAATGAAACGAGTGAAAAACGGTATATCGTAGTAAAGGACGGTACGCAAAACTTCGTGTCAGATAGCGTAGGCGATACGCTCGCTAACGGTCACGGAGGCGCAATAATATCTAATAACGGTACGCTTTCTATATGCGGAGGCGGTACGCTTACCGTTACAGCGCTTGGCGAGGACGCGTCTGGAATAAAAGTAAAAGACGACCTCACGGTAGTGGGAACGAACCTCGTAATTGATGCCGTTAAACACGGAATTAAGGCTAACGATACGGCGCTATTCTCGTCGGCAACGCTTAAAATAACTTCGGGTAACGACGGCATTAAGACGGATAAGGAGGGACAAAGCCAAGCGGAGGCGGTAGAAAACGCATCTAAACCTAAGGCTGGATATATTTATATCGATAGAACCGAAATGGATATAGTCTCGGGCGACGACGGAATAGTTGCCGATAGCGGAGTTTATATAGATAACGACGATAAAACGCTAAAAGTTAAGACTAACGGAGGAACGCCAGACGCGATTACGGAAAATTCGTCCGCAAACGCTGGTGGAACAGCGATTAAGGTTGCGGGCATATCGTATATGTCTAGCGGACTAAAAGTTAGTGTTCCGGCTAATCACGATAACGGATATACGCTTACGATTAAGAGCGGAAATTTTCTCCTTAACGCAAACGCCGACGCGCTCTCTAGCGAGAGTAATATCTTCGTTTTGGGTGGAAGTATAACTGCAACTGCGGGCGACGACGGAATAAACGCTAATAAACTAATTAAAATCACTAGCGGAACGGTAGTAGTCGAGAAATGCTATGAGGCGATTGAGAGCAAAATTATCGAAATTACGGGCGGAACGGTATCCGTAAGCGCCGTAGATAATGGAATAAACTCCAAAGAAGAAGACGGTTACGCTCTCGTTTCGGGTGGAAATATAACCGTAAACGCAGGCGGAAAAGCGTTTGATAGCGACGGCTGGATTAAGTTTGACGGCGGAAACACCACTATTTTTGGAGCGGAAACGGATACTGCGTCTCTCGATTCTGAAAAAGGCGTGTTTGTAAATGCAGGTAGCATTATTGCTTTCGGCGCAATCGGTATGGTGCAAAATCCATCCGTAAATTCTACGCAATACTATATAAATCTAAATCTTCCTGAAAAAGCGGAAAAGGGCGTGGAAGTAAAAGTTCTAGACGAAGAAGAGAACGAAATACTGTCCGTAACGGCACAAAACGATTTTCGTTCGGCAGTAATAAGCGCAAGTGAATTAAAGAAAGACAAATCTTACACCGTAACGGTGGGAAAAATTAAGTATAAAGCAACCCTAACGGAAATAGGTACTGCGCTCGGCGTTTCTAAAACGGGCGGAGGAAACCAAGGTAAAGTTAAGTAAAAAGAAAACGGCTAACGAACTTTCGTTAGCCGTTTTTGGTGCTATTTATTTTCTTTTTACTAATACTTCAGCGGAAGAGGCTATACCTTTTCCTTCGCCGACTATTCCAAGTCCCTCGGTTGTCGTTGCTGAAATATTCACGCTTTCAAGCGGAACGCCAAGTACGGAGGCGAGATTTGCTCTCATTTCGGGTATAGAGGAGGCAAGTTTGGGTTTTTGCGCCATTATGCAAACCGAAACGTTTACGATTTCAAAGTCAGAGGAAAGAGAAACGACTTTTTCAAGAAGTTTCATACTGTCCGCGCCCTCGAAAGTCGGGTCGTTATCGGGAAAAAGAACGCCGATATCGGGAAGAGAAAGCGCTGAAAGAAGTGCGTCCATAACAGCGTGCACGGGTGCGTCAGCGTCACTATGACCTAAAAGACCGAGTGGATAATCGAACAATTTTCCACAAAGAATAAGTTTGCGGTTTTCTACGAGGCGATGCACGTCAAAGCCGTAGCCTATCTTAAAAATTCCGTTAAGTCCGACAAAATCAGCAGGGGTAGTGAGTTTAATATTGTCAGGCTCGCCTTCGACTATGCGTACCGAAAAGCCTGCCTTTTCATACACTTCGCTGTCGTCTGAGGCGTTGCCAACAAAATTGTCGTAAGCGCTTTTAATCTCGCTAAAACGGAAAGTTTGTGGGGTTTGAACGGTTACGATTTCTTCGCGGTTAATCGCTATTGAACTGCCGTTTGGTAGTAATTTTCTTAATGCGTTTACGGATTTTACGCCCACAACGCCACTGCCGAACGCTAGCGCACTCTCCACGCTAGCCTCGATTACGCGTTTAGAAACGAAAGGGCGAGCCCCGTCGTGAATAATAACTATATCGGCGTCTTTAACGCTAGAAAGAGCGTTTCTGACGCTTTCAGTTCTCGTTTTTCCGCCTCTAACGAAAGTAATATCTTCACGACCTATTTCCGCTTGCAGAACTTCTTCGTCTTCTTTTGAGCACACTACGATAAGGTCGAACGAGGAAAACTTTTTTGCGGTAGTTGCGCCAACGGAGAGATTGCCAAGCGAGTGCAAAACTTTGTTATAACCTAGTTTTGCTCTTGAGCCCAGTCCTCCGCAAAGCACGATAGCCGTAACTTTAGGCGATAATTTCATACATAAGTCCTGCATCTTTTTTACCTGCCTTTTCGTTTAGTTCTAGTACGCGGAAACGAAGGGAAGACGAGCCGAAAACGATAGTGACCTCGTCGCCAACTTTAAGTTTAGTTCCCGGTTTGCCCTCTCTGCCGTTAACCGAGACTTTACCGCTGTCGCAAGCGTCGGCGGCGACGGTACGGCGTTTAAGAATACGCGATAGTTTTAGAAATTTATCAAGTCTCATATTAACTCCTTACTATATCCGAAAATTTTGCTCTAACGCATTTAACGAGCGAAGAGGGGTGCGTTTCCATCATTAGTCCGACTTTGCCGGCAGAAAAAACGATACTTTCAAAGTTTTCTGCGGATTTATCGGTAGTCGTTACGAAAAGTTTTTTCATACCTATCGGACTGCAACCGCCACGAATATAGCCGGTGGTTGGCAAAAGTTCCTTAACGGCAATAGGCTCAACCGATTTTTCGCCTACGGCGGAGGCGCATTTTTTAAGGTCTAGTTCTTTGTTTACGGGCGACATAAAAACGAAATAGTTTCCGCATTTACCCTTAGTAACAATCGTCTTAAAAACTCTCTCGGCAGGAAGTCCGACTAGTTCGACGGAATTGCTCTCGTCAACGGGAATATAATTGTCGGGGTCTTCGAAGAAAGAGTGCACGGAATAAGAACAGCCGTTCTTTTCCATAATTCGCATAGCGTTCGTTTTAATATCTTTAGCCATAGTTATATTATAGCGTATTTTTAATAAAATCGCAAGAAAAAACCAAAATTAAATGTCCTATAACAAAGAAATAATCTCTTTTAGGTTAGTGACCGTATAATCAGCGAGCGGAAGTGCTTGATTGCTTTTGAAGTAATCGTACCAGCAAGTCGTAATTCCGCAGTTTTTTGCGCCCTCGATATCAACTCTATAACTGTCGCCGATATAGAAAATTTCGTCCGCATTAACGCCTAGCGAACTTATTAGCGTTTCGAAAAATTTGGGGTTAGGTTTTTCATATCCTAGGTCGCCCGAAAAACAAAATTTATCAAAGTAGCGGAGAAGGTTGACTTTCTCTAATCTTCGCTTTTGAGAAACGGAGGAAGAATTGCTCGCAATCGCAAGCGGATATTTTTTATGCAAATAATCAAGCGTTTGCTCTGCTCCGTCGATTGTTTTAAGCGAGGAAAAGGATGCGTCTGAATAGCCTTTTACGAACTCGTCGTACTTTTCTTCGCAACCAAGTCTTCGTAGGAAACCACCCCAAAGTGGTAAGCCTGCATTAACTCTTACTAGCCTACCTGCTTTAATTTCGTCGCAAATAAACTTATCCGCCTCATAGTAGAGGTCCATAAAATTATCGGGCAAGGTTATACTGCTTGCTTTTGCGCCTGCCTCTATGCAACCTTTGACAGCACCGATACTATCTATTAGCGTGTTATCCACGTCAAAAACTACGACCTTAATCATAAAATCTCCTTAATTTCGCTCAAAGCGTTCGTAATATAATCTGCAGGCACGCCTTTTGTGGGAAAATTATCGTGATTATACCACACGGTAGTAATTCCAGCCTCATGCGCGCCTATAATGTCAGCCGAGGGAGAATCGCCAATCATTACTACTTCGCTAGGGGATAGCGAAAGAAAATCAAGACAATGTTTCCAAAACGCAAGCGCGGGTTTTGCTACGCCGATTTCTTCGGATAAAAAGCGGTGCTTAAAATATTTCATAAAGTCAGCGATTTTAAGCCTGCTTTCTTGAATCCACGCCGATGCGTTGGATGCGACGAAGAGCGGATATTTTGGGTAAAGATACTCGAGTAAATCTTGCGCTCCCGTAACTGGCGAGGCGCAAAACGCCATATTTTGTCTGAAAGCCTCTTCAAACGCTATGCCGTCAACCGTTATTCCAAGATGCTCAAAAATCGTGCACCACCTAATATTGTGCAGTTCGTCTTTAGTTAGCGTTCCGTTTTCTATTCTTCGCCATAGCCCGTCGTTAATCGTTTTAAAAACCGGATAGAAATCGTTTGGAAGGGTGACTGAAAACTGTTTTGCCGTTAGCAATGCGGACTGGCGAGAGCACTCGTTGAAGTCTAGTAGGGTATTATCTACGTCCAAAAGCAATGCCTTAATCATAAAAATCTCCTTTGTTTATCGTAGAGGGTGCAGAGCCCGTGATTTGCTTAAACACTCTATTGAACGAGCGAATACTTTGAAAACCGCTATTAAGTGCGATTTCTGACAATGAGAGTGAAGATGAGTTTAACAAACTTTTGACCATTTCGCACCGATATTGATTTACGAAAGTCTTAAAACCGACTTTCATAGTTTCGTTAAAAACTCTTGATAAATACCTGTAATCGTAGCCGATTTCTTGTGCCATCGACTTAAGCGTAATATCTTTCGTGAAGTTGTTTTCTACGAATGAGATAATTTCGTATATAAGCGAATCGTTTCTCTTTTTCTCGGCAAAAGTAACTTCTTGATAAAATTCCGAGACTAGAGCGTACAAGCAAGCCTTTGTAGTCAGTAGTGGTGGACGGGGAACTTCTGTGGCGTCTGCGCTAGTCGGCTCAATAGTAAAAAGTCCTTTGCTGGCGTACTTAAAAGTCGTGTCAGAGAAAGTAAAAACGCTCGAAACGGCTTCTTTTTCGCTACAAAGACGGTCAAAAGAGGAAATATAACCACCTGAAAAGACTACGATAAACACGAGCGATTCGCCAAGCGAAGAGTAAGAGTGGAGTTGGTAAGGAAATAGTATTACGCTCTCGCCAGCCGAAACGGTATGCTCTTGCTTGTCGGAAGTAAGTTTAATTTTGCCCTCTATAACGAAAGCAATCTCGTAACTTTTATGTAGGTGAGAATTCCAGTTTATATTACGATAATAAAACGCATTGTAAATATCGCCTCCAACTGAGTTGTGCGGTTGGTGAAAAAACATACTCCCTCCTAAAAAAGTAAACTTATGACTATAATTTTATAATATTTTTCTTGAAAAGTAAAGCATCTAACGCTATAATTATAGTAAAGATAGGATAGAGGAAAATTTTTGTTGGTGGCAACTGTATTTTCAATTGAAGAATTTGCCGTGTACGACGGCCCGGGGATTAGAATGACGGTCTTTATGAAAGGCTGTCCGCTTTCGTGTAGTTGGTGTCATAACCCCGAAGGACAATCGTTTGGGGTTGAGTATATGAGGAGTCCAAACGGTTGCGTTGGTTGTGGCGCGTGCGTTCGCAAGGAAAACGGCAAAGAAGTGCTTACTGCCGAAAGCGTACTTGCGTGCAAAAGAGGACTTGTAAGAAAAAGCGGAGAAGAATATAGCGTAGAAAATTTATGCGATAAAATTCTTAAAAACGCAAAAGTGCTTGCCTTAAACGGTGGCGGAGTGACTTTTTCGGGTGGAGAGCCTCTATCTTCTTTTTCCTTCGTTAGAGAGTGTATGAAAATATTAAAAGGTAAGGTTCACTTAGCAATCCAAACGAGTGGCTTTGCTAGCGAAGAAGTATTTCGCGAGGCTATAAGTTTATCCGATTATTTTCTTTACGACCTAAAAATTATGGACGAAAGCAAACATAAAGATTACTGTGGGCAGAGCAACGAACTGATTTTGAAAAACTACCGTACTCTTGCCTCGTCGGGAAAGGAATTTATAACGAGAGTACCGCTTATTCCAACCGTTACCGATACACCCGAAAATTTGACGGCGATAGCAAAGTTTATGTCGGAAAACGGGGTTACTAAGGTAGAACTTCTTCCTTATAATAAATTTGCAGGAAGTAAATATAAAAATGTATTAAAAGAATATAACCCACGCTTTGACGAGAGCGTGCCGTCGAATCCAAGAGCAGAGATATTCGAGGCTTACGAAATATCGGTTAAAGTTATGTAAAGGAGAAAAGTATGACTGAAAGAGTAAGAAAAAGATTAGAATACCTTCTTGATAAAGAGTACCGCAAGGTAAGAGTAGAGGGTGGCGAAGATATTACCGAGATGCTCAATAAGTTTTCTTCGATGGAGCGACCGGCAAAACGCTTAATTTACGCACTTGAAAAGGAACAGCCCGTTTTTCACGGAGAGGACGATATTTTCGGCTTTAACCGCTACAACGAGAAATTTCCCAAGGATGCGACGATTTGGCTAGGAGATTTCGTCGAGCCGTTTGGTAACGCAACCGTTGACTACGAAACGGTGCTAGAAAAAGGATTAAACGGAATTGAGGCTGAGGCGAAATCGCTTTATGCTAACGCTGATGAGTACGCCCGTTCTTTTTACGACGCTATGTTTGATTGCTTTTCCGCTTGTCGCAAGATAGTGGAAAAGTATAGAGAGCAAGCCCAAAAAGAGGGCAGAGAGAAACTAGCAACTGCCCTTAAAACCGTGCCTATGGAAGGAGCGACTAATTATTACGAAGCGCTCGTTACCTTGCGTTTTATGCAGTACGCTTTGCGCCTTAACCAAATGCCCCACGTTACTTGGGGAAGATTTGACCAGTACGCAAAACCTTACTACGATATTTCGCTCAGCGAGGGTATGACCAAGGAAGAGGCGTTGGAACTCACCGAATTATTCTTTATCGCGCTTAACCTAGATACTGATATTTATACGGGAGTTCAGCAGGGCGATAACGGACAAAGTTTAGTGCTTGGCGGTATGACGGTTGATGGAAAAGACGGATTTAACGACTTATCTGAAATATGTCTTAAAGCGAGCGAAGAACTTAAAGTAATCGACCCGAAAATCAATTTGCGCGTTAATAAGAACACGCCGTTGTCACTATACGAGAGGGGAACGAAACTAACGAAGCAAGGTCTTGGCTTTCCACAGTACAGTAACGACGACGTGGTTATTCCTGCGCTTATCGAGTGGGGTTATGATGAAAAGGACGCGCGTGATTACACCGTTGCTGCGTGCTGGGAATTTATCGTGCCTAGATGCGGAACGGACGTTCCAAATATTGAAGCGCTCAACTTTCCGCTTGCCGTTGCCGTTGCTACTAAAAAGTTAGAGAGTGCGAAAACTTTTGATGAGTTTATGCTCTTTGTGGAAAAGGAACTGGAAAAGCAGATTGATGCAATCGTGGAAAAATTTAATAAGGTAGAGCCTTTCCCCGAGCCGTTTACTTCGGCGTTTATCTTGCCGTGCGTAAAAACGGGAAGAGATATCGGCGCTCACGGAGGTAAATACAAAAACTACGGTATTCACGGTGTAGGAATAAGTAACGCCACCGACGCTTTGTCTGCGATAAAGTTCGCCGTGTTTGAGGAAGGACTTGATAAAAAAGAATTACTTTCTGCGCTAGAGAACGATTTCGTAGGTTACGAGGATTTGCAAAAACGCTTGCTATCTTACCCCAAGATGGGAAATAACAACGACAGAGTTGATGAAATAGCATCCTCGCTTATGGATAAATTCGCCTCTTACCTTAAAGGAAAGAAAAATAATCGTGGTGGAATATTTAGAGCGGGAACGGGTAGCGCTATGTATTATATTTGGTGCGCAAACGAAGTAGGGGCTACTGCGGACGGAAGAAAAGCAGGTCAACCTTTCGGCTCGTCCTTTTCGCCCTCGCTAACCGCAAAGATAAACGGACCGCTATCGGCAATACAGTCGTTTACCAAGTATGACTTAAAGAAAATCGCTAACGGTGGACCGTTTACTATAGAAATTCACGATACGGTTTTTAGAAACGAAGAGGGGGAAAAGAAAGTAGCGTCGCTAATAAAAACCTATATTGACCTTGGCGGACATCAAATACAAATAAACGCAATTAATAGAGACCGTTTATTAGAGGCGCAAGCGCATCCCGAAAAGCACCCCAACTTAATCGTTAGAGTGTGGGGGTGGAGCGGATACTTTAACGAACTTGACGTAGTATATCAAAACCACGTTATCAAAAGGCTTGAATACGTTATGTAACGAAAAAATCACGGATTCGTCCGTGATTTTTTTTCGTTAGATATTGAGTTTTGCTAGAAATATATCCGATTTACCAAAGGCGAGAGGAATATCTCCGTTAGCCCCAAAAGAGGAAGAAACGATATAGTATCCCGTGGAAAGAGAAATGATTTTGCCTCCTAAAAATTCGCCCGAAACGAAGAGATTTAGAGAATTGTTTGCACCTATTATCGTAAGTCCAAGTTCGCTTTTTGCTATGCAAACGCCTAACTGGTTAGTGGCGATAGAGGAGTAAAATTCTTTTGCGTTACAATCTAATTTTCTCGTTTTTTGAGCGCTGTCGTCGCAAGCAAAATGCTCGTATT
The DNA here is from genome assembly GCA_045654245.1 of Pumilibacteraceae bacterium. Taxonomy (GTDB): domain Bacteria; phylum Bacillota; class Clostridia; order Christensenellales; family Pumilibacteraceae; genus UBA10677. The sequence goes on along the minus strand of JAZOMX010000025.1, from coordinate 15,583 downwards.
CGTCCCCGTTTTTAAGCGAGAAATAAAACGCCGTCCCCATAAAGATTACGGATGCTTGGTCGGATTTTCCACTAACGTAGTGGGTTTTTTGTACCAAACCGTCGTTTGAAACGAGGTTAATTTGCGTTTCCGTTTCGTTTGATATTAGCGTTGCCCAACCGTTTTTTATAGGGAAGACGGCGTGGCAAGAGTAAAAGGAACTCTCGTTTATTTTCAGCATTGAAACTTCGCTATCCTCGTTTATTTTTACGAGCGTTAGATGTGAACTTAAGTCGCTTTTTTCTTGGCAAAACAGATAAGTTTTGTCCAAGATGGCGTAGCAGTCGATAGGGTAAAGAGAGAAAGTAGAGTGGATTTCGATTTCACTTATAAAGTTAAGTGCGCTATCTATTTTTCGCACCTTTAAGAACCGTTTTTCCATTGAACTAGATTTAAGCGAACTAACCAGCGTAAAGTCGTCGTTAGTAGAAAACAAAACGGGCTCTTTAACCGAGTTCTTTTCAATTAACTCTCGAGAGCGCAATTTTTCTCCGCTCGTCGAATAAACGGCTAGAAGAAAAGCGCCGTCTTTTTCTGATAGGCAAATGAAACCGCCTTCGCACAGGTAAACGGACGATAGTTTTCCCTCGATAAAGTAGAGGTTGGACACTTTTAATTCGTCGGTATAGACCGCCATAAACGAACGCTCCGAGGCGTAAGAGAAATCGTAATCATTTCCGTCGCTCACCCCGAAAACGAAAATGCGTTCGCCGACGGTAAAGCAATCGACTAGGCGTTCGTCTTGCGACGAGCCTAACACGGATGCAAACAGTAAACTCTCGCTTGCGCACGGCGTAGCGTTTCTATGTAAGTTATATGTGACTTCTTCGTTTTGCTCGTTTTGAGCCGTCGTCGTTTGAGTAATGTTTCGCCCAAAAGCGAAACATTGAACGGCAATCGCAACTACGAGAAAAAGAAGAACGAAATTAAGCGTAACGAAAATACGGACTTTCATAAAACCACCTCGCTAGCATTATAGCAAGGCGGTTTAACGAAAGGAAGACGGGCGCAAAATTAGGCATATTGCGTCAAAATCTCTATAATTTTTTTCGTTCCGTCCACGCTTTTTAGTTTTGTCATACCGTCAATTAGGTTCGTTTTGCTCTTTGTAAGGTCGTCGAGTGCGCTAGGTAAATCGCCGATATGAGTTTGCTCGAGAACTTTGATTGCGCCTAGCGAAGAAAAATAACGAGCGTTGTCTTCTTGGTCGCCCCTTGAAGTTCCGCTTTTGGGTAGAGGAATAATTAAAGACGGCTTTTTCAAAGAGACGAGTTCAAATAAAGTGTTCGCTCCACCTCTTGAAACGACGAAATCGGCAAGCGCAAAATAGTCTTGGATATCGCTGGTGAATTGAGTTTGAAAGTAGTTTTTGCGTGTTATTTGCTCGCACTTATTTTTACCCGTGATATGAATAATATTGAATTTAGAGCAAAGTAGGTCGAGGTTTTTTATTACGGCATCGTTAATCGCCGTTGCCCCGCTCGAGCCCCCAACCACTAAAAGGTAAGGTAGTGGCGAGAAAAGTCTGCACTCCGTCCTTGCTTTTTCGGCGTTGCCATTGTAAATTTCTTGGCGCAAAGGAGAGCCTACGGCGAGAGCCTTTTTATGTTCTAGCGGAAATGCGGTTAAAAGCAGTAAGCATTTTCTAACCGCAAGTTTATTTGCTAAGCCTAACGAAAAATCGCTTTCGTGTAAAACGAGCGGAGTTTGGCGAGAGGCTAAACAAACGGGCAAGGATGCAAAACCCCCTTTGGAAAAAATGATATCGGGCTCTATTTCCGCTAGCAACTTTTTTGCCGTCGTTACGCTTTTAATTAGCCGATAGGGGATAAGTAAGTTTTTGGGCGAAAGCGAGCGAATAAGTTTTACGCACTCTATTTCGTGGTAATAATCCACCTCGTTTTCCACGAGCGATTTTTCTATACCGCCACGGCTTCCGATATAGTGAATTTCGTCAAAACTTTTACGCAAAAAAGGGATAAGGGCGAGATTAGGCGTAACGTGGCCGGCAGTACCTCCACCGCAAAGAACGATTTTTTTCATAAACAAAAATAAGCCTCCTGCGTAATATATATGTTTTGTGAAAGAAAAAGGTAAATTACCCACCTAAATTTATCGGCAAAATCGCCCGTTTTAATACGCAAAGGTAAAATATTTTATAATTATTCGCCACAATTGTATAATTATGCATATAAAAATGAACAGCGCAAAATAAGAACAAAAAATCGTTAAAAAGTGAATAAAAATGCAATAAAATTCTTGCGAAAATACAATAATTATGGTATAATAAAAGAGAAGAAAAAACAACTAAAAACGGAGGAGAAATGGCAAAGGAATATAAAGCGGAAGCGATACAAATTCTTGAAGGTCTAGACGCTGTTAGAGTGCGCCCCGGTATGTATATCGGCTCGACGGGAGCGAGAGGATTGCACCATATTTTATGGGAAATCGTGGATAATGCAATCGACGAAGTTGCGAACGGATATGGAGACACGATAATAGTTGCAATCAACGCCGACGGCTCGGTGTCGGTAGAAGATAACGGACGCGGAATTCCCGTAGATATTCACCCCACTATGAAAGTAAGCGGAGTAGAGGTCGTATTTACGCAACTACACGCAGGCGGAAAATTCGGTAACGATAACTACGCTCACTCGGGTGGACTTCACGGCGTAGGCGCGTCGGTAACCAACGCTCTTTCTCGTTGGCTAAAAGTCGAGGTTTACAAAAACGGCACGACTTATAAGATGAGTTTTGAAAGCCGTGAGCGTGACGGAAAAGTTCACGGAGGCGAAGTCGTAGAAAAACTCGTTGATACCAAAGTTAAGACTAAAAAGACGGGAAGTAAAATAACCTTTATGCCCGACGACCGCATATTTGAGACGGTTCGCTTTAACACGGAAACGATTGCTAGGAGATTAAAAGAACTCGCTTTTCTAAATAAGGGCGCAAAAATTATTCTCTCCGACGATAGACCGCTTTACGGCGACGGTAAATATAGAACGGAATACTATTACGAGGGCGGAATAAGTGATTTCGTTCGTGACCTTAACGAAACGAAATCGCCACTTTTTCCCAACCCGATTTATATTAAGGGCGAAAAAGACGGAATTTGGATGGAACTTGCGCTCCAGTACACCGACGCTTATACCGAAAACATTTTCTCTTATGTAAACAATATTCCGACTAGCGAGGGTGGAACTCACGAAACGGGATTTAAGATGGGACTTACCAAGGTAATGAACGACTGGGCGAGAAAACTAGGTCTTCTTAAAGAGAAAGAACAAAACCTCGTCGGCGACGACTATCGTGAAGGTTTGACCGCCGTATTGTCCGTAAAAATGCAAAATATTCAGTTTGAAGGACAAACTAAGAATAAACTAGGAAACACCGAGGCAAAACTGCCCGTTGAGAGTACCGTCGTATCAGAACTTAACGCGTTCTTTGAAAAGCACCACAATATTGCCGAAATTGCGATAAAGAAGGGCTTGCTCGCCGCAAAAGTTAGAGAGGCTGCTAGAAAGCAAAAAGAACTAACGAGAGCAAAGAATAGTATCGACAACTTCAATACGATAGGCAAACTTAAAAGTTGTACGGGTAAAAAGCCTGAACTTAACGAACTCTTTATCGTCGAGGGAGATTCTGCAGGCGGAACTTGTACGCAGGCAAGAAACCGTTCGTTCCAAGCAATCTTACCTCTCCGTGGAAAACCGCTAAACGCCGAGAAAAAGAGAATTGACCAAGTGCTAGCGAACGAAGAAATTAGAACGCTAATATCCGCTTTAGGCGCGGGAATAGGCGAGGATTTTTCGGTAGAAGACTTAAAATATCATAAAGTCGTAATCTTGTCTGATGCCGACCAAGACGGTATGCACATAAGAGCGATTTTGCTCACCTTCTTCTTCCGCTATATGCGAGAACTAATCAACGAGGGACACGTTTATATCGGTATGCCTCCGCTTTATCGTATCTCAAAAAAGGGCGAAGAGGAGTATTGTTACGACGATAACGCTCTCGAAGAGGCTAAAAAGCGTATGGGTAGAGCGGTGGAAATTCAGCGTTATAAAGGACTTGGCGAAATGAACGCCGACCAACTTTGGAACACGACGATGGACCCTAAAAAGCGTAAACTTATTCAAGTAACGATAGACGACGCCGCTCTTGCCGAAAAACTCGTAAGTACGCTAATGGGTGATGCAATCGAGCCGAGAAAGAATTACATCATAGAGCACGCTGACTTTAATAAGAAAGATACTTTTATGGACGTAAAGTAGGAGAAACGGTATGGAAAACAACGGAATCATCATAAAAACAATGGAAGAGGTGATGCACGAGTCAATGATACCGTACTCCGAGTGCGTTATTCTAGACAGAGCGTTACCTAGAGTTGAGGACGGATTAAAACCCGTTCAGCGTAGAATACTTTTCGATATGCTCGAACTTGGACTTTATCCCGACCGTCCGTACAAAAAATGCGCGAGAGTGGTGGGAGACTGTATGGGTAAATACCATCCTCACGGCGATAGTTCGGTTTACGGAGCGCTAGTAAAAATGGCGCAACCTTTCAATATGGGCGCAACGCTAATTGAAGGTCAAGGAAACTTCGGCGATATTGACGGAAACGGTGCGGCTGCTATGCGTTATACCGAATCGCGCTTAACACCGCTTGCTATGGAACTACTTCGTGATATGGGTAAACCTGACGACGAAATAGTGAAGTGGGGATACAACTTCGACGACACGCTAAAAGAACCCGAAATTTTGCCGGGAAGATTTCCCAACCTTTTGGTAAACGGAACTACGGGTATTGCGGTAGGACTAGCCACTAATATTCCTACGCACAACCTAGGCGAGGCAATCGACGGCGCAATTGCGTATATCGACAATCCGAAAATTAAACTTTCGGAAATGATGAAAATAATAAAAGGCCCAGACTTTCCTACGGGCGGATTTGTAATCGGTGGCGACGAACTCGTCAAAGCGTATGAAACGGGAAGAGGAAAACTGATTATGCGTGCAAAAACGCATATCGAGGCGGAGGGCGAAAAACGCCTTATCGTAATCGACGAACTCCCGTATCAAGTAAACAAGTCCACGCTCCTTGAAAATATACTAAAACTTCGTGAAGAGAAGAAAGGCGTGCTTATGGGCATACAAGATATTGCCGACGAGAGCGACCGCAACGGAATAAGAGCGGTAATCAAGGTTAAAAAGGATGCTAACCCTAATGCTATACTAGAGGCGCTATTTAAGTCCACTAACCTTTCCACTTCGTTTGGCGTGAATATGGTTGCAATCGCCGATGGTAAACCCAAAACGCTAGGCTTGCTCGATATTTTGTCGTACTATGTAAACTATCAGCGTGAGTTTATCGTAAAGAGAACGAAATGCGAACTTGAAAACTGCAAAAAGAGGGAGCATATTCTAGAAGGTTTAGTAATTGCAGTAAAGAATATCGACGAAGTGGTTGCAATAATTAAAAAGAGCCAGTCGCCTACGGATGCGAAGAATAAACTTCGTGATAGATTTAAGTTGTCCGAGCGTCAAGCGGACGCAATACTTGATTTGCGTCTTGCTCGCCTTACGCATTTAGAGGTTTATAAACTCGAGGAAGAACTAAAAGAACTTCGTGAAAGAATTGCTCGCCTTACTGCAATACTAGGTTCTAAAAAAATGCAAATGGAAGTCGTAAAGACGGAAATGCTTGCAATCAAAAAGAATTTCAAAACGCCGAGAAAGACGGTTATTCTTAAAGACGACAAGGAATATAAAGTCGAGGACGAGACCGCTCCTAAACCGGTAGAAGATAAAGTCGTTTGCTATAACGCTCGTGGAAACTTAAAGGCTATGGCAGTTAAGAGTTTCAATATGGCGAACCGTGATTTTACGGACAATTCGTCGCAAAACGAAATTTGTTCGTGCATAGTAAACTGCGCCGGAGTAGAACGAGTAATCGCATTTACGAACTTCGGAAATTGCCATAAAATTGATATTGAGGCTATCCACGAGGGCAAGTGGAAGGAAAAAGGCGGAGCGCTAAAGGGCGTAATCGACGGTTTGCTTGACGGCGAAAAAATCGTATATCTATCTCCGCTTGGCGAGAAAATGCCTAAAGGCAACTTGCTGTTCTACACGAAGAAGGGTATGGTTAAAAAGACGGCGTGGAAAGAGTACGACGTAGCGAAAACACATTTTCAGGCAATTAAGTTAGCCGAGGGTGATGCGGTAATAGGAATAGAAACGGAGCGAGAAAATAGAACGCTACTATTCGTTTCTCGTGACGGAATGAGCCTTAACGCCGATATGAGTGATATTCCCGTTCAAGGCAGAATTTCGGGAGGCGTAAGAGGAATAAATCTCCACGAGGGAGACGAGTGTATCTTTACTCGCCAAGTAGAAGACGGTGGAGAAATCGTACTCGTAACGGACAAAGGTTTTGCTAAGCGAGTTGTGGTGGGCGACCTCGACGTAATGGCTCGTTACCGCAAAGGCGTAAAGATAATTTATCTTAAAGGCAACAATGGTAACCGCCTAGTATTCGCTAGTTACGTCACCGAGCCGTACAAGATAGTGCTTGAAGTAAACGACGATTACCTATCGGCGTTCTCTACCGAAGACCTACACATAGAGGACGCGCATCACGGCGGAAAAGCACTCGTAAAGGGTAAAGTTAGCATAGAAAAAGTATATATTTATAACTCGAATTACATTAACGGATAATAAAAAATGAGCATACTCAGAATAAACGGACTGTCGCATATGTACGACAATAAGGTGCTGTTTAAGAACGCAGACCTATCAATCAATAACGGCGAGCACGTCGGTATCGTTGGACTAAACGGTGCCGGCAAGTCCACTTTTATCAACATAATCGCACACAATATCTCGCAAGATAGCGGAGAGGTTATTTGGCTTAACGGAATTCGTTACGGCTATCTCGACCAGCACGCCGATATCGACCGTTCGCTAACGGTAATGGAATACTTGCGTTCGGCGTTCAATCATCTTTACGAACTTGACGCAAAACTGCAAAAGTTATATGAAGATATGGGCTCGATTACCGATATGGACGAACTCGACAAAATGATAAACCGCTCCAACAAAATGTTAGAACGGCTTGAAAACGAGCATTTTTACGATATCGAATCGCAAATAAAGAAAGTTGCGAACGGACTTGGCGTGCACGCGTTCGGTTACGATACGGTAATAGCAACGCTATCTGGCGGACAAAGAGCAAAACTAATGCTGTCTAAACTAATTCTCGAGCAACTCGACGTAATGCTCCTTGACGAGCCGACCAACTTTCTCGACGTCGAGCATATCGAGTGGCTAACGAAATATCTAAATTCGTTTAACAAGACCTTTATGGTAATATCACACGACACCGATTTTCTCGACGGTGTTTGCAAGTATATCGTAAGCATTGAAAACGGCAGTATCAGGAAATATACGGGCAACTATTCGCAGTTCGTAGTCCAACACGAAATGGCTGTAAAGCAGTACGAGGAGGATTATCTTCGTCAGCAAGCAGAAATCAAGCGTATGGAGGACTACATTAATAAAAACAAGGCGCGCGCGGCGACTGCGGGTATGGCTAACTCGAGAAAGAAAATGCTCGATAGAATAGAGGTAATGGAAAAACCGACAACCGTGCTCGACGCTAGTTTCGATTTTCCTTGCGTAATGCTAAACACCAAGGATATGCTAGTTGCAAACAACCTCGAAATCGGATACGACAGCGTTCTACTTCCGCCTATCAATTTTAGGATGAAAGGCGACACTAAACTGTGGATACGAGGTACTAACGGAATAGGAAAGAGTACTTTGCTTAAAACTCTTATGGGCTTTATCCCCAAAAAAGGCGGAGACTTTGCTTTTCATATAGCGTCAAAGCCGGCGTACCTTGAACAAGATATTGCTTTTCACAACACGGCGCAAACGCCTTACGATTATATATCCGATTGCTTTCCAAAGTTTGGCGCAAAGGAAATCCGCTCTCAACTATCTAGGGTAGGAATTAAGGGCGAAATGGCGCTCCGTCATATTTGCGATATGAGTGGAGGCGAGCAAGTTCGTATTAGAGTGCTTACTATAATGAACGTGACCTCTAATATCCTTCTCCTCGACGAGCCGACGAACCATCTCGACGTAAGAGCGAAAGAAGTTTTGTTGGAGGCGCTTAAAAAGTACGAGGGCGCAATCGTCCTCGTTAGCCACGAAAAGCAGTTCGCCGAGAGTTTATGTAACGAAGTATTCACCTGTAAAGGTGTGTAAAAAATAAGGAGAAAAATTATGAAAACGGTAAAAGACAAGTATTTAGTAGTAGGCGCTGACTTCGCTGGATTTCCGCTTAAAGAAGCCGTAGTAGAGCATTTGGAGAAAAAAGGCTGGAAAATTCTTGACCTCGGCGTAAAGAAGGACTCTGACCCTAACGATACGGACCTTATGTTCCATAGAGTAGGACTTAGAGTAGGCGCAGAAATTTCAGAGGGCAATTACGAAAGAGCGCTCGTATTTTGCGGAACGGGTATGGGTATTCATATCGCGGCAAGCAAATGTCCACGCGTTCACGCAGGCGTAGTAGAGAGTTTGCCCGCAGCCACTCGCGCAATCACGGGTAACGGTGTAAACGTACTTTCTATGGGCGCGTTCTACGTTGCGCCCCAAACGGCTTGCGATATCGCCGACGCATATCTATCCAACTCGCTCGGTAGCGGTTGGGAGTGGTGGCATAACTTCTATGAGTTCCACAAACTAGCAATCGACGAACTCGACGCGTTCGATTACGAAGAGTATAAAAAGAACGGTTTTAAGGTAAACAAACTCGGCGATTATCCGCTAACGCTCGACTTTGACAAAAAACCCGAGTAAAAACAAATAATTAACGACGAAAATGCTCCGCTTTTTACGGTTCTTCCCTTAGAGATTTTTAATCCATAACAAAAGATAAAGTGATTTCAGTTATATTTTTAGCCTTGTGGCTAAAAGTTATATGCAAAACAAGTTTTGCGTTATATTTTGGCTACGCCAAAGTTATATTAAATAAATCCTTAACTCGCCGATAGACGAATATAACTGCCGTAGGCAATATCACTCGTCGTTAGACGAATATAACAAATCCGCAAGGATTTATTTAGTTGTCGCTTTTCCCTACGGAAAGAGCGACTTTACGGCGGAGCGTTTTTTTATTCTTCGTCATAAACGAGGAGGAAAAATCATAACATATAGCACGAAAAATTTTTAGATAGGTGAAGTATGAAAAAAAGATTAATTTCTCTCTCGTTGGTTACTATTTTGGCGTTATGCCTAGTTTTTCCGCTCTCCGCTTGTGGTAAAAATAAAGAAAAACTGACTTCTTACGATATTAAAGCGGTGCTAGATTACGACAATAAAACGGTGTCGGCGGAAATGAAGGTTAATTATATCAACGCTACTGACGGCGCTTTAGATGAAGTGTGTTTTCACCTTTATCCGTCGGCATTTAGAAAGGACGCGCGTTTTCGTCCCGTTGAAGAGAGTATGAAAGCGGACGCGTACCCAAACGGCGAAAGTTACGGTGGTATTACGGTAACGCAAGTTAGCGTTGGCGGGCAAGAAAAATCCGTAGTAATCGAGGGCGAAGATGATGATATTTTGGTGGTCGAAACGGAAGAAATATTGCCCGGCGAGAGCGTGGAAATCGGAATAGACTTTGCGCTCATTATCCCTAACGTTCGTCATAGATTTGGTCATTACAACGGAATAATTAACCTCGGCAACTGGTATCCGATTGCTTGCGTAGTCGAGGACGGAAAGGCTGAAACTTCGCCGTATTATGCAATCGGCGACCCGTTTTACTCTGAGTGCGCCGACTATAAAGTAACGCTCTCGCTACCCGAAAAATACACGGCTGTTCTTACTGGAGAGGGCGAAAAAATAGGTAGCGTATATACCTTTTCAGCGAAAAAGGTAAGAGATTACGCAATCGTAGTGGGTGAGTTTGAAAAGGTAAGTAAATCGATAAACGGAGTAACAGTAAACTACTATTTCGTTGCGGACGACAATCCCGAAAAAAATCTTAATACCGCTTGCGACGCAATTTCTACTTTTTCTTCTACTTTTGGGAAATATCCGTATAAAAACTATTCGGTAGTAAAAACACATTTCCTACACGGCGGTATGGAATACCCCCAAATTGCGCTCGTTTCCGACGCTCTATCTAACGATATGACGACGGAGGCTATCGTGCACGAAACTGCGCATCAATGGTGGTATGGGGTAGTGGGAAATAACGAGATTGAGAACTCCTGGCTAGACGAAGGGCTAACTGAATATTCTACTTCGTTATTCTTTGAAAAGAATGCAAGTTACGGCGTATCGTACGACAAACGTATTGCCGATGCTTTGTCGTCTTATACGCTCTACTACGACACTTTCAAAAATAGCGGTGCGAATACTTCTATGAATAGACGGCTTTGCGATTATTCGTCGTCGTTTGAATACACCTTTATGACCTACGTAAAGGGCGAACTTATGTTCGAGGCAATCAGAAAAGCAATCGGAGACGAAAAATTCTTTGGCGGACTTCGTAGATACTACGACGAATATAAGTATAAAATCGCCACCGCCGACGCGCTAATCGGGTGTATGGAAAGAAGTGCGAAAACGCCTCTAAAATCCTTCTTCGACAGTTTTGTAGAAGGCAAGGCGCAACACTACGGAGGCGTTCAATGATAGCCGTCGTAAAAAGAAAAAGCATAGTTTTATGCGCGGTATTATTGTTAGTAGTTTTCCTCTCGTGCGTGCTTTTTACCGTATCGTCCGCACCGGCGAGCGCACTTAAAACGGGAATAACGGTAGTAATCGACGCAGGACACGGTGGAATTGACGGTGGCGTAGAGGGCGTTGACGGCTCGGTAGAGGCGGAAATCAACCTCGCTATTGCAAAAAGTATGCGTAACTTTTTTAAGCGAGCAGGATACGGTGTTGTAATGACTAGGGAAAACTCGGAAGGTTTATACGGCATTAGCGCAAAGAACAAAAAAGTTCGAGATATGCAAGCGAGAAAAGAGAAAATTGAGAGCGCAAACGCCGATTTAGTAATTTCCGTTCATCAAAATTCTTATCCGCTTTCCGAGGTTAAGGGAGCGCAAGTCTTTTATAAGGCTAGCGATAAAGATAGTAAGGAAATAGCAGGGCTAGTTCAAGACAATATGAACGCAAATCTAGGGAGCAATAGAGTAATTAAAGAGGGCGACTATTACGTGCTTAACTGTTCGTCCGTGCCGTCAATCTTGGTTGAGTGTGGGTTCTTATCTAATCCGCAAGAAGAAAAATTGCTCGTTACCGCCGTTTATCAAGAAAAGGTAGCCTTTACGATATTTTCGGCAATTCACTCCCGATTTTCGCAAAAAGAGGAATGTAAGCACGAAGGTGAATAAATTTTCCCGCAAAAACTTCTTGATTTTTTAAGCAGTATAATATATAATTATACTGGAGAAAGACTTTCAAGCGTTAATGGGAGACTAACTTATGAGATTTTTAGATGCTGGAGAATCGCACGGCAAAGGGCTTACCGCAATAATCGAGGGTATGCCGAGCGGATTAAAACTAAATATTGACAAAGTAAACGGCGAACTTGCTCGCCGTCAAAAAGGTTACGGCAGAGGCGGACGAATGAAAATCGAAACGGACAGGGTGGAGATTTTAAGCGGAGTTCGCGGTGGTGTAACCTTGGGCAGTCCGATTACTTTGTTTATCAAAAACGCCGATTACGAGAACTGGCGTGATTTTATGGATGCAGGCGAGATTAAATACGGGCGTGAAGTAACGGCTGTTCGCCCGGGACACGCAGATTTGCCCGGTTGCATAAAGTACGGAGCGCAAGACGCTCGTAATATTTTAGAGAGAGCGTCGGCTAGAGAAACCGCGATTAGAGTAGCGGTAGGCGCGGTTGCAAAACAATTTTTGTCTGCGCTTGGGATTGAAATAGGTTCGCATATTTACAATATCGGCGGAGTGAAATCCGCTTATGGAATTTATAGCGTAGAGCAACTAAAAAGGGCGGATGAAAACGAAGTCCGTTGTATGGACGAGAGCGCCTCTTGTGATATGAAAAAACGAATTGACGAGGCGAAAGCGAACAAAGACACGCTTGGCGGAGAAGTCGAAGTCGTTGTCGAGGGCGTTCCCGTAGGCGTTGGTTCGCACGCGCACTACGATAGAAAACTTGATTACGCGCTCTCGGGAGCAGTAGCCTCCGTCCAGTCCGTAAAAAGCGTTTCGATAGGACTAGGAGAGGAGTATGCGGACAAGTTTGGTAGCGAAGTTCACGACCAAATCGAAAAAGTTGATGGAAAAGTGACGAGAAAAACTAATAATGCCGGTGGAATAGAGGGTGGAATAAGTAACGGCGAGCCTATCGTCGTGAGAGCAACGCTCAAACCTATTCCTACCGTAATGAAAGGACTAAAGACGATAGATATCGTTACGGGAGAAAGCGTGCTTTCCGCACCTGAGCGTAGTGATATTTGCGCAGTCCCGGCAGGAGCGGTGGTAATCGAGAGCGTAGTAGCGTTTACGCTTGCGCAAAAGATTACCGAAACTTTCGGTGGAGATACTATTAGTGAATTGCTAGAGAGAATTGCGAAGAGGAGATAGTATGGATACTCGTATAATAAGAGGCTTTGACCTTTCTGATAAAATTAGAGCGCTTTGCAAGGGCGACAATATATTCGTAGTATCCGATTCTACCGTTGCACTCACTTACGGCTCTCTTTGGGAGGGCGCGCGCCATTATACAATTCCTGCGGGCGAGGACTCTAAAACGCTCGAGACTTACGGGAAAATCGGACAAGCAATGCTTGCTAGCGGTTGCAATCGCACGACCACGGTAATTGCAATCGGCGGAGGAGTTGTGGGCGATATCGCAGGGTTTGTTTCGGCAAGTTATATGCGAGGCGTTCGTTGGATAAATGTTCCCACGACGCTCCTTAGCCAAGTCGATAGTTCGGTAGGCGGAAAAACGGCGGTAAACCTTGGCAATTACAAAAACATTTTGGGAGCGTTCCATTTGCCTTCCGAAGTGTATATTTCCACGCATTTTCTATACACGCTTAACGAACGCGAGTGGATTTGCGGAGTGGGAGAAGTTGTTAAAACTTCGTTTTTATCAGAGCGTGTTCACGATATTTTGGTGGACAACCTCGATAAACTATTAGATAGAGACGAGAAGATTGTTTCTACCGTCGTAAAAGAGTGTATAGACTATAAGCGCGCCGTAGTAACCGAAGATTTACTTGAAACGGGGCTTCGTAAGTGTTTAAATCTAGGACATACCGTAGGACACGCAATCGAAACGATTGAACGATATCAGCGTTCGCACGGCGAGTACGTGCTAATCGGACTTGCAATCGAGGCGTTTATGCTTGGCGATAGAGTAAAATCGGAAATACGCAACGAGATTGTGCAAACGGTAGAAAGCCTAGGTATAATTTTCCCCGACTTTAACCCCGAAGAGGTGGCGAAAGCGTGCCAAAAAGACAAGAAAAACGGCGCTGGAAAAATTTCCGTAATGCTACCTGATTTTGAAAATACTAGAGAAGTAAGGCTGTCGTTCGACGAGGTTTTAAGAGGGCTTATGTTATGGAAATTAAACCGATAAAGTCTTTTAGAAAAACGCTTACCGTTGCTCCCGATAAGTCGATTACGCATAGAGCGATAATGCTAAACTCGATTGCAAACGGTGTTTCTACGGTAAAAAACGCTTTGCTTGGCGAGGATTGCTTAGCAACGATTGATTGTATGCGTTTGCTTGGCGCGAAAATCGAAGTAAACGGCGACGAAATAAAAATCGAGGGAACGAACGATTTTCGTTCGGCGAGTTTAAACACTCAAAATTCGGGAACGACGACTAGACTTCTTTGCGGTTTGCTTGCAGGTAAAGAAGGAATTTTTACGCTTGACGGAGATGATTCGTTACGCTCTCGTCCTATGAATAGAGTAATAAAACCTCTTTCGCTTATGGGCGCTATGATAGAGAGTAACGACGGACGCGCTCCGCTTGTTGTTAAGGGAAAAGACGGGCTAAATGGAATAGAATACGAAATGCCCGTAGCATCTGCCCAAGTTAAGAGCGCAATTTTGCTCGCAGGTCTTTCGGCTGACGGCGAAACGGTAGTAAAAGAAAAGATTAAATCTCGCAATCATACCGAAATAATGCTTAAAAAAATGGGCGCGAATATAACCGAGAACGGCAACGAGGTTCGAGTTAAACGGAGCGAACTTAAACCCGTGGATATCGTAGTGCCGGGAGATATATCGTCGGCGTCGTATTTTCTAGTTTTGGGTGCGTGTTGCGCTGACGGCGAAGTAACGGTAAAAAGCGTGGGCGTAAACGAAACGCGAACGGGAATACTTACCGTATTAGAAAAGTGCGGAGCGGAATTTACTGTCTCAAACGAGAAAACCGACGGCGAAAAAGTGGCGGATATTACCGTAAAAAGCGGAAGAAAGTTAAAGCCTCTCGTGATAGGCGAAGACCTTATGCCGAGTTTAATCGACGAAATTCCGATAATAGCCGTGCTTTGCGCTTTTATAGAAGGAACGAGCGTAATTAGTGGAGCAAGCGAACTAAAAGTCAAGGAAAGTAACCGCATAAAAACTACCGTTGATATGCTCAAAAAAATGGGCGTTGATGCCGTTGAAACTGATGATGGAATGATAATTCACGGCAAAAAAAGCGCTTTGGGAGGAGCAACGCTAGAAGTTAGCGGAGACCACCGAATCGCTATGTCGTCGGCAGTTTTGGGAGCGCTTTCCCAAAATGGTGTAACGCTGTTAGGCGGAGAGAGCGCAAACGTAAGTTACCCCGGTTTTTACGAAGTTTTATCTAGTAGTGAAGAGAAGAAATACGCTTTGCTCGGGTTTAATATTTCCTATTCGCTCTCGCCTCTAATTCACGAAGAAATTTTTGCTCAAACGGGGCATAAAGGAAGTTACGAATTAATTTCGGCTAGCGAGGAAGAACTACCTAAAACTTTTGAAAGACTCTCTAGTGAGTACGACGGATTTAATATTACGAAACCGCATAAGCAAGCGGTAATTCCATATTTAGAAAAACGCTATTCAGATAGCGTAAATACCGTGGTGATACGCGACGGAAAAATGACGGGATACAGTACCGACGCGTACGGTTTTTTAAAGGACGTAGAACGGAATTTTGGTAAAATTAACGGCAAAGCACTCGTTCTAGGTGCGGGCGGAGTAGCCAAAGTAATCGTACCTGCCCTTAAAGAATTAGGACTATCCGTTTTCGTTTGGAATAGAACGAAGGCGCGAGCGGAAGAATTTGCTAAAGAGTTTGGCGTAGAGGCTGTAAATAGAGAGGATATAAGCCCCGATTTTATCGTAAATTGCACGAGTTTTGGCTTTAACGACGGAGAAAACCCGCTTGCTAACGAGGACGGAAAAATAGTAGTTGATACGAGCAAAGTTAAGTGGGCGTACGATACGATTTACTCTCCGCCTGAAACCGAATTTTTGAAAAGTTTTTCGTGCAAAAAAG
>JAZOMX010000024.1:0-35892 GCA_045654245.1 Pumilibacteraceae bacterium | reverse complement strand
CAATTACTTTTTGAATTTGATAAAATGCAGATTCTACTAAGTGATTGTGTAAGGTAATACTTCGCTCATTTATGTTTTGTTTAGCGACTATCGGAGTCTGCGTTTTTGTGCGTTTACTTCGGTAGGCGCACTTTTTTATTTTAAGGAGTATACTTTATGAATTTTAAGCGTTATGACGGGTTTATAGGTTCTACCCCACAAAAAAAGATTGACACTGAATTACCTAGATGTCCGTTTTGTGGCGAAAATCCACATTGGTTGTTAGACATTAAACAAGGGTTTTCTAGTACAGGCGTGACTTGTATGTGCGAAAAGTGTAATGGTAAAGTTTATATGGAAAACAAGGGTTTTTCGTTTGGAAATGATTTACGTATTGTTGATACAGGAGCAAAAAATTTTAACAATCTTCAATTGAATGGTAGTTATCATATTACAGCCTTAAAATCGTTGTCGGAAAGGACAGTAAAAAACGAGGAATTTTTCAACGATACTATACAACCACAAATAACTACATATAGCGAAGTAAGTCATAGTGAAGCAAATCAAAAGAAAATAGGTATTGTTTTGGGTATAATATCTATTATAGTTGCTTTTTGCGTGTTTTTATGGATTCTAATACCTGGTGGGCTTGGCTCTTCAACAAGCAGTCAATTAGAGCCTGTTCGACAATCGAGTATGAGTGTAGAAGAAAGTTTTGATTATTATTACGTTACTATTACAGGCTCCGTCAAAAACACTTCAAACAAAACTATGGATTATGTAAGTATTACTTTTACACTTTATGATAGTGCCGGTAATGTAGTAGGAACAGCTATAGATAATCAATCTGGATTAGGCGCAGGTGAAACTTGGATTTATTCGGCATCAGGTATAAGCACTACTAATAGACCTGTTTCTTGGAAGACAACAGATGTAACTGTAATATGTTATTAAACGTATGAAAAGTGTAGCACACTATACTTTTAAACAAAGTCGTGTGTTTTTAAAAGGAAAAAGAAAAGGATAGCAAAAAATTTTGCTATCCTTTTATAGTTCCTAAAAAATCCCTATGACTATTACGATTATCGCGTTTCTTTTTTCTTAACTCGCGTTAGCGAATATCACAAATCCGTAAGGATTTATCTTAATTCCTTAGGCTTGCGGATACGGTTGAGTTTTTTGTTCATTTTGAGTAATTCGTCCTTGGTAAAGTTCACGTTTGCCATAGATATCATACTCGTGAGGCGAAGAACGGTAAATCCGCCCATCATTTGCATAATTCCGCTACCTGCCGACGACATATCGATATCGAAACCGCCCGATTTTTTCTTTTTTCCAGCGGTCATTTTACGCTTAACCTTGAGCATAGTTAGGATAAACCAAAGTTTACCGCGCTTGGATTTCATAATATCGCTGATTTTGTCGTTAAGCGAATATCTACCCTCTTTAGTCTCGACGTCGAACCAGTTAAGAACCGCTCCCTTTTCTTTGAGGATATAGTCTTGGTTCATCTCGTCAACCTTACGGATTTTGCCCTCGTCTTTAAGGTCGCCTGCTACCGCTACGATATCGCTCTCGCCCTCGTTTTTAACCTCGAAATAGAAGAAGTGGTCGGGTGCGGATTTCTTGCCTACGCTTACACCGTTTACGAAAAGTTCTACCTCGGGTTGGTTCGAGTAAACCGTAACCTTAGTGACTTCTTCAACTCTATCTATATATCTCTTTCCGCAAAGGTGTACGAACGGCTCGTCCGAAAGCCACGCCTTATAAGCGTAGAAAGCGTCCTTTTTATACTTTCTGTCCATAGTCATAAGACCTTTATGGTTTTGACCGTTTTCGCCACCCTCCGCTCTAGCGTCTGCGCCGAAGTCGAACATATTCCAAACATGAGTTGCCCAAATATACTTACGGGTAAACAACTGTTTGATTAGTTCTTCGTGATAGTACGCTTGGTATTCCTCGGTGTAATCGCCTTGAACGGGGTTAGAGGTGTGCCAGTTAAGAGCCTCGCAACCATACTCGCTTACGCCGATAGGAATAAGCGGATGTTTTTCGTGGAATTTATCAAACCACGGACCGTTCATAGAAGTATCTCCACCGTACCAACCGAAATAGTGATTGTACGAAACGACGTCGGGAATTTGAACGTAGGGGTCGTCCATACTGCACATAGACACGCACGCAATCGTCGTTAGCCTCGTCTTGTCAAGTTCGTGGCATAGGTCGTTTAGGATTTTATGATTTTCAAGCAAGTCGTCACTAGACCCGCTAATCGAAATCTCGTTAGAAAGTCCCCAAACTACGATTGAGGGGTGGTTATAGTTTTGGAAAACGAGTTCTTTCATTTGCGAAATCGTATTTTCTCTACCCGTCGGCATATGTCTGGAAATATAAGGAATTTCCGCCCAAACAACCATACCACGCTCGTCGCAAAGGTCGTAGAAATACTGGTCGTGCTGGTAGTGAGCAAGTCTAATCGTAGTTGCTCCTACCTCGCAAATGTAGTCCATATCCTCGGCGTGATGCTCAGGAAGTAGAGCGTTGCCCAAACCAAGTCTGTCTTGGTGACGAGAAACGCCTCGCAGGGGATACTCTTCTCCGTTGAGAATAAATCCACGCTCGGGGTCAATCTTAAAGGTTCTGCAACCGAAACGAGCGCTAACCTCGTCGAGTGCCTCGCCCTCTCTTACTAGCGTTACTACCGCCTTGTATAGATAGGGGTTCTTTCTACCGTGCCACAAAGTAACGCCCTCAATCGTAAGCGTTTTCGTTTTTTCTTCGCCCTCGGCAAAAGCAACCTCTTTTCCGTCGGCATCGAGAATTTTATAAACAATCTTATCGCCCGCTTGCTCGTTCGTCACGAACGCTCTAATCTCAACGCTCGCATTGTTTCCCTCTACGGTAGGCGTAACCATAACTCCGGGCGCGCCGTAGTAATCAAGGTCAAAGTGAGTATTCGATACCGCTATGATGTTAACGTCACGGTAAAGTCCGCCGTAGAAAGTAAAGTCCGCCATTTGCGGATATACTTCTTCGTTGGGAGAGTTGTCCACTACGATTGCTATTTCTGCGCTCTCGCCAAGGTGGTCGGTAATATCTACTCTCCAAGTCGAATAACCGCCGTCGTGATGCGCTAACTTTACTCCGCCTACGAATAGGTCGGCAGACGAGTTTGCTCCCTCAATTTCAATATAATATCTATCCGCAACGGGCAAATCGGCTCTCTCTACTGTCTTTGCGTAAAGACACGCGCCACGGAAATAATCGTTTCCTCCGTCCTGGCCGTCAAGCGCGTTCCACGAGTGCGGAAGCGAAACGGTCTCGCCGTTCTCTCTTTGCGACGAAGCGTCCGCCCCCTTATAAAAGAGCCAGTTTTCGTTTATACTTAAAACAGTTCTCATTATCTTTCTCATCTCCTAAATTTACTTTCTCATTATAATTTTCACCTAATTATACTAAATTATTAGCCGTTTTGTCAAACGAGAAAACTAAAAATCTCGTGAAAATTGCGTTTACGATAGTTTTTTATCAGTTTTGGCGAAATACCTCGTTTTTCCGTTGACTTTTAAGCCTATTTTTAGTATCATTATCGAGGTAATTTATTAGTTTAGGCGAAGTCACAATAGACGGTTGATTAGCAATTTATTGCGATTTGATGAGAAAAATACAAGAAAGACGAGTGTTATTGCGAGGGCGCATACCCTCTGCGGTCTGTAACCAAGCAAAACACGAAGTATTTCACAGTATCTTTCCATAAAAAATCAACCGGTCATTGCGACGGAGCCATTATTTATCGGAGGAAAATATGGATAATACCGCAAAGAAAACTCGTCCTTTCGGTATGAGAGACAAACTCTCTTATGCGGCAGGTGACCTTGGTTGTAATATGAGTTTTGCGCTCAAAAGTTCGATTATGGTCATCTTTTGGACGCAATTTATGGCTCTTGGCGAAACGCTTTACGCAACCCTACTTCTAGTCGTTCAGGTTTGGGACGCAATCAACGACCCCCTACTCGGCTCGTTGTTTGATATGGACAAGCGCAAGTATAGACACGGCAAATTCAAAACCTATATATTTATAGGCGCGATAGGTCTCGTGTTCTCGGGATTGTTCTTTTTCTTGCCTATCCCCAACGCAGCGATAGGACTAAAGGGAACTATGTTCGTACTTGGCTATATTCTTTGGGACGCTTTCTACACGATTGCAAACGTGCCGTACGGCTCTATGATGAGCGTTATTACTTACGACGGCGCTGAAAGAGGTCAACTTTCTACTTGGCGTTCTATCGGTTCTATGATAGGTAACATTATACCTATGGTTCTTCTTCCTATTATTTGCTACGACAAAAACGACAACCTTAAGGGCGAAACGGTATTTATCGTTGCTATCGTAATGGGACTAGTCGGTCTTCTTTGCTTTATTTATATGCTTAAAACGACGACTATTCGAGTTGAGGAAAGTTCGGTTCAGATTAGCGAAAAGAAAGAAAAGTTTAACGTCTTTAAGGCAATGGCTAACTTTATCAAGAACCCCGCTGCCGTTGGCGCAACGCTTGCCGCTATGGCTATGTTTATCGGTATGCAAGGCTCTACCGCCGCTACCACCGTGCTCTTCCAGTCGTATTTTAAGAACGCTCGAATTTCAGGCGTAATTATGCTAATCAGTTACTTGCCTATGTTTATATTTATGCCCTTTATCAAGAAAATCGTTGATAAGTGGGGCAAAAAAGAGGCGTGCGCAGTCGGCTCTGCGGTAAGCGTTTTCGGCGCTTTACTACTCTTTTTACCTCTAGGCGCAAAAACGGCAGGTCTTCTCGGATATATCGTTGCTCAAGCGTTCTTCGGTTTAGGCCTTGGCTTTTATACCTGCGTAAGTTGGGCGCTTATGGCGGATGCTATCGACTACAACGAGTGGAAAAACGGAACTAAAGAAGAGGGTACGGTTTATTCGCTCCACTCCTTCTTTAGAAAACTTGCGCAAGGTCTTGGCCCCTCGCTCGTAGTTATTCTTATGAGCGCGCTTGGTTATGTAGGCGCAAACGAAGGAAACCAAACTTTTGAGGTTGCTCAAAATATGAAGTGGCTAGTTGCAGGGCTATATACCTTTAGCGCCGTAGTTATGTTCGTTTCGATTGCGTTTATCTATAACCTTAACAAGAAAAAAGTTGCGATTATGACGGCGGAACTTAACGAGCGTAGAGCAAAAGCAAATCAGGAAAGCAAAAGCGAGAGCGTAGAGCAACCCCAAGACAACGAACTCGGCGAAGATATCGCAACCGTCTCGCTCGATAACGAAAACAAAAAAGAATAAAAGAAAGCATACTTAACCCTTACAATAGTGTAATTATTAAGTAATAAAAAACCCGCTATATTTCGCTTTCGCGAGGTATAACGGGTTTTTTTGATTGTTTTTCGCGTTCAATTAGTCTTTGTTTTGTCTAGCAAGTCTTCTCTTTTCGAGGTTAGCAAGTCTTTTCTGCTCTTTCTCGTCGAGGATTACTTTATACGCTACGTCAATGCTTTCCTTTACCGCCTGCATCATAAGGTCACTCGTAACCTTAATAACGGTGGTGGGGAGTTTAATCGAAAGTTTGTTTCCGCTTACGAAGTTCTTAAAGTCGTTATTAGGCAAAATAAATTCGCCGATTACGATACCACGCTTAACGTTAAGACGAACGAGACGGTTTTTACCGCTCTTGTACTCAACGTAACGAGCGTTCTTAAAGCATCTAACGCCCTCTTTGCTCTCTGCGTAGGCAATAATCTCGTCGTAATACGCCTTGCTCTTCTCGTCGAGCGTTGCGTATTTTTCTTCAAGCGTTAGTTTTGCAGTGGACTCGAAAGTAACTGCGTTTTCGCTATCGAGGGCAACCGCCGTTTCCTTTTTAGGCTCTTCAGCCTCGCACTCGCACTTTTCGTCGCACTCGCACTCACACTCGCACTCGCATTTCTCGTCGTCGCAATCGCAACAGCAATCGCACTCCCAACTCTTTCTCTCGTCAATCGCGTTCTTAATCTCAAGAGCGAAAAGACCGATAGCAGTAAGAGTTAGAAGTCCGGCGAGAACTACCAAAATAATCAATAAAGTTTCCATACCCTTTCTCCTTTTATTTTATTACGATTAAATTTTAGCACAAATTAAAAATTTGTCAATATTTTTAGGGCGTTTTGTACGCAAAATCACGATACATTTTACTTTTTAAGTGACAAAACGGTTAATACTTGACCTCGCACGCTAAATCGTAACTCGCAACCTGCGAAAGTCATACCGTACTCTCTGCCCTCTTCGTGATAGGCGGGACGAGGGTCTTCGGCTAAACAGCCGAGCAAAGCCTCTCTCTTATCCTCGTCAACTAGGTCGAGTAACGCCTTTGGAAAATCAACCTCTAGGCGATACGAGGCGAACTCGTCGGCGTATCCTCCCACGGAGTCGCTATGCAAGTCGGCGCTCGGCAAGTACGGTTTAATATCGAAAATAGGCGTGCCGTCTAAAAGGTCAAGCCCCGAAACGACGAGTACGCAACCCTCGTTTTCTCGCTTTTCTATTCTCTCTAACTTAACCGACGATAGCCCTAACGGATTAGGTCTAAAGGGCGAGCGAGAGGCGAACACTCCCACTTTCTCGTTTCCGCCCTTTCTCGGCGGTCTAACGGTGGGACAAAACTCATCTCGGTGCGCAAGCGAAAAATCGAAGATTAGCCAAAGGTGAGAAAACTGCTCTATTCCTCTAATAGCGTCGGGTGTGCGATACTCGGGCAAAAAAACTATTTCGCCTTTAAGCGACGGCACTCGTCCGCTTTGACGAGGAATACCAAACTTTTCCTTAAAATCGCTACGAATATAAGCAATCGGTTTTATTTTTATCTCTTGCATAATCTCACTTCCATATAATCTTTACTTTTTCGACGAGCGCAGATATTTCCTCAGGGGGTGCACAATCGGTTACGAGGTAGTCGAAATCGTCTAAACGGGTAAACGAAAAAGGTAATTTCTTGCCCATTTTACTGCTGTCGCAAAGCAAAACTCTCGTTTTTGCCTTAGAAAACGCAAGTTTTTTTAGTTCACTCTGCTCAAAAGTCGCCTCAGTAACGAGGTTACCGCTTATTCCACCGCACGAAAACACGGCGCAATCGGGGTTAAACTCGAGAAGTTGTTTAAGCGTTAGCGAACCAACCATAGTGTTCGAGTCGTACGAGACGTTGCCACCGGGGATTATAACATTTAAATTCTCTTTCTCCGCCAAAATTAGCGCACAATTAAGCCCCGTCGTAATTATCGTCCTATACGAAAACGAAAAAGCCTTTCCCAACACGCTTACAGTGGACGACGAATCGAAAAACAGCGTTTTGCTATCGCCTAGTATTCTCATAGCGAGCATAGCGATTTTTTCCTTTTTATCCTTGTTTTCCGTCATACGCACGGCAACCGAGGTTTCGTCGTTACTGCTCTCGAAGAAAAGCGCTCCGCCCCTCGTTCTACGAAGTAACATCAGTTTTTCCATTTCGATTAGGTCTCGCCTTACCGTCGCCTCGCTCGAATTACAATACTTCGCTATTTTCTTTACGCTCGCGCTCTTTCTCTCTTTGAGAAGTTCAAGTATTTTCTCTTGCCTTTCTACGGGTATCATTACTTTTCTCCGATTATTTTTGATTGATTTTGATTGTATTTTATCATAAACAAAAAAATATGTCAATATTTCAATCAATCGTTTACAAAATTACGATAATATAGTATAATGTTTTTACTACAATTTTCGAGGTTGAGTATGGAAGAAAGAGTATTAGCCGTTGACCTTGGCGCGTCTAGCGGAAGAGTAATGGCAGGAAAAATCGAGGACGGACGGATTTGCTACGAAGAATTGCACCGTTTCCCAAACGGAGGCGTAAGAGAAAACGGAACGCTATACTGGGATTTTGAACACCTATTTTCCAACATTAAAGAAGGATTGAAAAAGGGCTCTGACAAATATAAAATTTTGTCAATCGGTATCGACACTTGGGGCGTTGACTTCGGTCTTATTGGAAAGGGCGGAGAACTTTTGCGCGCTCCCGTTCACTACCGTGACGAAAGAACGGAGGGCGTTGCAGAAAAAGCGTGGGAAATAATGTCGAGAAGCGAAATTTACGAGACTGCCGGCATACAATTTATGCGCTTTAATACGCTCTATCAACTTTTCTATATGGCAAATAACGAGCGTGAGTTGCTCCAAAAAACTGACAAAATCTTGCTTATGCCCGACCTTATCGCGTATATGCTTACGGGAAAAATGAGACTTGAGCGCACTAACCTTTCCACCACTAATCTTCTTAACGCTAAAAAAGGCGAGATTGACGGGGAAATGCTTGCTCGTCTAGGAATAAGTCCCGACCTATTCGCGCCGATTATCGAGCCGGGCGAAAGTTACGGCGAAGTTAAACCCTCGCTTGCTAGCGAACTCGCTCTTTGGGGCGTACCCGTAGTTGCGGTATGCACTCACGATACGGCGAGCGCGGTAGCATCAGTTCCCACCACCGTTAATTCGTTTGCTTATATCTCTAGCGGTACTTGGTCGCTCCTCGGCACCGAACTTACCGCTCCTATAACGAGCAAGATTGCCGAGACTGCTAACCTTACCAACGAGGTTGGTTATGGTAAAACTATCCGTTTCCTTAAAAACATTATGGGCTTGTGGATTTTACAGCAAACGAGAGCGCACTACGCCGAACAAGGAAAGAAAGTTTCGTTTGGCGATATGGAACAATCGGCAAAAAACACGCCCTCGCCCGACTGCTATATCGACGTTGACGACGCATTGTTTGAACTTCCTGGAGATATGCTCTCCCGTATGGACGAATACTTCGCTAAAACGGGACAGACGAGCGGACTTTCGGACGAGCAAAAACTACGCTGTATTTACGAAAGCCTCGCTCTTAAATACGCAGTTACTATTCGCGATTTAGAGGACACGACGGGCAAAAAATTCGAGGTTCTACACATAGTAGGCGGAGGAATACAAGCAAGACTTCTTTCCGAAATGACCTCGTCGGCAATTGGAAAACAAGTAATTTGCGGACCGATTGAGGCGACGGCAACGGGAAATATCGCCGTTCAGTTCATAGCGCTCGGCAAACTTTCCTCTATTACCGAGGCAAGAGAAATGATTAAACTCTCCCCCGACATTTATTCGGTAAATCCTACCGATAGCGAACTTTGGACAAAGAAATTAGAAAAATATATTGCCGTAACGGGCAAAAAATAAGGAGAATATAAAATGAGTTTTATAGACGCAAAAGCAAAATACGCATCTTTCGGCGTTGACGTTGAAAAAGCGCTTGACGCCGTAGCAAAAATCCCCGTATCCGTTCACTGCTGGCAAGGCGACGACGTTCTCGGTTTCGACAGTACGGGTTCTCTTTCGGGCGGTATTCAAACGACGGGTAATTACCCCGGAAGAGCGAGAACGGTTGACGAACTTATGGCGGATATGGAACTTGCGCTTTCGCTAGTTCCGGGCAAGAAAAAAATTAACGTGCACGCAAGTTACGCCGTAATGAACGACGATAACCGCGCCGACCGTGACGCCATTAAGCCCGAACACTTCAAGCCTTGGGTGGACTTTGCTAAAAAATTAGGTTGCGGTATCGACTTTAACCCCACCTATTTCTCGCACCCTATGGTAAAAGACGGACTAACTCTTTCTAGCCCCGACGAAACGGTAAGAAAGTTTTGGATTGAACACGGTAAGCGTTGCGTAGAGATTTCGCAGTACTTTGCCGAGCAAACGGGCGTTCCTTGCGTTATGAATATTTGGACGGGCGACGGCTTTAAGGATATCCCGGCAGACCGTCTTGGACCTCGTATGCGCTATAAGGATTCGCTCGAGCAAATCTTATCCGTTCCTTACGACAAAAACCTCGTTAAACCTTGCGTTGAGTCCAAAGTTTTCGGTATCGGCGTAGAGAGTTACACCTCGGGTAGCGGAGAGTTCTCCCTCGTGTTCGCTGCAAAGAACGGAATTTTGCCTCTTATGGACAACGGACACTATCACCCCACCGAAGTCGTTTCGGATAAAATTTCGGCGCTCCTTTGTTTCTTCGACGAGATTGCGCTCCACGTAACTCGCCCCGTAAGATGGGATAGCGACCACGTTGTTGCTTTCGACGACGAAACCAAAGAAATTGCAAAAGAAATCGTTAGAAACGACGCGCTCGGTAGAGTTTATATCGCGCTCGACTACTTCGACGCAAGCATAAACAGAATAGGCGCTTGGGTAATCGGTATGAGAAATATGCAAAAAGCGCTCCTAAACGCTATGCTACTTCCCAACGCAAAACTAAAAGAACTACAAGACGAGGCAAGATTTACCGAACTTCTCGCTATGCAAGAAGAGTGCAAAACTCTCCCCTTCGGCGAGGTTTGGGACGAATACCTCTCTCGCGAGGGCGTTCAGGGTATCGAGTGGCTCGAAACCGTTAAAAAGTACGAAAAAGAAATTTTAATCAATAGATAATAAGGAGAATAAAACAATGGGAGTTTTCAAAGACTTAAAAAACCAAATTAAAAAGACCTTCGGCGACGTTTCTTCCGCTCCGTTCGTTATGGAAATGAGAGAGACGACGGCAAATATGTATCGCCTCGGTTGGGACGAGAGAAACGGCGGTAACATTAGTTACTTGCTTAAAAAAGAAGAGGTTGAAGAATACATCAACCCCAACGAAGTAATCAGAACTATCCCTATCGGCTTTAAGGCTAAAGAACTTATCGGTAAATACTTTATCGTAACGGGAACGGGCAAGTACTTCAAAAACGTTGACAAAGACCCCGAGACTAACCTCGGTATCATAAGAATTGCCGGCGCAGAGGGCGACCAAGCAGAACTAATGTGGGGCTACGCTGACGGCGGTAGATTTACTAGCGAACTCCCCGCTCACCTTATGAGCCATATCGCTCGTCTTAAAAAAGACCCCGAGCATAGAGTAGTTTTGCACTCGCACCCCACCTACACGATTGCTATGAACTCCGTTTGCCCTATCGACGAGAACGACTTTACTCATAAACTTTGGCAGTCCAACACCGAGGCGGTAGTAGTTTTCCCCGACGGCGTGGGCGTTCTTCCTTGTATGGTTTGCGGTACTAACGAAATCGGCGAGGCTACCGCAAAGAAAATGGAAGAGTTCCGTCTCGTTATGTGGACCAACCACGGTATCTACGGCACGGGTAAAGATATGGACGAGGCGTTCGGCTTGGTTGAAACGGTAGAAAAAACCGCTTGGCTATATATGCTCGCTCTCGGTCACCCCAACGTAAACGTTATCCCCGACGAAATCATTTGGGGACTCGTTGACCGTTTCTCGCTCTCCCCAAGAGAGGGTATTCTTTCCCCCAGAAAATAACTAAACGCAATAAAAAATCCGTTCTCGAAAGAGAGCGGATTTTTTCCTTTTCTTATTCTACTTTTTCAAACGGGTTTTTCGGATTGCCCGTTGCTTTATATAGGACTACGTTCGTGTATTGACCTTTCTCGTCGTCGTTTCCGATTTGAGAAAAGTAATAATATCCGTTTCCGAAAGCGTAAGTTCCCGTCGAGCCGTAGGGGAAATTATTACCAAAAATTTCGCCCTCGCCAAGCCCTTCTTTTTTGAGCGAAAGAGTACTGATTTTCTCGCCCGTAGCCTCGTGAATTTTCTCGGTAGGCAAAGTTTTTCCGTCGAGAATATACATCTTAAAGTTAGGGAATTTTTCCTTTTTGCCGTTATAAACAGCCATTATATAATCGCCCGTAAAAGCGTCGTACTCGAGGTTTTGCACGCCGTAAGTGGTATTTCCCGTATAGATAAAATTCTTGTAATCGGATTTGCTCGGTCCGTTTTTGTGCATAGCGCGCTGGTTAAGTGGCTGGGCTAGTTTATCCCACCACTCGCTAGCGTCGTACGAAAGCATTACTTGATAGTCGTTGTCGGCTCTATCGATATCGCCGTAAACACCGTAACAAACGCTTAAATACTGCTTGCCCGTCTTATCCATAGGTAGCGGTCCAAAAGCCGTTCCGTCAATACCGCTACAAGCGTATTTATGCGCTTTTCCGTCCTCGCCCTCGCCGTTAAAGTCGGAGGCAACCTCGCTTAAATAAACGCCTTTCATAACTCCGTCACTCTCGGCGTTCATATCAAGACGGTCAATCTTATCGACGTCGAAAATAACGATATAGAACGCGTCTTCCGTTTTCTCGGTAATTCCTAGTTTCGCCCAAATTCCTTTGCCTATTGCGTCGTTTTTGAACTCTAACGAGCCGTAAACCTTGCCGTCAGCCTCGTTAAAGTCGATACAACCAAGATGACCGATTAGTCCGTCCACCGAGCCGATAATATTACCATTAAGGTCACTTTTTACGAGTTTAGTTGTAAACGAGTAGTAAACGTATCCTTTCTTTTGGTCAATCGCTATGCCCTGACAATGACACGAGCCCCAGTAACCGCTGAAAATATTTTTTGGATATTTATTCATATCTTCTCCTTAAAAAAGTAAAGCCCGATTAAACTCGGGCTTTAATTCATTTTTCAACGGTTGATTATAAAAGCGACGCTGCGTCCTTATCTACTACAACCGTAACGAAGGGATGAAGTTGAAGTACGCTTGCGGGCAAAGCAGTATCAATCTTGCCGTCAACCATACCCTTGATAGCCTCTGCCTTGTTCTTACCGCTTGCGATAATGATAATGCTCTTTGCTTGCATAATGTTCTTAATGCCCATAGAAAGAGCAGTTTTGGGAACTTCGTCAATGCTTGCAAAAAGACGGGAGTTATCCTTAATCGTATTTTCGGTAAGGTTTACCTCGTGAGTAATGCTGTCTAGCGGAGTACCGGGCTCGTTAAAGCCGATATGACCGTTAGAGCCAATGCCGAGAAGTTGCACGTCGGGAACCATTTCTTTTAGTAGCGCGTTGTATCTGTCGCACTCTTTTTCTAGGTCGGGAGCAACACCGCAAGGAAGATTAGTGTTCTTTTGGTCGATATCAATCTTATCAAAAAGATTAGTTCTCATAAAGTATGCGTAACTTTGGTCGTGGTCAGCCGAAAGACCTACGTACTCGTCGAGGTTAACGGTGGAAACGCCTTTATACGAAGTGTTACCCTTTTTGCAGTCATCCGCCATATAGTTATAAGCGCCAATCGGGCTAGAACCGGTAGCCAAACCCAAAACGGCGTTAGGATTTTTTTGTACGACTCCGATAATAAGTTCAGCAGTCACCTTGCTCATTTCATCATAGTTTTCAGTTACTATTACTTTCATTTTCGTTCCTCCAAAAGTAATTAAATTTACCCTTTTATTATAGTCTAATAAGTTGTGTTTTGCAAGCGTTTACCGCGCCTTTTAAAGATTAAACGCAACGCCTTTTTCGATTAATCTTGCTCTCAAAACGGAATAATCAATCTCTGCAACCGAACAGCCGTTTTCAATAGCAATCGCGCTCGCTATTCCCGTAACCTCGCCCGTAAGCGCGCAAACGGGGATAACTCTCGTTACTTCCCAGCCGTCGCCGTCGGCAGAAACTATTCTGCCTGCGCCCAAAAGGTTGGGGAAAGCGGAGTTGTAAAGACAGGAGTACGGAATTTCATATCTCTTTCCGGGATATCTAAAATCTCCGCTTGAACCTACGCTATCGCTAAACTTCTCGCCGTCCACCGCCATAAAAGTCGTGTCGCCTACGAAACGACGGATTTTGCGGTATTGTGGTATAGTGGGGAGCGTCATAATCTCCGTTAAGTCTTTGTCTCGTCCTTCAAACTTTTTGTAAAGTCTTTGCTTGCCCTCGATTACGAACTTAGTTACGTCTTGCGCCGTAACGCCGTGAAGTAGTCCTAGTTCTTGAGGGTGGCCGTTGCCCCAAAGGTCGCTACCAGACCCTTTCCAACGCCTAATCGCGCCCATATCTTTTTTCTCAACGAACGCTTTTGCGTCCTCGTAATCGAAAGCGTGTACGGTATAAGACAAGAAATTGTCGCCCACAACGGTGGGAACGCCTGCTCTATGCATAACGGTTGCGTCGCCCGTAGCGTCGATTACCACTTTTGCCGGATAAAACTCTCGTCCACCCACGTTTTCAACGATTACGCCCGTAACCACGTTTCCGTCCATTTGAGGATAAGTCATACGGCTATCGTAAAGCAGTTCTACTCCGTTGTCTAGCAGTAGTTTTTCTAACGCTATTGCAAAAAAGGTAGGCGAATAATGTGCAGCATATCGCTCGTTCTTTCTCTCCGTTTTTCCGCCCCATTTAATAGGCAAATCGTCGTAGCCAACGGAACAAGCAAGCAAAATGAGTTCTTCTGCAATTCCGCTTATCATTTTGTCGCCCTTTCCATCACAAAGAGGCTCGTACCAACTAATAAGTCCTACGGTTGCAAGACCGCCAAGGTTAATACCTTTCTCTATTAAAAGAACGCTCTTTCCCTCGCGCGCCACCGCAAGCGCAGACGCAACACCTGCTATTCCACCACCAACGACAACTACGTCGTGGGGCTCTTTTGCTATCGTCTTTATTTCCATAACTTAGTCCAAATTTATAAATTTTCTACCGCTTTGAGCGTCATTTCACGCAATTTCATAACGGTAAGAGTTTGGTTAGTATCGAAACTAACCTCGCCCGTCTCAAAGAACTGTACGATATCACTCATAAGCGCGCCGAACATATCGGAATTAACCGATTTGCTCTCTTTCTCGGTGGTAAGCGTAAAGCCTAGTGGCTCAGCGTAAACCATAATCGCCTCTTTACCGCCCGAAAGTTTAGCGGACACTACGAACTGATTTTCGCCTTGCTTTAGCGCAGTTACACTCTCAACGTCCGCTCCGCCGGAAACGGAAACGACCATTTCTGCTTGGTGAACGATATATTCGTCGATACTTCTTCCACCACCCGTAGTGATGATTGATTTTCCTTGCGTTCCCTTAACCTCGTCAGCGTAACGAAGAGCGGACGACGAGAAAAAGGGCGTACCGTATTTTTCACCGAGCGCAAAAATCTCTTTCGCTACCGCTAGGTCGGGAGAAAAAGTCTTGTCAATATAAGTTCTCTTTGCAAACGGTAAAACCGCTTTTGCAAGGGAAAGATGCTGTTCGGGATTTCCTGGCGCTAGCACTACGATATAGTCAGACTTTTTGCAAAGTTCTTCAATGCTATTACAACGCTCCACGCCGTATTTAGCGCACCACTCGTCGGTAGTAACGCCGTCGCGCGGAGAAACTTCTTCAACCGCGTAAGCGTAACTAACCTCGTATTCTTTTCCTATCTTCTCGCCTGCTTTTTTAAGCCAAGCGGGATAGTTATCAGCGTGCCAATTGCTTAAAAAATAATCGACGAAACCGATTTTCTTCATTATAGTTTAATCTCCTCTTTCTTGTCAGCCGACGCATACATAGCGTCGAGAAGTAACGCAGACTGAAGTACGTTGTCGATATGCGAACGAGTTTTCTCGCCCTTTCTTACAGCGTCGATAAACGCGATATCCTCGTCGGTGTGCATTTTGGGAATATCGTGAGAGGTAGTAGTCGTTTCAAGCGTTTGTCCGTCGAAGAACTCGATTTGACCGCAGTAAGTAAGTCTTGCGCCCATCTTATCGCCCAAAAAGTCGATAAACATTTCGTTCTTGTCGAGGTTTTGCGCCCAGCATCCGTTAACCGAAATGCTCGTTTTGTCAGTACGGATATAGCCCGTAACGAAGTCCTCTACGTCGTTTACGCCGTTTTCAATATCAGCGGTATCTTCCGCCCACATAGACTTATACTTATACGACTTCATATCTTTCGCCATCTCGCTATAAGTATCGCAAGTAACGGTCTTAAGTTTAGCGTCGCCAAGAATATATAAAATTAGGTCGAGAAAGTGAACGCCCCAGTCGATTAGCGCACCGCCACCCGACTGTTCTTTATCGGTAAACGCACCGCCAAGTCCGGGGATAGAACGGCAACTTCTAAACGAACAGTAGATATGGTAAAGATTACCAAACTTACCCTCTTTGTTCATTTGCTCGAGAATTTCAACCGATTTATGGTAACGGTTGCATACGCCGATATTAAGAAGTTTGCCCTGCTTTTCAGCCTCTTTCGCCATTTCGCAAGAGAGTTCGTAGTTAATAGTAATCGGCTTTTCGCAGAACACGTGCTTGCCTGCCTTAAGCGCGTCCATAGATACGGTATAATGCGCGTAGTTAGGCGTAAGAACGAATACGGAGTCAACCTCGCTGTCGGCAAGCGCAACCTTATAATCGGTAATAACCTGCTCAACCTTGCTAAAATCCTCTTTAATCTTGTTCGCTTTCTCCTCGATAAGGTCACAAGCGTACTTAACTCTTACTCCCGCAATTCCCTCTAATGCAGGAAAGTGCGAATTTCTTGCAATTCTTCCGCAACCGATAACGGCAACTACTATATCTTTCATTTTTTATCTCCTTTCCAGTTAATTTGTGATTATATATATAATACCTCTTTTTCTCGTTAAAGTCAAAGCAAATATTTACATTTTTATCCCAAAATTAGCGAAAACACGCCAGCGTGATTTCTAGCGTGTTTTTTTGCCTTGTTTTCGTTATCTAGTTTTATATTTGCCTCTGGTAAAGTCGGGGAAATCGTAACTTATTCCGTTCTTAATCGAGAGTTCGCTTAGAGCGGTAACCGCTCCCCAAGACGCCATATCGTAGGCGTCAATCGGCATTTCTTTGCCCTCGCGTAGAGCGGTAAAGAACGCCTCGAAGTTAAGCCAGTCCATACCGCCGTGGCCTTTTTCTTTGATTAGAGCCTCGTTCTCGGCGCTCCAGCACTCGGGTACGTATTTTTTAAACTGCTCGTCGAATAGCGACGGACCTTTCTGGAACTCGTTAGCGCCTGCTAAAAATACCTCGTCGTAAAGTTGGGTATATCTTCCCTTCGTTCCGTGCGCGCAAAACTCACGACTGTACGAGCGGGGCAAAGTGGTGTCTAGTTTTAGTTGGATTACGCTACCGTCTTCGCAAGTGATTACGGTAATAATGATATCGCCTTGCGCCCAGTCCTTACCCTCTACGCACTCGTCGTGCTCGCCACCGCTTGCGATATAACTTTTTAGTCCTACCGACTTGGTTGCAAACGACGATAGTTTTACCATACGGTTGCCGTGGTTAATATTAAGTATTTTCGCAATAGGTCCAAGTTCGTGAGTGGGATAGTTCTCACAGTTTCTAGCAAGGTAATTTCTCTCTCTATAATGGCGTTCCTTCGTACCGTTCGTTATCTCTTTGCAGAGTTCGTGACCGTACGCGCCCGAACAGAATACGATTTCGCCAAAAAGACCGTCCTTAATCATATTTTGCACAATCATTTCCGCCTTGTCGTAAACGCAGTTTTCAAGAAAATATAGCGTGCCGTTCGTTCTCTCGTAAGTGTCGATTAGTTTCCAGCACTCGTCGATAGAGTACGCTCCACCCACCTCGCAAGCAACCACTTTGCCCGCCTCCATAGCCTCGATTGCAAACGGAAAATGCGTTTCCCAGTCCGAGAAAATACATACTACGTCAACCTCGGGGCTGGCGATTACTTCCTTGTAATTAAGCGTTTTGATTGGCTCTATTCCCGTCTTTTCCAAAACGGTTTGCGCCGCTTTCTCCACACGGTCCTCGTAAAGGTCGCATACCACCGTTACCTTTACCCCTTCCATTTCGCAAAGAATATCTCGAGTTAGCGGATATCCTCTATGCCCAAGACCTATAACGCCTACTCTAAAGGTTTTCATTATCCTTATTCTCCTTTCGTTTCGTTAATCGTATTATACACCACTTTTTTAAAAAGCGTTAGTATTTTGTTAATATTTTATTTGTATTTTTTTAATCAATATGGTAAAATTTGAGTATGTATATAGCAATCAACTCAAAACAAGATATCGGGTTATACCCTATTTCATACGGACACGACGATTTCGAGAGCAACCTCGTCTTTCTTCCGCCTAGAATTACCAACGAGTATATGCTCCACTTCGTCGTAAAAGGCGAGGGACTTCTAACGCTCGGCGACAAACGATACCCTCTTAAAAAAGGCGCGCTTTTTTACTGTCCGCCCGGCGTTAAACTAACTTACCACTCGTCAAAAACCAAGCCGTACGCGTACTACTGGATAACTTTTAGAGGCGATAATGCAGAGGGATTACTTCGCTCTGCGGGAATATCTACTGATAATCCCGTACTCTACCCCGGCGCTAGCGAAGAAATTAAACAAAAATTCGCCTCTCTTTGTACCCCAAGCGAGCGTCAACCTAGCGGTTACTCAGTTCTTTCTACGCTCTACTCCGTTTTACACCTAGTAAGTCAAGATATCGCTAGCGAAAAAGTGAGTAACGCCTCGCTTTACGCCGAGCGAGCAAATGAATATATTGCGAATAACTTTTGCGACCCGTCGCTTAAAGTTTCTCATATCGCTCAATACTTACACCTAACTCCGCAATACTTAAGCAAACTTTTCCACGCAGTTACGGGCAAAACGATTATTTCGCAAATAATATCGTTGCGTATGGAAAAAGCAAAACGCCTAATCGAAAGCGGACATTCAGCGTCGCAAGCCTGTTTTTCTAGTGGCTATGACGACCTATCGAATTTTTCAAAAACTTTCAAAAAATACTACGGCGCTCCACCTAGCGCTCTCGCAGAAAATAAACCTAAATAAAAGCATAAAAAATAAGCGTGCTACACTTCGTAAAATGCGAAATATAGCACGCTTTTCTTATCTAATAAATTTTCTTAACTCAACGCTTACGGCGTTACTTTGTAAATATTGCTAGCGGTATAAGCGATAACGAACTTAAAGTTCTCGTCTTCGTAAGCAATATTAATCGGCGTGTCCGACGAGAAGAGAACTACTCCGTCCTCGTTATACATATAATAAGTCTCGTTGGTGTACACGATATAGTATTGCGCACCGAAGTCAACGAGCGCTCCCGTCGGCGTAGCGCAAATTTCAAGCATTTGTCCGTTAGAGAAACGGAAGTACTTAACGTACGGCGTAGCAACGTCGGTAATGTTGCGCGTAAAGTAAATATTATTTACGCCGTAACCACTTAAGGCGTATTCGGTATCGCCCGAATAATCGTAAACAAAGCCGAGGTCTTTGTCGTAAATCTCGCCGTTAGCAACGAAGTAAGACGCATTGTTGTTAGCCCTAACCGTCGTTTGTCCGAGAACTTTACCGTCGCCGTTAACGATATACACGTTAGCGTTGCTCAAACTAGTGAACTTCTCTATTGCGTAATAACGGTCTTTCATACCGTACGCACCGAACTCGTCGCTAGTAGTAATGATAAACTGGTCGCTAATTACGTGCGGGAGAGTATCCTCGATTTCGCCGTCGTTATTAATTACGCAAAGTTCGTAATCGGTGGAGTTCATAAATCTTACTCTCTTGTTTTCAATCTTAACGGCAGGAACGACGTTGTCGATATCCTCGTACATATCAAGCGTTTCGAGGATATATTCTTCATACTGACCGAATAAACTGTCGTTAACAGCGTGCGCGTTAATCTTATTTATAATTGAACTTACGATATAATCGGTATCAACTTTTTCGGTCTTATCCTTCTTAACGTTGTAAACTTCAGTAATAAGGTCGATTTTAGTTCCGTCAATAAGAATATCGTATTCCTTATCTACGGACGAAAGAATATTATAGCCTTGGAAGAATAGGTTTCCGTTTGCCAAAATTTGAATGCTCATAGGCTCGTCAACGCGGGGCGCTTCGTAAACGCCTAATTTTTTAAACTTTTGGTCGTAAACGGCTACTTTATCGTCGTCCTTGTACTCGTATAAGTACTTCTCCGTCTCAACGTCAATGCTGGGTACGGGCTTAAACTTACCAAACGAAGTGTCCGCTACGAAAGAGCCAACCTTTTGCTTGTTCACCTTATAGTTAAACACAAGATTGTCTTCGCCGAAAATTACGTTCGTTCCGACCATATCCAAACTGGGAACGCTGTCTTCGCTAGACTCGTAAGCAAAGGACGAGCCGTCAAAGTTATATAGCGTTAAGTCGTAACTTTCGGGCGCGTAAGTACCCAAAGTAACGTCGGAAATACGCATAGTCACGGACGATACGGCGTAACCGTAAGTCTTTTCAAAATTCTCCAAAAATCCTACGCTATTTACTACGTAAGTCGTGGGAATAGTGCTCATAGTGGGTTTGGTGAAAGACTTAATTATTGTTCCTTCTTTCACGTCGTAGAGCGCGATATAAGTTTCGCCCTCAAGCGCGTTCGTGTTGGTAAACCTAATAAGTCTGCCGTCTGCGCTCGCATCACTAACGACGGTTGCCTCTGCGCCAAAGAAAGCGGTCGAAGTCTGCGTCGTAAGTGCGGGTGCTTTTACGAACGGGTCTTTTATGCTCTTTTCAAAGTCGTCGCGTCCGCAACCTGAAAGCGCCATCATAACGGATAGCACGAGTGTCAAAAGAATTAACATTTTCTTTTTCATTTCTTCATCTCTCCTTTTTTAGTTTTTAGTTCTTTATTTGTACCACATAATTTATATTTTGTAAATATCTATTTTGCTACAAAATTAATATAAAAATATAGTCGATTTTTCCAAACTAATTTTTTACTTTTCCATAATTATAGTAAAAGGTCCGTCGTTAACTTGGGATATTTTCATATCCGCTCCGAACACGCCCTTTTTAACGGTAAGCCCTTGTTTTAGTAAGCCCTCAAGCGTATATTCGTAAAGTTCGTTAGCCTTATCGGGACTTTCCGCCTCCAAAAAGTCAGGACGGTTGCCTCGCAGCGTATTAGCGTAAAGCGTAAACTGCGATACGAGCAAGATTTCTCCGCCATTATCTACGATTGACTTGTTCGTTTTACCGTTCTCGTCCTCGAAAATACGCAACGCAGGGATTTTTCTTATGAAATAATCGGCTTCCGCTACGCCGTCACCCTTCTTTACGCCCAAAAATATAACGAGCCCGTTTTCTATTTGCGAAATAAGTTCGCCCTCTACCGTCAAACTTGCCGATAATACTCTTTGAATTACTGCTTTCATAACTTCTCCTTTTTTTTATAATACCACTTTCTCGCTCGTTTGACAAGCAAGCGAAAGCAAAATCGCAATTACTCCTTTCTTTTTGCGTAGAGGGTTGATTTTTACGCTAAAGTTTGCTATAATCGTTTCGGAGGGATAATATGAACGGAAAAATCAATAATATAGAACAAATTTGCTCGGTTAAACGATTACAATACTCGTCTGGTAGAGCAAAAGGAATTGAAATTTTACTCGTTAACAACGGCAGACTTTGCTTTGAACTTATCGTTGATAAATGTCTCGATATCGGCTCGTTATATCACAAGGGCGTAAATATCGGCTTTTTAACGGCTGGCGGTATTAACGCTGGCGAACACGACTTCCAGCACGCTTTCAACGGCGGTTTTTTATACACTTGCGGTCTTGACTCACTGAGCAACAAGTCGCTCCCTTTCCACGGCAGAATTCACAATACTCCGGCAGAAATTGAAAAAATCGAAGTGAACGAAAACGGTATTGAAATCGTAGGCACGGTTAAGCAAGTTACGCTCTTCGGCGAAAAACTTACGCTTAAACGCACGATTAAAACTGCCGTTAATTCTGACGAACTAGAAGTATCCGACGAAATTACCAACACGGACTACGTCGATACGCAGTATTGTATTCTCTACCATACGAACATAGGTTACCCTATGCTCGACGAGGGCGTTACCGTATCTGCGCCGATTACCTCGACTACGCCGATTAACGAGTTTTCCGCAAGCAAACAGAAATCTTGTTTCGTAATGGACGAGCCCTCTCCAGGCCTGAAGGAAAACGTTTATTTCCATACCGTAGAAAAAGGCGACGTTACCGTTAAAAACGAAAAACTCGGTAAAGAAGTCAATATTACCTATAACGAAAAAGTCTTGCCCTACCTTATCCAGTGGAAGAGTATGATGAGCGGTGCGTACGCTCTCGGAATAGAGCCTTGTACCACTATGCTCGGCGACTACTTCGAAAAAACTACGATAAAAGCAGGCGAAACGGTTAAAGCAGGCATTAAAGTCCGTTTCTCATAAATATAAAATTCGGAGTTATAAAAGGCTAACGAAAGTTTTCGTTAGCCTTTTTCTTTGCAAAAACAACCGATAAATAGTTATGCCTCGTTAACGAGTTTACCCGTCATATGCTCGATTTCAAGACAAAGCATAACCGTATTGCTTCGGAATTTTTCGATTTCGTTATTGATATATTCGATATCTGCGGTAAATCTCTTGGAAAATTCAATAATCAATTCGTCCGACCAGTCGGCAACGACGCTAATTCGTCCAAATATAATCACGCTCTTAATATTGAGCGACCAATGTCCGTCCTTATGATAGCCCTTATCGCACAAACAAAACGAAACCTTATCACTGCTGGAAATCGCATCAAGTTTATGCCCGAATTTTCCGCTGTGAAAATATATCTTACCACTTGTCTCGTCAAAGTAATAATTGATAGGCAAAGCGTATGGATATCCGCAATCCCCGTTGACGGCAAGCACGCCTCTAACTTCGCGCCGTAATAATTCTTTACACTCTTCGTCAGAGAGGCTTTGTTTTTTTCTCGTTAATTCTCTAAACATACTTTCCCTCGTAAAACTTCTCTTTCCGTAAAGTTTATTGCATTAATCTTCTATCCCTATTATATCACGCCCTATAAATTTTTCAAGCCACTACCTGTGCCTGTCATTTTTGAAATAGTTTCTTGGTCTAATAATTCAAATTTCCTATCAAGTTCCCACCAATCATATGCGGTATCATTATCAGTATTTGTAGGGCTTGATACGTCGACGACTTCCGTTTCTTCACAACATTGAGCAACCCAATAATATAGATATAGGAATTGTTTCCAATTTTTTGGGTATCCATTGAATCCTTGAATATTTTTTTCTTCATTATTAACAAACACAACGTCTATTTTCCAAGTTTCGCCATCTAATACGGGTTCACGATATTCATTTTCCCAAGTATGAATATTAAGATTATTTAATTTATTTTCTAGTTTCTGAATTTTATCCCCAGTTAGTTGACACTCTAATTTTTTACCGTTTTTTTCGTAAGATACGGAATAACTACAATCTTCATTTTTACAAATGTAAATTGTTGCACCTTGATTCATACATTCCCAAACGTGATTTTCAAATCGTAAATTTTTTATTTCCATAAAAACCTCCTCGTTTACAACCTTATTATAACATAAAAATATGATAATTTGTGTCATATTAAAAATATTTTTAAATAAAAAGTAAACATATCTAAAAGTTTAGATATATTTGCCCTTAGCCTTATCGCATGAAATGTTTATTTGCTTGATTTTTGAATTAATAAATTTTATAATTATATCTGAGGTGCAAATATGAAGTATATTACAGATGATAATTTTGAATATATTAACTCACATATAAACAATATAAGTTTTCCCAAAACAGTTGAAGAATTAGAATGGTTTATATATGAGCACGGGTGCTATAATGTCGAAGATATTATAATTGAAAGTGGGCAAGGGTATACAATTTGGACTGTTCCACGAAATAGCGTAATTGGAGATATTGTGTTGTATTTTCACGCTAAAACTGCTATTCAATGGATAAGAAAATTAGAAACGGCAACACGAAAATTAGACGAATCAAAACATGATAAAAAAATTCTAACTGAATGGTTGAAAAAAGCTAGAGCATTATATTCTCTATACGGAGGCAAAATTTTTGCTATTGGACGTATTGCAAGTCGCCCCGAAATTGAAGCTGAGCAAGAAGCTTGTTTACATTGGTCTGGAAGAATTTATGCAAAAGTCAGCGATTTAGTTTTATTGGAAAAACCTATTGATATAGAGGAATTTAATTCATTTATTATGATATCAAGGCAAAGTGCAATTACGCCATTGCCATCAGTCGAATATCAAAAACTGAAAGATATAATTGCCACAAGTAATATCAATTTGCCGGAATATTATCTAAAAAGTAAAATCGGCGATTATAATTTGTCAAAAATCAATGCGAAAAACTTTTTGGAAATCACCAAACAATATCGTACTCGATTTTTATTGGAAGCAAACTTTCGTTCGTATTATGTTGATTATTTTTTACAAGCAATTACAGAAAAACAATATTACAGGGAATGTCATTGCTATACACAAAAAAATCCTCTTGCACGTGTTGACAATGTTTTTGAATATAACGGAAAAATTTTTTTACTTGAAGTAAAATTAAACATTTTACTTGAAAAAGATATTAAAAAACAATTAAATCAATATATCAATGCTGAATACATATATTTAACAAATAAATCAAACAGTAAAATCAGTAATTTTGAAAGAGATTTTATGTTTGTCATTGATATGTTTTCTCTTTATAAATATACACCTAGAACGAATGCCCTTGTTTCTGTTTTTGATTTAGATGAAATTAATACGACCGAAGATATTAAAATAAAATTTGCAACATCAATATGTATTAAAGGCACTTAAATAAAATTAAAACATTTTCTTACACCATAATTTGCATTTATTATTTAAAAAGACTACCAAAATTACCTCTCCACAATTATTCCAGGAACACCTTTTAGAGAAAAATAAAAGAACTGCGTGTGCGAACGCAGTTCCGATTGGCGGAGAGAAAGGGAGAGCAGGAAACTGCGTTTCCCTTGGTCGCTTATTGCGACCGTGAACTTCGCTTGTCTGCGAGTTGAAATCCGTACACTCCTCTCCTCAACCAAAAAAGCACCCTCGTTGGGGTGCTTTTGGGTGGCGGAGTGTGTGCTTCACTAATTGAACTTTTTATTGAGTTTTAGGACGATTTTTACCACTATTAGTTCAACGCTTCTTTAATTTAACCCATTATTTTACCACTCGACTACTTCTGTTTCTAAAAGCGAATATCTATGTATAAAATTTCTAATGCGTTCACTTTCTTTTCCGTGTTGCATAAAAGTCCATTTTATATTCTTAAATCGTGGAATTAATATGTCTGAAAAATAAGGTTCATCCGCCTCTCCAAGTGAAATACCCATAACTACTACTTCATTAATATTTTTTCCATCAAGAAATTTAATTAGCTTTTCATAATTTTTATTAATTAATTTGGTTGATTTTTCTACAAAATCAACTAGTTTATTAATAGCGGGTTCGATGGAAACGGAATAAAAATCATCGTCCTGATATCGCTTGTTTAAATCCTCTGCAACTTGTTTGGGGGTAATTCCTGTTGCACCAAATTGAATTTCTTTCCTAATATAACCATTGCTCCATTTATTTCCTTCTTCTATCGGTCCAAGCGCTTCAGCTTCCTCTGGGGTATAAACATTAGGTAATACGTCTTTCCAAAGAATATCTTTGCCATCAAGATTTTTTAATGCGCCATGAATATGAAGGATTGAACTTTCTGGAATGTTGTATAATCTTTGTAACGTATTTGTGTAATTGAAGTTTATAAAAATAGAATTTTTTTCTAGGTTTAAGTCTGCCATTGGGTTATATTTTTCAGCTTTATAAATCCACTCAAAAAAACATCGTCCAGTAAAATCGTTTATAAACTCGGTTAGATTTTCTACATCAATATCAATTTCAGTCCATCGAGAGTCGCTTTCTGTGGTTAAATTTGGATAAAACTCCTGAACTGACTGATTAATAAGTTCTACATAATCAATACATAAAGCAGATTCCACATCTGCCCACCTGTTTATATCGTTATTTTCTAATAGATAAGGAAAATTGTTGTATTCTTTATATATATGGAGGTAGTGTTGTTGCAGATAATCTTTATAATTATTGTATGATGTAGGCAAATTATGATGCAAATCAAATCCGTTTCCACATATATATAGTTTCATAAACTTTTGTATTCCTTTTTAATATTAATCTTTATTTTTTTGTTTTAGATTGTGTAATATTTTTTCTATAAAGATTATAGCAAAAAAAGTAAATTTTTCCAAGTCATTATTAAGACAAAAAATTAGTATTGTTTTTAATTTTACTTTTCCTTTTTACAAAATTTTTCACACAAAGATTCAATATAATCTTTTTTTATAAGCGTATCTTTCCACTCTTGGGGAATATTTTCATAGCCGTATAGTGCTCCAGCTAAACTACCAGCTATTGCGGCAATAGTATCAGTATCGCCACCTAAATTTACGGCTTTTAAAACGCAATCTTTGTAATTTGAAGTTGTTCTTAAACACCATATAGCAGCTTCTAAAGTGTCCACAACGTAGCCACTACTTTTAATATCATCTCTATCAAATGGGCGAAATGTATCCATATCTTCAAAATGAAGAAATACACAACCTATTTTGCGATATAAATTTTCATAATATTGATTTTCAGGTTCATTTGAATAAAATCTTCTTGCCTTTGTAAGTCCTTTTCGTATAGAAACGCTATTAGGACAATTTAATAACTCCCATAGAACAAAAGCATATATACCACAAGCAATTTTAGACCTTATATGTGCATGTGTTAAGGAAGAAACATTATGAATAATTTCAATCTTTTCTTCAATAGGCATATCTTTATTAGCAAGATATAAAACAATAGGATAAATTCTCATCAAAGAGCCATTACCATTATCATGCTCACTTCTTTGTCCACATTCTAAAGCAGGAACGTTATTTAACGCATAAAGCAATATGGATTTTCTTGTAGCATTTCCTATATCAAAAACAACACCTGCTGGAGTATATTTAGCCTCGTTTAACCAATCACAAAAGTTAGTCATTATATCATCATAATCAACAACATCCTTTGAGAGACTATCCAATGTAGCCAAAGACATACTTGTGTCATCTGACCAAGTTCCTTTCGGCATATCATAAGTTCCACCTTCTTCCATATCATAAACAGGTGAATTATCCATCTCTTCACGACTTGCAAATTCAACAGGAACACCCAATGCATCTCCTATAGCGTGACCAAAAACAACGGCTCTTATCTTATCTAAAAATTTTTCCATGTACTTCTCCATTATAAAAAATATTTTTAATTTCAACTTTACGATATCAGTGCAGAAATAACACTGAATATTAAGACCATTAAACCGAACAAGCAAACACTTTTAATTTTATCATATTTATGTCTTTCTGGATATAACTTGCAATCAATTTCATAATTCAATGAATTCAAAAAGGGTATGGGGTCCCATTGATAAGGAATATCTACATAAAACAAATAAGTATCGCCTTGTTTTGTAAAAACTTCTATTCTATGACGGTATTCTTTAATTTTACTCGCATCTAAACAGATAGCATATACAATATCATTAAAGTCGATTTCGATTATTATCTCGCTACTTGAAAAAAATGCAACTAATTT
The DNA here is from genome assembly GCA_045654245.1 of Pumilibacteraceae bacterium. Lineage (GTDB taxonomy): Bacteria > Bacillota > Clostridia > Christensenellales > Pumilibacteraceae > UBA10677. The sequence goes on along the minus strand of JAZOMX010000024.1, from coordinate 8,583 downwards.
GCCTCTTGTATTATCCAATACCAACGAAAAGCAATACCTTTGTTTTATGTATTTTTGCAGATGCATAGGTCCTTGTTTAAGAGTTACCGAACCAAGAGCTTTTTTTAGCATCTCCGTTGTTATAAGAGGATTTTTACTAATCGGTTTATATGCCATAGTTCACCTTTTAATTATCTAAAAACTCTAACACGTATTTATCTGAACTGCTTATGCCGTTAATTTGAATGCGACCTTCGGTTACATCGCCAACCATTAAAGATTCTCTATACCAAGCCCCATTTTTTATAACTAAACCATTAGAATTCTTTAATCGCCATTTAAATGTAATCATATCAGTGGCAGAAGAGCCTTTACCATCATAAACTTTTTTAGCTAAAAAATTTACGTTAGCAACACCAGCAAGAGTGCTAATTGAAACGTTTGTTATTTCACATTGCGTATAGACACCCCACCAACAAGCATTAAAATTCTTAAAACTAATTATCCCTTTTGTATTCCAACCCGGTTTAGGGTTGTTTTTAGTTGGTTTTGTTACAGGGCTGATAGCTTTTAACGTATCAAAATTTGCTTTTAAATCATTATAATCTTTTGCTAACTGAAGATACTTTTCACTAAGTTCTTTATAATCTTCTTTTTTCTTTTCATACCTTTTAACAACGTTCTCATACATTTTTTGAGAAGATTGCCACAAAACTCTTAATGGGAATACTACTTTTTCCTCCCATTTCTTTTTCTCTTGACTTGAATTAAATTCCTTATGTAATTACTTAAACCCACAACAAGGACATTCTTTATCCGCATTTTCTAATTCGCATTGACATACGGGGCATTTTGTTTTTAAATTATTTTCTTTATCTACCTTTATCATCTTTCTAATTTCCTTTTTTCAATTTTGCAACGTATATAATAGTTGCCATTACCCAAATTAAAACTCTATCATTAAATATTGCACCAACAACCATTACAATCACATATACAGCGTGTAGCAAAGGGTTTTCAGTATCACCAAATAACAACATTAATAATCCTAATATCCACATAAATTTCTCCTATTAAGCCGCATAAGCATAATCATATTTTGTATGTTTTGGGTTAAGTTTCAAATATTTATATCTATTTCTAATAAAACCTTTACCTTTGATTTTATCTTCATCTTTATAATATTTGTTCTTATTTTTACGATATGAAATTTGATTTTCGGTCTCAGGTTTAATTCCATCTTGAATTGCTTCCCAATATGCATTTTGTTGATGTTTGCTACCGCAAGAAAAATAAGGGTTATTTGCTTGTTTATTTTTACCCTCAATAAGTTCTTCTTCGGTAATTCTATAAACGTTAAGAATAACGTCATTATGGTCTTTTTTTACTCTAGGGAATGTTTTTACTTTTTGGGCTGCATCTCGTTTGCTTTCTCCATAAACGAAAAAATGTCCTTCATAATAATAACCTCTACCAACGTGTCCACATTTTGCAATAACTTCATAACAATTTAATTGATTGTCCATAGTTAATCTCCTTGATTGATTTTGTATCTTTAGTATAATATAGCCGTTTTTTATTTTGTAATTTTCGTTGACAAAGCTTTATTCTTTTTTACTTGTCTTTCTAATTCATTAAAGTCAAGTCCATAACGTTTTTCTAAAAACTCCAACACTGAAATCAAACCTATTCCAATATTCAATTCATTTGAGCCAAATTTATAAAACATATTTCTAACGTCATCTACAGAAACAGTATTAGATAACTCGGCAAGGTTAAGACTTGTCTTAAAACTATTATCAACTTCTTTTTCGCATCCATTTTCTTCAATTATATCTGTACGCAATACCCATACAGGATAACGGAAAACACATCCATACTCATCCGTATAAGCATTGTAAGAATTATTATTTTCACAACACTCGCCAATTAAAAATTCCAAGTTGCATACTAATTTAGCAGTTTCCTTTGTTAATTCCATGATATTTACCTCTACAAATTTAATTTTCAAAACCATTAATTTGTTTTGACACCCATATAATACCAAATCAAAAAATCATCTTGTAATTTTCGTTGACAACAAAAAAGAGCCTTCCAATAAGGAAAGCTCATTTTCATTTTGATTTCTTAATCGTCAGATATAGGTTTTAAATTGTTTGGAGGAACAACCTTGTCAATTTTATTTTGATATTCCATTTCAATATCAAATAGTTTACCTTGTTCTTCATCTGGAGCAAAATAAGAATTAGAAGCGAATTCTACAATAGTTTTATACCAAGATAACATATCATCTTCAAAATTGTTATCAACTATTTTAGCACATTCTATTAAATAAGGAAAAGCTAAGTATTGTTTTTCAATACATCTTAATCCGTCAAGAACTTCAGCCATGCACCTTACTGGATGAAATTCCCTTATGTCATCAAAATGGTAGAATTTGTATCTATAATAAGCATCTTTTTTGCTGGATTCTCCAAACTTATCTTTGAAAGCTTTTACAGTTTCTTGCATATATTCATCAAAATTTTTGCTTCTACCTTCTAAATAAGCATAACATAAGGCTCTATAAGCATCACAATCGTAGTGATAATCATCAAAAGCGTTTTCTTTTACATCATCATGATTTAGCCAAAATTGCTCTTCATAATTAAGTAGGTCCAGTAATCTTTGCCAAGGTAGATTTGCGATATTTTTGCGTACAGTCCCCATGTTGCCACTTTGGCGTAACTTCCACAAATAAAAATCACTTGCAATATTCCAATAAGATTCTACCTTCCTCCACAAAGGAATATCTTGTTTTGTGATATATTCGGAAATTTCTTTAATATTTTCTCCTCCCCAAAACATTTCCTTTGTCTTTATTTCAATTTCTTCGAATATAGCAGGTTCCTCTATTTCTTCTTCATCTTCCTCAGTTGTTAAAATTCCGTCAAAATAGTCTTCAGCCTTTTCTCCATTAAAATTAACATCCCAATATTCATCTTCAATATCAAACAACTGCTCTAAGTTTTGTATAGACTTTACAACTGGTTTAAAGTAGTCGTATTGATAATCGTAAACGTAATCTTTTATTCTTTGAATCATCGGTTTACACAAAAGCCATAATAAAGGGGTTTTATCCGAGATGTTACTTTTATCAATTATCGCCATCCCTTTATAAAATAAAGAGATTAGATGCTTAAGAGCTAATACGCCTTCATCTTCTTCCTCTTTTTTCCTTGACCATTTTGTTTCATCTATTGCTAACATTTCCAAAATATTAGTTAGATAAAACTGTGTTTCAAGTGTTAAAGATGAATCTTTAGCAAATTCTTTTAACAGTATTTTTAATTTATAAAAATAGCTATTAAAGAAACTAGACTCATAAATATCGAAAAATTCTAAGGTCCAGAAATTACCATTAAAGATTTGACAAAGTTTTTTTGCTACAAAATCAACGTAACCCTTTTTAAGTAAAGAGTAGAATAATGCCGAAAGATATTCGCATTTAACAAGAGTCTTCCTGTTTTCGACAGCATCGGCATAATAGATATCGTCTAGAGTTTCTTTTAAAAACTCTTGAGGGGTATGCATATCAATTTCATGCATTAATAAGGTATTGCATTCTGGATTAGGGCATACTTCGATTTTAACAAGTTCACCTATTAAGGGGTGAAGAGTGTATATTGTTGACAATGTTCCATTCTTAACTTCCACCCATCCAAGTTCAACTAGGTCATTCAAGCAATTAATACAGTTATTAAATGCTTTCATTAAAGTTCTAATCTTATCTTTTGTAAGTTCTTCATAGTCAAACAAATGCAAATGTTCCAATACATTCTTTTGGTCTTGAGGCAAATTACCAATTCTAAAAGTATTTTTCAACATTTGCAAAGGTGAAACCTTATTGATTTTATTATCCTTTTTAATTACTATTTTTTCTTGTAATAAAGAATCTAAACCACGTTGACATTGAATAAGCATTTCATCAACACTAATACCAGACTTTGCAATTTGTTTCGCCAATAGAATAGCGTTTAACGTATGATAATCATATAGTTTTAGCAAACTTCTTATTTTAAGATTATCTTCTGCTGATATGGTTTTTAATTTTGACTCGTTAACAAACAAAGAATATAATTCTTCTATTTCCAAAGAAGAAAGATTAATTTGTTGTTGTTTGTCGGTTAAGCACTCACTAAAATCTGTTCTCGTTGTAAAAATAAAATCACAACTTACTTCTTGTAATTCTTCAAGCAAATTATCGGCATCTACCGAAGCATCGAAATTGTCAACAATAATTAAAACCTTGTTTTTAGAACTAATCTTTTTCAAACAAGACAGTGTAATTTCTCCTTCATAATTTGCAAGTTGAATATTTTTAATAGAATCTTCTAAAGAATCTTTATAATTAACGAAAACTATTGCATCATAATTATTGTTATAAATGCGGGCATATTTCTTAGCCAATTCGCTTTTTCCGATACCACCAAATCCGTGAATAAATACCGTTTTAATATTAGAGTTAAAAAGATTCTCTATTTCCTTCAACTCTTTTTCTCTACCTATAAAACTATTAGTAGGAGCGTATATATTAGGGATAATATATGGTTCGCCAGATACAATTATAGATATAATTTCATTTAAATCACAAATTAGTTCTCTAATATTTTGATAACGTTTCTTAATATTAGCACACAAGGTTTTACGGAAAAATCTTGTTAAAAGTCTAAATATTCTAGGGTTTAAGTTATCTTCAAAGTTAGTATATTCCCACGTTGCAAAAGGACTCAAATCTGCATTAGAAACTGTTCTAGACATAATCTTTTCAAATAAAACAGCACCTATTGCAAAAATATCGGTAGCTTCAGACAACTTATCTTTTTGCTTTAATAATTGTTCTGGAGCAGCATAACCTTCAGAATATGATACAACCGATGATCGTATTACAGCATCTTTCAATATAACTGTATCGATATCAAAAAGTTTTACAAACAAATTAGGTTCAGTTATTACCAAAAAATTGCTTGGTTTTATATCGAGATGTAAATAACCATACTCATGATATTTTGCAACTATATTACTCAATTGTAATATGATTTCTAAAGTGGTTTTTAGCCCAACATCTTTTACATCTATTTTATCAAAGGTTTTACCAAACGATTTGTCAAAAACAATATAGGTAGTATTGTTTTGTGTAAAAATATCAAAAGCCGTAGATAAGCCGTTTGCAATATCATCTTGATTTTGGAACTGCATTATTTTAGAATAAGCATCATTAAACAATGCAATGTCTTTAATATATTGTGACTGATTTTTCCAAATTAAATTAGTATTATCTCTAAAAATTTCAGACGAAAAAGGATAGCATTCTTTAAGCAAAATGCTATGTGGATTGTTTTGACCATCAATATAAAAAGCTTCATAAACGATTGAAGTGGCGCCGTCGCCAATCACTTTCACAATTTGATAATCACGATTATTAGAACTAACTATAGTTCCTGCTTTTAATGGCAATCTTGTTTGCATGATAATTCTCCTATTAATAATTTGAAGAAATTATATCATTTGAAAAAAAACGGTTGTATTTTTCGTTGATGATTTAATCTTGGTCTGTAACTTCTATATTTTCATGCCAAAGAGCATCACAAAGTATTTGTCTAAAAGCATCTAAAGGGTTAGAAGATGTTGCACAATAACAATAAAGCCAATCGTGTGGATTGCCTGCATATAATTGAGAAAAGCCACAAGTTGTTAACAAAACGTCTAACTGCATAACATAATCATCATAATCGGGCTTACTATCTAATGATAAATTAAACAAGTGAGGGTATTGAGTTTTGCACCAATATTCATAAGAAAAAAGCATAATAATAATTTTTCTTAATTCATCACTTGAAGGTTCTTTTTTAGAAAACGTTGCAGCTTCAGGGAAATTGATTTTTATTTCTTTTGGGAGTTCTGCATTTTTAAAAATAGATGACGTTCCAAAATCTTTATTCATTTCTTGTGCCGTAATGAACTCATATAATTGATTGATTGATATATTATCTATATTCCTTTTATTGTCTATATCATCAATATATTCAGGCAAAGTCATTTCTTCACGAGCAACTGTTTTTGAAGCACTAATCAATTCTTCCAATGTGTTTTTTGCTGTAACGTTAGAAATATTAAAGTTGTGAAAATGCGAGTTAATATATAAAATTAATTCATCATCTTCATTAATGCCTTCAATTTTATCTAAAAGAGTAGCAGTATGTATAGTCTTATCAACACTTATGTCTTGAAAACTTACTTTTTCGATAAGAAATAATGCTTGTTGATAAGAATAGTTTTTACCTAAAGAATAATAGAAGATTAATTCCTTATAATTTCTAAAATTAAAAGCCCTATCTAAATACACTTTTGTTAACAGGTATTGAGTTTCTTCAACGTTTAACCCTAAAGCAAAAGCAAGGACGAACATTTTATATCGTTCATTATCTCCCTTTTTAGGACGTTCTCCACCATTAAACCAGCTTTTTAACGTGTTTATTGATGCAATATCTTTAATATCAATTTCTTTTTCTTTACAACATTGTTTTACTCTTTCAATAGGGGTTAATGCATCATTAGGAAATTTACGCCCAACAACGTAGTTTAACCCGTCAGTATAAGTCCTAAAATCTTCACTATTCAGAAATTGAATTATTTCTTCGTATTCAACTTGTTCATGTAAGTCATATTTTTCGCCCCAATAGGCATCTTCCATTTGTTTTGTATAATTTCCCATAGTTGTTTCCTTAGCGTTTTTTAAATCTTAAAATATCTTTGATTTCTGCTATTTGGTTTATTTGGCTCAGTCATACCAATTAGTCCTGCTTCTAATGCAGGATTTATATAATTCTTACGAAAAGTATCTCTAGACTTTAAGCCAACCTTTTCCATAAGTTCGGTAAGCGACATTGGATAACTTTCTATAACTGCCATAAGCGCTGTTATTTGATTATTGATGTGATTATAATGGTTTCGCGTATCTTTTATAATATCATTTAGCGCAGACTTGATAACGCCAAGCATAAACACTATAAACCTATTTGATTTACCTTCCGAAGTTGAAAGCGTAATTGCATTATAATAATCTTCTTGGTTATCTTTAATTATGCTTTCTATAGGTATCCATCTAAAAATAGGTTTCCAACTTGCAAGCAATGCCGTTTGCCATAATCTTCCCATTCTTCCATTGCCATCACGGAAAGGGTGAATAAATTCAAATTCGTAATGAAACACACTTGACTTTATAAGCATTTGGGTTTTACTATTGTTTACCCAATCAAAAAGTTGATTTACCAAGCTGTTCACCATACTTGATGTAGGCGCAACGTGTATTACTTCGCCATCTTGATTAACAACGCCAACAGGTGAAGTTCTAATTTGTCCCGCTTCTTCAACAAGCCCCTTCATCATTACGCCGTGAGCGTTTGTTAAATCAGCAATCGAAAACGGATTAATTTCTTCTAAAGTTTTATATACTTCAAATGCATTTTTAACTGCAATAATATCATCCTCAGGACCTAAAACTCGTTTACCTTCAATAACGTCAGTAACTTGTTTTAATGTAAGAGTATTATTCTCAATAGCGAGCGAAGAGTGAATTGATTTAATTCTACTAACACGACGAAGTCTTGGTAGTTTTTCAAGGTCGTTAACATTTTTTAATTCGCCCAAAAGTTCCATTATTTCGGACGTTAATTCAAGCATCTCTTCAGTGATATCATAAGGTGGAATATATTTATCCATATTTACCTCCAAAATCAATTATCTATATTTTAACACGATAGTAACTAAAAGTCAATAACTTGCATGATAACTTACACGATAACTTGTATGTTATTTTTATGAAATGTCAAATTATCACTTGATTTAAATTCGTTAATGTATTAAAATATAATTACTTCTAAGACAACAAGATAAAGTGGGTTTCCCACTTGTTTTAGAAGTCGAAATTGCAATTTTGTGCAATTTCCTTAACCTGCTTAGGCGTTGAAATCCGCATCATTTTTTCGGAAAAATGCACCGCTAAAAATCTTCTAAAAAAGTTTATAAATATGACACACATTGTCATCTTTACTCTGGTATAATAGGACTATGGATAAATTAGCATATCATTACAATAAGAAAAAACTACCCGCTAAAACTGAGGGTAAATATCTATACTATTATCCTTGCGATGATATTGAAAGCGCCACTGTGCAAATGGGTGGGCGTGGCTTTGTCACGATTGAAGTGACCGAAAAAGAATGGGAAGCGTTAATTGAATTAGATAGGATTGAGTATAATAACGAGCATAAATACGTTCGTCATACTGCTGAACTTCTCGATGAGGAAGATGAAAGTTTAACCGCCAAGCAACTAGAAAACTTCCACGTTAAAGATACCCCTATTGATACAAAGGTGGCAAACTATTACTACAAAAAAGACCTATATAACCAACTTACTGAAGATGAAGAAAAAGTTCTTAAAATGCTTGAGAACGGCGCTACTCAAAAAAATATAGCTAAAGTGTTAAACGTTACTCAAGGCTACGTTTCAGTGATTAAAGCGCGGGCTCAATATAATTACGATTACGCAGAGCAAACAACT
>JAZOMX010000023.1:0-106345 GCA_045654245.1 Pumilibacteraceae bacterium | reverse complement strand
AAATACTCTTCGAGTAGGGCTGTGTTCTCTCTAATAAAATCGCCGTTACCCGTATGCTCTAAAAATTGACATATAGCCGTAAGAGCAGGTGTAAAATACTTATAAGCGTTACCGCCCTTATTCGTTAAAAAGAATAGCGCGTAACTAACGAGTTCATCAGCATTTTTGAACCAACGATATTCGTTTAGGTGATGGAAAAGCGCGGCGTTTATCGTGTTGTGTTTGCCCGCCCAACTAACGGGAGGCAAAAATTCGGTCATCATAAGCCCGTCGCAAGTTTCCTTGATATGCTTTCTTATCGTCCAACTGCGGAACGCAAAAGTCTCTTCTATCGTCTCGTCCGGACATTCTAGCCTCGGCGCGTTTCTGTGCAAGAAGTCGTACGCTTTATCGTTAGATACGGACTGAATTTCCGTTTCTTCGTCGGCGGAATTGAACTTATCTACGAACGCTTTCAGTTTTTCGTCCTCGAAAAGATTACGCTTGTTAAAAGTCGCAAAACCGATATACTCTTTGTTCTTTCTTCTACCGTTATAATAAACTCGCCACTCCTTTTCTTCCTCGTCCCAAATCGCAGACGGCTTATAAGTAGCGTTCTCGTCCCACTCGCCCATGGTCGGCTGAACGATAGGATTAAGCGTAGAGCGTTCCCAATCGGTAATGCCGTTTTGAGAACGAGCAACGCAAATGCGAGCGGTGTGAATATCCTCGTAGCCTATGTAGAAAATAAGATATCCCATATCCTCGGTGTGGATTACTTGACAACCGCCTAGTCTATCTTTTTCAAACCAATTTTGCCACTTCTTCATCAAAATCGGGTTAGTCTTGCGCTTGGTAAAATGTATTCCGTCCGCACTTTCGGCATAGCAAATAAAGTTAGGCTCGTAAGTTTCGCCCGACGAATACCACATTTTATAAACGCCGTCCTCGTAAAGCACGCAAGGGTTCATTACCGAAAAACCCTCGTATGGAAATTCGGGAATCATTATCGGCTCTTCCTGAACGCGATTAAAATGTATTCCGTCCAAACTTTCGGCTAGTCCTATATATGAAAATGCCTCGCTTTGTCCCGTGTAGTACATCTTATACACGCCGTTAACCTTGATTACGCAAGTACGGTTAATACGCACTTCCCAACCTGATTTTCTATTCGGGCCAAGCGTTATTATCGGCTCGCTCCAGTTAATTCCGTCGTCCGAAAAACTAACCGCTGCGCTTGACTCTCTTCTCCACGAAAAGTCCATACGGTATTTGCCGTTGTCCTTCCACACATACACATCAAAACAAGTTCCAAGTTCGTCGTCGCCTAGCACGGGATTGTTTTCGTACTTCTCAAAATTTTGCATATTGTATCTCCCTATCCACCTTGACTTTTATCGCCAAGTCATATATAATCCTAGTATATACTCCGTTTACAACTTTTTCAATAGCCGAGTGTAACGAAAAATATGCAATTTGTAAGGTGTAATATGATTATCCTAAACGAGCAAACGAGCAAGGAACTAAAGTTCTTTTATCCTAGAGTTAACGAGGTTTTCCCCCTTTTTAGTTGGTGCGGTGAATTTACTTGCAAGCAAGATTTCTTTATCTCGAGGGAAAATCCAGGCTATTTTGTCGCTATCTTTACGACAGAGGGCGAGGGAGAACTAACGATTGGGAAAAAATCTTTCACCCTAAAACCTAACACGATTGCTATTATTCCCTCCGACGAGAACTATTCTTACCGTCCGCTCCAAGACGGGTGGCGGTTTAAGTTCGCTCACCTTCACGGCTCGATTACTTCTTCCGCTTGCCGTGAAATAGTTGCCTCTCGCTCCCCCGTTTTCCCTTTCTTCGACAAGGGGGGCGCGTTCGACGAGTTCTTTAACTGCGTGAAACGAAACGCAGACGAGCCCGACGCCGTGGCGATAACGCAACGATTTTTGCACTCTCTCTATTACGGCGAGCAAACGAACGCCGTTCATCCCGTAATCGAAAAAACTAAAGAGTTCGTCATATCCTCGCTCTCGAACGATTTATCCGTGGACAATCTTTCCCGCAACGCAGGTCTTTCTCGCCCTTACTTTACTCGACTATTCACCGTCCTTACGGGCAAAACTCCGTCCGCTTTCGTTACCGAGGAACGCCTGAAAAAGGCAAAAGAACTCCTTTATACCACCTCGCTATCTATTACCGAAATTTCCTCGCTAGTAGGCTATCAGGACCTCTCTTCGTTCGTCCGCCTATTTAAGAAAAGCGAGGGTATAACCCCCCTTGCTTTAAGAAAAAGCAACCCCTACTTATAAAATATCTCCGTGTGTTAAAAATAAAAAGAACTACGCCTCAAATAAAAGCGTAGTTCTTTTTATGAATTTTAGTTCCTATTATTTCGCTGCTTTAATTGCGTCTTCAGTGCCAAGATATACTACGGTGCCGTCTCTATCGAACTCAATGTCCTTATCCTCGAGACCAAGTTCCTCTTCAAAATCGCCAATGTTTTCGTCAACGAAGTCGTAGAGGTCTTTCGCTACGTCTTTATCTTTGCAGAATACCGCTACCAACATTTCGCCATCAGCCGAATAAGCAATGAGCAAGCACTCAACGTCATCAACGTCTGCTACGCTATTGAGATAATAGTCGGACAAATATTCCTCGATATATTCGTCAGTCGACGCAGTTTGTACCTCAAAATGCTCGTCCTTAAGGTTGTCTCGAACCTCTCTCCAATCGCTACTCATACCGCAAGCGCATACCGTAAGTACGATAACGACGGACATAATGGCGGTAAGCATCAATTTGAACAATTTTTTCATTTCTTTTATTCCTCCATATGTAAAATGTATTTACATTATAATACATATGTATTCTATTGTCAACCTTTTTGGGTTTTATTTTTGCAACATTTGTATAGTATTATATATACAAAGGTGAATTATGGACGTATTAAAGAAAATTAAAGATTTGAAAAAAGAAAAAGGCTGGTCTGTTTATAAACTTGCTATAGAATCGGGAATAACCGCCTCTACGCTTACCAATATGTTTTCGAGAAACACATTGCCGTCAATAGGTACGCTTACCGCTTTATGCGAGGCTTTTGGAATAAGCGTTGCGCAATTTTTTGCCGACGACGATTACGGCAAAATTTTATCCGAGGACGAAAACAGACTCGTGCAAAATTACCGCAAGTTGTCCGAGAATAATAAAAAAGCCGTCGTTCTGCTTGTGGAAAATATGGAATAAAATTATCGTTCTTTATAAAGATAAAGACTAGCGTTTTTTTTGCTAGTCTTTTTTCGTTCTTTTTATTCGGTGCTTACCGCACTTTTTTAGTGTTTTTAATTTTATCGCCAACCGTTACGCGGAACTACGGTTTAACTTACCACAAACTACTTCGCGATTACGCGTGTCGGTGCTTACCGAGGGTATTCGTTGCAAAGGAGACGATAAGGTGGCTCGTCCTCTTCAATCTTGGGGAATCTTCCCACAGGCGGAGCGAACCTGTTGTCGTTATTATCGTCGTTAGTCTCGCTTACCTCTCCGAGTAGAACTGCGCCAGTGCCCGGCTCTACCGCAAAATCGTGATAGAGTCGTTGCGTAATAAAGATACTCTCGCCGGGGGTAAGACGAACGACCGTGCCTGCCGGAACGACCTGCTTAAGTCCGTCCTTATACACCGTTACGGGCGAAGTAAAATCAATGCTCTCGTCCTCTTTAGAATTAAATACTCTAATAAGCGCCGTACCACCGCCACGGTTAATAATGTCTTCCGTTTTCGCCCAATGGAAATGATTACAAGCGGTTTGACCTTCCTTGAGGTACAACAACTTTTCAGCGTACTTTTTGGGGTACTTGTCCTTTTGATTGAAATTACCGTTTCTAATCGTGATTAGCGAAAAACCGCACTTATCGAAATTGCCTAGACCGAAATCGGTAATATCCCAGCCTAGCATACAATCCCTAACCTCGTCGTACTCACTACCTTTTTGCGCCCACTCCTCGGGAGTAAAATGGCAAAACGGCGGAAGAAAACAACTGTACTTTTTACAAGCGTTTTCGAGTTCGATTAAAGCCTTATTTATTTCACTTCTTTTCATTTTTCCGCTCCTACGCCTTTCCTACCGAGCCGAAAAGCGCCATCTTCTTATAAACTTCCTCGGCAATCTCGTCAACTTTGTGCTTTCTTGCATCAAGATAGCCTAGCCCCTTTGCCTGAGCCTTTTCTATTCCTCTCATACCCGCAACGCATAGGTCGGTAAAAATATTGACTTTAGCAATACCGTTTTTAATAACGCTCCTAAAATCGTCGTCCGAAAGTCCGCTACCACCGTGCAAAACTAAGGGCGTGGGAGTGGCAAGCGATATTTCTTTTAGCCTAGCGATATCAAGTCTGGGCTTAGACTTATAAACGCCGTGCGCCGTACCGATTGCTACCGCCAAAGCGTCAACTCCCGTTTTCGCTACGAAATCAACCGCCTCTTTCGGCGTGGTGTAACAGTCACCGTTATCCTCATCCTCGGCAAGTCCAACGTGTCCGATTTCGCCCTCTACGGTTGCGCCGAAAGCGTGCGCAATCTTAACCATTTCGGCGGTCTGTCGAGCGTTCTCGTCGAACCCACCCGTAGAGCCGTCGAACATAATCGACGACGCGCCGAGCTTAAGCGCCTCGATACAGCGATTAAAAGTAAGACCGTGGTCGTAATGCACTACTACGGGAACTTTGGCTTTCTTCGCGCGCTCTACCACCGACGGAAAAATAAGCGCGAGTTCGCCGTACGGGAGCAAAATCTCCGCCGTTCCGATAATTACGGGCGAACGGTTAGCCTCTGCGGTGGAAATTACCGCCTCTAGCATATCGGTATCAGTCGTATTGAAAAGTCCAACTCCATATCCGCCTTTTTTTGCATCTAACAAAACTTCGTTTAGATTAACTAACATTTTCTATCCTCCTATACAGAGCGTCTTTCAAAACGCTCGTTAAGTTTTAGTATTTCCTTTCTGCTCACCGCTCCACCTACCGAGCCCGACGAGAACAGATTGCAACCTGCCGACGCCGACGCGTAAGCAAGCATTTCCTCGTCGCTCTCGCCTTTATAGAGCGAGTAAAGACAACCCGCGCAGAACGCGTCGCCTGCGCCCACGTTACCCTTGATTAGCGATTGCGGAATTATAAGCGAGCCAACAACCGTGAATTTTCCGCTCTTATCAAGACAAAAACCGCACTCTTTACAATGCACGATAACCTTTTCGTTTACGCCACGCTCGAGCGCGCTTTGCATACACTCTTTAATCGTTTCCTTATCAAGCGTTCCGTCGGGCAAATACGCGTCTTTGCCAAAGATTGCGCAACACTCGATTTCGTTGACGATAAAGTAATCAACGAAAGGCAAAACGGGAAGTAAATTCTTCTCGAAAACGCTCTTATCCTCGCTACTAACGGTATCAATCGAAGTCTTAATACCCTTTTCTCGGAGCGTACTCAAAAACCTCGCCATAACCGTTCCGTACTGCTCGTCTCTAGCGTCGAACGAGTCTAGAAGGTTAATATAGCCTATGTGGAAAATCGAACAAGTTAGCAAACTCAAATCGATATCGTCGGGGCAAAACTTGGCGTTCGCACCGTTAAAGCAAAAGAAAGTTCTCTCTTTTCCGTCGCTCATAACCGAACAAAAACTAGTCGGCTCGTTTTTTAGCACTTTAATTCCCGAAGTATCTATGCCCTTTACCGAAAGATTACTGATAATAAACCGTCCGTTCTCGTCGTCGCCTATGCACCCGAGCGCAGATACGGGCAAATCCTTGTCCATAACCGCTAGGTCAATCGTAGTATTCGCAGCGCATCCCCCAACCGCCTTGTCGGTAGAAAGAACGTTACAAAGCCGTCCTCTTTCGGGATAGCCGTCAATAATGCTCAAATTATCAACGAGCAAGTTTCCTGCTATCGTTATTCCTCTTTTGCCGTTAAACAAAAGGTAGTCAACCGTCGTTCCAAATACGGACGCAAGTACGGGCAAAAGCGTGATGTCAGGAAATCCTACACCGCTTTCCCACTTACTAATCGCCTTGTCGCTGACCGACAAAAGTTCGGCTAGTTTACTTTGCGTATAACCGTTTTTCTTGCGAAGAGCGTATATTACTCTTCCCAAACTTTTCGCGTCCATATTACCCTCCTTTAAGTATTTTGTTAGCCTCTCATTAAGTTCTAGGTCTATTATACCTCGTTTTTTGCACAAAGTAAACCTACTTATCCTCTACAAAGTAGAACATCTATACCAAAAAAGTCCACGGAGCGTGGACTTTTCGTTTTTTTACTTAACCGAGAACCTAACGACACGGAAAATAAGGTTAGTTCCGTAATCAAACGGCTCGGCAATAATCGTGTTTTTCTTCGTTTTTGCCATTTTACCGTTATCTATAAACTTTGCGTTTTTGACTGGCACGGAGAAAGTTAAAGTGAAATCTTCCGCACCGACTTGCACGTCCTCGCTACCAAGCGTTTTTGCACCGTCGTAGATTGCATAATAATACTTTCCGTCGGTAAGAACTTCCGCATTGTCGCAAGTTATAGAGCAGGGATAGAGCGAGTAGAAGATGCCTTTATTCGCCTTTATCCACCGTCCTATTTCCTCAAAGTAGCCCTTGTCTATCGCGCGTAATTTTCCGCTAGCGAGCGGTCCTACGTTTAGGAGCATATTACAGCCTTGAACTCTGCAACCAACTAATTTTTTAAGAATATCTTTTAGCGGTTTATAGTTGATATCGTTATAAGCGTATCCCCAATGATAGTTGAACGCCTCGCAAACCTCTCCGGCGAGCGGACGAGCGCTTTGCACTGACTTTGCGTCCCCTCTCTCGAAGGTAACGCTGTCTAGTTCGGGGTGACCTTGCTCGCCCTCGCGAGAAAGCCCCGTATTATTAATAATGATAGCGTCGGGCTGATATTTTCTTATCGTGCCGTAAAGTCTATCCTCTTGCCAGTCGCCGTCCCAGTTCGACCACATACCGTCGAACCAAAACCCGCCGATTTTGCCGTAAGAAGTACAAAGAACTTCTATGCTTTTTATAAGGTAGTCGATATACTTGCTAAAATCCGCTCCCTCTCTTACCGTGAAACTATGAATTTCCGATTTTCCCACGAAGTCGGGGTGACGCCAATCAAGTAAGGTGTGATAGAAGAACGGAACTATTCCACCTGCGTTACACGCGTCAACGAACTCACGAACGAGGTCTCGTCCGCACTTTGTGTGCATCACGTCGTAGTCGGACAATCCTTTCGTGTCGTAAAGCGAAAATCCGTCGTGATGACGAGTAGTAAGCGTTATGTATCTACAACCCGCTTGCTTTGCCGTCTTAACGAGTTCTTTCGCCCAGTTTTTTACAGGCACGAACTTATCAAGCGTTTTATCGTACTCATCATAGGGAATAGACAAAATATGTTTACTCCACTCGCCCTTACCAACTACCGAATAAGGTCCAAAGTGAACGAACATACCAAACCCTAACTTCTTAAAATTCTCAACGTATGAATAATCTCTCATAATTATTTCTTCTTATAAATAATTAACTCGGTTTCCATATTGCTACCGATTTCCACTCTAATACCCTTTTGCATTTCGTATCCGGAAAGAGTTACCGTTTCGCCACTATTGTCAAAAGTTACCTCGTAAACAGCGCTCTTGTTAACGCCCTTGGGGTAAACCATAGTAACGGGCGTCGTTTCGCCACAAGTACGGAAAATTCCTACTACGCCTGCGCTCTTATCTTCTGCCGAGCGCTCTAGTACGAGCGTGCCGAACTCTTTCTTTTCGTACGCTTCGGGCGTGTGATGATAAATCTTACCCGTGGGCGCAAAAGGACGAATAACTTCTTTGTAGATATCGTAACAATGACGAACGAATTCGATTTGATTGGGGTTCATTTTCGAGCCTACGCAGTTATAGTCGTTAGTGGTAGGTCTGCCGAATAGCGTGTGGCGAACGATTGCGTCGATTCTACCCCACTGGTGCGAACCCATACCGCTAGCAAGTCTATCAACGTACTCGGGAGGGAGAACCATAGTCATACCGTTAGTAATAGCCGTTGCTCTAGGCTGAGAGTTGTGGTCGGATACCCAAGTGTGAGTAAAGTTTTGCACGAAACCAAGGTCCGTTCTCGCTCCGCCCGAAGCACAGTTTTCAAATACTACGTCGGGATATTTTGCACGCAAGCGTTTGAACATTGCGTAAATATTTTCATAATATCTCGCCGCTCCGGCTTCGCCCTTTTTGTTAAAGTAATTCCAGTGTTTATAGTCAACGTTATAGTCAAGACGGTAAAGGTCGATTTTGTAATCGTCAACGAGGTGCTCGATAGACTTTTCCATAAAATCTACTACTTCGGGATTAGAAACGTCCAAAACGGTAGTGCGAACGCCGTTAGCGACGATATACCAGTCAGGGTGTTTTTCGTAAATCGTACTCATTTCGCCTGCTCGCTCAACCTCTGCCCACATACCGAACAAAAGTCCTTTCGAGTGCGCGTAATCACGAACTTCTTCTATGCCGTTGGGATAAAGGTCTTTGTCATAATTCCACTCGCCTACTCGTTTCCACCACTCCGTAGTCGCTTTTCCGGGCGGACAGTACCAGCCTGCGTCCACGATAAAGGTTTCCGCTCCAACTTGCGCAATCGTGTCGATAAAGTGCTTGCTCGCCTCAACGCTCATAAGACGCTCGGGACCCATACCGCCCTCGACTAGACCGCCGTTAATTCCTCTAGCGTGCGGAATAGTAAATACGCTCTTTCTAGTATGCGAGTGCATTTCGTTTACGATATCGTCAAGGTCTCCGTTCATAAAGCCGATATGAACTACGGGCGTTACGCAACTCTCTCCCTTTGCTAAAATATAAGTAGGATTATCGCCGTCCATTCTGCATCTAAAAGAAGAGTTTGCAAACCACGCCTCGGTGTCCGTGTTTACGTCAATATCAAACGCGTACGGACCGGAATATCCAAGTTGAACGAACCAAATCGTTCCAAAAGCATTGTTTCTAAGCATAAACATAGGATGACGGAAACGGTTTCTTTCATATCTCGACGAAATAGTATGACGAACGCCGGTTACGTCGTGCCAACGGAAAGTTCCTTCGTTTAGGTGCTGAGCGCGCTCGAAGTAACCAAGCGAATACAATTTGTAAGCGTCTTGGTCCTTTCTAAACTCGTTCCACTTCTCCATACGGTCAAGTCCGCCACTCATAATAGCAATATTACCGATAGTAATATCGTCCTTTCCAGTATTTTCAATCTCCAACCATCTTTCGATTACGGCAGTCCCGTCAACCTTGGTATGTACTTTAACGATTACGGGCTTAATCGTGCTCTTTAACTTGATTACGCACTCTTTTCCTTGCGCGGTGTCCGAAACGTCATAGCCGTCAACTATCCAACCGTTGCGGAGCGTTTGTCCGTTCGCCTCAAACGAGAAAACTTCAGGGCGTCCTAACTCGTCAGGTTTTAGGTAAGTGGGGAAATCTTCTAACACGTTTAGAGTAAAGCCTGCACCGTTCCAACCAAACGACGAAAGTATTCCTCCCGAAAAGCCCTCTTCGTAAACGGTCATACCACTGCGATAGCAAAATACGGGAACTTCTCCGTCACGCACTAAAATATCAGCGAATTGTTTATTCATAACTTTCCTCCAAAAAATTTATAAATTCGTTACTATAACACTATGCTATCATAGTTATAGCGTTATTTCTATGTAAAATTAGGCAAAAAATCTACCTTTTTAGGCAAAATTAAACTTGCTCTCTTTCTTAAGTTTATCTTATTTAAGATAATATGTCAATATTTTTACAAAAATTTTTCTCTTTCTCTTGACGGAACGCCCTTTTTATTATAGAATATTTTTAATAAGCCTCAACACTATATCGCGAGGCTAAACTCAAGGAGAATTATGACTTTCTATCAAAGAGCGCAAGAACTAGTTAGCAAAATGACTTTGGACGAAAAACTCTCGCAAATGCGTTACGACGCGCCCGCAATCGAGAGGCTCGGCGTTCCTGCCTACAACTGGTGGAACGAGGCTTTGCACGGCGTTGCTCGAAACGGTACGGCAACCGTTTTTCCGCAAGCAATCGGTATGGCGTCTAGTTTTGACGACGAAAATATGTATAAGGTTGCTTCGACTATTTCGGACGAGGCGCGAGCAAAATATAACGAATACAGAAAATTCGGCTCTACGCAAATCTACCAAGGCTTAACGCTTTGGTCTCCTAATATCAATATTTTCCGTGACCCACGCTGGGGCAGAGGCCACGAAACTTACGGCGAAGACCCTCTTCTTACTGCAAAATTAGGTACTGCTTTCGTTAAAGGTATTCAAGGCGACGGCAAATATCGCAAGGCGGACGCAACCTTAAAACACTTCGCCGTTCATAGCGGTCCAGAGGGCTTGCGCCACTCGTTTAACGCTTGCGTTTCCGACAAGGACCTTTACGAAACTTACCTATTTGCGTTTAAGTACTGCATTGAAAACGCCCGTCCTTCCGCCGTTATGGGCGCGTATAACCGCCTAAACGGAGAGCCGTGTTGCGGTAGCGAAAAACTACTCAAAAAGATTTTACGCGAGGAACTTGGTTTCGACGGCTACGTCGTGTCCGACTGCGGAGCAATCCAAGATTTCCACACCACCCACTTCGTTACCGATACGCCGTGGGAGAGTTGTGCGCTCGCCGTAAACAGCGGTTGCGAACTAAACTGCGGTAAAACTTACGCTTACTTGCGCCAAGCCGTGGACGAGGAACTCATTTCCGAAGAAACGATTACCGAGGCAGTTACCAAACTATTCGAGGCTCGTTTTCGTCTGGGTATGTTCGATAACGATTGCGAGTACGATAAAATTCCTTACGATATCGTTTGCTGTGACGAGCACACCGCTCTTAATAGAAAAACGGCTCAAAAGAGTATGGTGCTACTTAAAAACGACGGCGTTTTACCTCTTAATGAAAACTCAACCGTCGCCGTTATCGGCCCTAACGCCGACTATATAGACTCACTTCTCGGCAACTACAACGGCACTCCCGAGCGATACTCCACCCTTCTTCGCGGTATTCAGGACGCGTGCAACGGCAAGGTGTTATACGCTAGGGGCTGTCACCACTTCGTAGCGCCAGGCGGTTGGGCGGAACAACCTCTCCACGAGGCTCTTATCGTAGCGAAAAAAGCGGATGTCGTCGTTCTTTGTATGGGACTTAACCCCTCTATGGAAGGTGAACAAGGCGACGCTTACAACGGAGATAACAGCGGAGACAAAAAAGACCTCGACTTGCCACAAGTTCAACGCGAACTAATTAGAGAAATCGCGCGCCTAGGCAAACCCGTAGTTTTCGTTTCGGTTAGCGGTAGTTGTATCGACCTTTCCTTCGAGAAAGAGAACTTCCCTGCTATTATTCAATGCTTTTACCCGGGCGCAGAGGGTGGTAACGCTCTTGCCGATATTCTCTTTGGCAAAGTCTCCCCCTCCGCTAGACTTCCCGTTACTTTCTATAAAAGCGTCAAAGACCTACCGCCTTTCGACGACTACTCTATGGAAAACAGAACTTATAAGTTCTTTAAGGGCGAACCCGTTTTCCCCTTCGGCTACGGCTTAACCTACTCGACTATTACCGAAACTTGGCTGGACGAAAATACCGTAACACTTTCCAACGACGGCAAGTTCGACACCGACTATTCGGTACTCAAATTCGAGTATATCCCCCACAAATCGCTCGCAGGCTTTAAATGCGTTCACTTAAAATCGGGCGAAAAAATAACCGTAAAATTCTAACCCGTTCCCGTTTTTTATAACCAAAATTAAAAAGAGAACTACTTTCTTGGTAGTCCTCTTTTTCTTTGTTTGTAGAGTAAAAGAAAATTTATCCTCTATCCCACCTTTTTCTCTTGACTTTTTCCACCGCTTTTATTATACTTTTATATGTTCGCACGAAAAGTTTTTGCAAAAGCCGAGAGAGGAACCGCGCTTGCGCGCTACCTCTCAATAATACAATTTAATATTCCTTTCGGGGCGACAGCGCAGTTGGGGCGACGCGTTAAGCAAAGCGTCCTGTGGACGGTTTGTAGCCAAAGCCCGCGAGGCGAAAGCCGAGAGAGGAACCGCGCTTGCGCGCTACCTCTCAATAATACAATTTAATATTCCTTTCGGGGTGTAGCGCAGATGGTAGCGCGCTTGGTTCGGGACCAAGAGGTCGTGGGTTCAAATCCCGTCACTCCGACCAAAAAATAAGACTATTCTTTTGGATAGTCTTATTTTTTAGTTTGAATGCTCGGCAGTTGAACTTGAAAATCAAAATTTTCAAAGTTCACGGTGGCATTTAGCCACCAAGGGAAACGCAGTTTCCTGCTCTCCCGTCACTCCGACCAAAAATAATAACCGCCAAAATATGGCGGTTATTATTTTTTTGTTTGAATATTCGTTCTTTACACTTCAAAATCGTTTTTTCGTTACTGACGCTTGTAACTGACAAGAACCTTAATATACAATAATGCTATCAAATTAAATTGATAGCATTAATCAATATCAATAAAAAATTCATCAAAAGAGATATCAAATAATTTTACAAGCGAGATAATATAACTTGATTTTGGCTCGTTAACATTACGCTCCCAATAATCAATAGCCTTTTGGCTTACGCCTATTAACTTGCCCAAATTAAGTTGCGATAAACCTTTTTCAAGTCTTAATTCTTTTATTCTTTCTCCAACTGTCATGATATTATTATAGAAGATTTCTTCTTAAAATACTTGACAAAGAAGAATTCTTCTTATATAATAATATTAAATCGTATTAACAAAAGAAAAGGAGTAACACAATGAAAGCAAAATTAGCAAAAATAGGTTCGATATTATTAGTAGTTTTAATAGGCGCTTATCTTCTTATTTTTTATCCGTCTTGGTCTGGAACTTATAAATTTGATAGTATGATTGTTAATGGTATGCAATTAGAGGAGGGAGATGAATTCCTAGGTATGACGATTACTGATGATTTTGTTATTTTAGAACTAGACGGCGATGGCGACTTTGTTTTGCGAAACGGGAATACTACCGCTTCGGGCGTGTGGGAAAAAGGGGAACTACGCTTTAATGATGGGAGAAGGATAAAGATGTCAAAAAGTTTTGGCACAATAACAATGGCGAAAGAAGGAACTAAATTTACATTAAAGAAACCTCTGTTTTTTTGATGATAATTCATTAAAATACTTTTAGTCACATACATACAAAAACGAGATTTAGTCACATACATACAAAAAAGGCAATCTTTCTAAAAAGATTGCCTTTTCTTTTTTTTAGTCCATATCGAGTATTCTTCCCGTTTTGCCGTCGATTTCGATTTCCACGACTTTATCGCCGTCATACACTTCAACGACGAATATATAACGAGCGTTCTTAATTCTGCCCTCGACCTCGAGTTCTTTCTCCACTTTGTAAACCTCGATTTCGTTTGCTCTATCGGGATATTGTTGAACGATACGCTCAACGGCGATTGCCTTTGCTTGAGCCTTTGAGTAATTCGTGTTATCTTTTGCGCTACTTAGAACAGGGATACCTATCGCAAGCCCAACCGCAATCATAACGGCAAAAATCGAGCAAGCAACGATTACCAAAATTTTAAGCGTGTCTTTTCTCCAGTACTTCTTAATCGCCTTTTTCACCGCTCCCTCTTCCGCCGGCGAAGTAACGATTTCCTTTTTACCGCTAGACAGTGCTTCACTAACCTCGTTTGCTCTATTTATTTCCGTGCGAACGAACTCGATTTCTTCGGGAGTTGCCGTACCGTCTAAAAACTTTTGATATGCTTTTTCAAAATCCATAGTTTTATTCTCCTTTTCGTTTTATAGTCAAGGTTTTTTAATCCCTTTCACTTATAAGACACCGTAAAACGAAAAAGGTTACACTTTGGTCGATAAAATTTTTTTAAGCGCCTCTCTGCCCCTAAAAAGCGTAACCTTAACTACCGTTTCGCTTTTGCCCGTAACTAGCGCAATATCTTTAATCGACAAGCCCTCAAAGTAAAACAGCGTGATTGCCTCTTTATAGGCAGGATTAAGGAGCGAAATAGCGTGATAAAGCGAGCGGTATTCTTCCGAACGGATAACTTTCTCTAACGCCGTTTCGCTTTCGTCTATAACCCCTTCGTCTAATTCTTGATATCGCTTGGTCTTTCTCTGCTGATTTAAGAATAGGTTTCTACAAACTTTTAGTAACCACGGCTTAAAATTTTTGACCTCGCCGTCCGCAGTTTTAAGCGCGATAAAAAAGGCGTCGGAGACTATTTCTTCGGCAAGCGGATAATTCTTCGTAAGCGATAACGAATATAGCAGAGCGTCGTTATAATATTTAGAAAAAAGTTCTTCTATGGCGTGGTTCTTCATTTTCCTCTCACTATAACAAAACGGCAAGAATAAATCTTACCGTTTCTCTTTTTTATTAGTTTTCGTTAATAACTTCGATTAGTACCGCTTTTAGCACGTCGGGAGCGCAGTTGCCCTTAAGTTCTTTCATACACTTACCAAATAGCGCCATAATAGCCTTTTCTTTTCCGCTCTTATAGTCGGCTACCGCTCTTTGGTCAGAGGCAACGACTACTCTTGCTACCGCCTTAATAGCGTCGGTGTTGCTCGACATAATAAAGCCGTTCTTCTCCGCGTAAGCAAGGGGCTGTATCGTAGCGTCGTCGAACATATCTGCAAGGATTTTCTTTGCGTTTGCTCTTCCAACCTTGTTTGCCGAAACGAGTTTAATAATCTCGCCCAACTTTTTACCGTCGAGAGCAAGCATATCGTAAGTCATTTTTCTTACGTTAAGAATACTCATAACCTCGGAAAGCATCCAGTTTGCCGAATCCTTTGCGCTCTTGCATACCGAATATGCGTCCTCAAAGCACTCGCAAATAGCAATACTCTTAGTTAGTTGCTCTGCGTCGTAATCGCTAAGTCCGAGTTCGCTGGTGTATCTTGCTTTCTTAACCTCGGGGAATTCGGGGAGAGACGCTTTAATCTCGTTAAACCACTCGTCGTCGATTACTACGGGCATTACGTTGGGGTCGGGGAAATAGCGATAATCTCCCGCCGTTTCCTTAGAACGCATAGCAAGGCTTTGACCTTTAGCGTCGTCCCAACGGCGCGTTTCTTGAACGAGCGTTTCCGTTCCGTTCTCAATCGCGTCGATATGGCGTTCAGTCTCGTACTCAATCGCGCGCTTAATCGCCTCAATCGAGTTCATATTCTTCATCTCGGTACGAACGCCGAGTTTATTACTTCCCTCGGGGCGAACGGAGAGGTTTACGTCGCATCTCATAGTTCCGTGAGCCATTTCGCACTCGGCAACCTTTGCGTAACGGAGCAAAGTCTTTAATCTCTCTAGGTACGCCTCAACCTCTTCAGCCGAAGAAAGGTCGGGTTGGCTTACGATTTCGATAAGGGGTACGCTCGTTCTGTTAAAGTCAACGTGCGTAGTATTGTCCAAAATGTCGTGAACGAGTTTTCCTGCGTCCTCTTCCATATGGATTTGCTTAATTCTAACTCCCTTCTTGCCTTGGCTAGTCTCGATTTCAACTAGTCCGTTTACCGCTACGGGCGCAAACCATTGTGTAGTTTGGTACGCAGACGGTAGGTCGGGATAATAATAACTCTTTTTGTCGAAAGTGGTAACTCTGTTAATGTCGCAGTTAAGCATAAGACCTGCTTTCATACCGTAGTCAACTACTCTTTTGTTTACTACGGGGAGCATACCGGGCATACCGCAACAAGCAGGACAAACGTGCTCGTTGGGTTCGGTGCCGTAAGAGTGCGCAGAGCAAGAACAGAAAATTTTAGAATCGGTGGCAAGTTCAACGTGAACTTCTAGGCCTATGACGGTTTCGTATTTCATTTCTATTCCCTCCTTAAATTCTCTTAATTAGGTCGAGCATTGCGCTTTCAGAGAACGCTTTTCCTACGAACTGTACGCCGTTTGCTACGACTGCAGGCAAGCCCGTAATCGAGGCAGGCGCGGTGTAAAAATTCTCTCTTTGCGAGAGCGTCGGGTTTGCTTTTACCATATCTTCGGTGTAGGCAAAAGTCGAACAAGCAGGCATAATTACTGCGTCGAACTCGCCGAAAATCTTATTAAATTCTTCTACGATTACTCTACGAACGCGCAACGCCTTGTCGTAAACTTTCATATAGTTTTCGGTGGAAAGGTTATCCGAACCGAACAAGATTATATGTTTTAATAGCGAGCCGAACGCTTCGGTACGAGAGTTGGTGTAAAGTTCGTCAAGCCCAGAGAACTCTTTTGCTCTATATCCGTACTTAACGCCGTCGTAACGAGAAACGTTGTTGCAAAGTTCAGAACTCATCAAAATATTCCAAGCAGGTCTAGCCGAAGGAATTACGGACGAGGAAATTTCCTCAACCACTACTCCGCTCGCTTGTAGTTTTTCTTTCGTCTCGTTAATTTTTCCCTTTACTTCGTCGTCTGCGCCTTCTAGCATAGAGGTAAGGATAGCAACCTTTTTAATCTCTTTGCTCTCAAGCGAGAGAACGCATTTTTCTTGGGGCAAACTCGTGCCGTCCTTGTCGTCGTGGCCTACGATTACCGAAAGAATTTCCTTGCATTTATCAGCGCATTTCGCCGTAACGGAAACGCACTCGCCCGAGCAAGCAACGGGAATAGTACCGTAACGAGAAACTACGCCGTAAGTGGGCTTAACCGAAACTAGTCCGTTTTGCGCCGTCGCTCTTGCCGTAGCGCCGTTAACCTCTAGCGTGATTGCGCCCTCTACTTCGCCACTACCAACGATTTCAGCGGTAGCGGAAAGGAGTTTTCCGTCCTTTGCAAGCGTTCCAAACGCACTCGTCTCGCCAACTAGGTCGATTGCAAACTCGCCCACGCTTGCCTTACCCGAAAGGGCGTAGCCCGCTCCGTAAAGACGAGTTAGCGCCTCGGAGCCAAATAAACTCGTGTATCCTTCGAGCATTTTCGAGCCTGCGGTGGTGGGCAAATCTTTAGTTAAAATCATATCGTCCGCTACGATTTTCTTCTCGCAAGCGGAATTATTTTTAGCGTTATAAAATTCCATTTTTCTAGCCCTCGATTATTCTACCACACGGGGAACGCACCAGTACCCCGAATCAGTTTCGGGCGCGCCCTTTTGCAATTCTTCACGCTCGAACTTTTTAACGACTTTATCCTCTCTTACCACGGTAAGAATAGGCATAACGTGCACCATACGCTCAACGCTTTCGGTGTCGATATCGCCGAGGACTTTCGCATCCTCTCGGCTATCGTCAATGAAAGCGGAAACGCTCTCTTTTTCACTTTCCGTCAATCGGAGTTGGTTCAACAACTCCAGTCTTCTTAAACAATTTGCGTCCATATAAAAATAACCTCTATTATATGAAAAATTCAAAAATATTATATCACAAGCCTATATGGTTGTCAACTCATAGCGAATAAAACTTGCCCCTCGCCGTTTATTTTTTTTGCGGTTTTTCTATTGACAAAAGCGCCTTTTTGGTTTAGAATAATCTCAACGGTTTAACTTATTTGGAGGATATGGAAAATGTTTGAGACCGCAAAGTTTATCTATAACGAAGGTGGCGTGCGCACCCCTGTTTTTAGACGATTTTTTAAGGCGAAAAAGGGCGAGAAAGCAACGCTAGCCGTTTCCGCTTTGGGCGTGTTTACCGTCTATCACAACGGCAAAAAACTAGGAAACGAAATTCTTGCTCCCGGTTGGGAAAACTATGCTAAGCGTATAGCGTATTTTACTTACGAATTTACCACGGAGGGCGAAAACGAACTAGTTATTTACGCATCTAGCGGTTGGTATTCGGGTAGTATTTGCGTGTTCTACGATAACCCCGACGCTCTTCGTCCCGCTCACCCGACTTGTATTATCGCCCAAATGGAATATACCGACGAAAGGGGCGAGAAAGCAACGCTAGTTACCGACGAGAATTTCGAGAGCGCAGATTCTAAAATCGAACTAGCAGACATCTACGACGGAATAATCTACGACGCTAACTTCGTTGAGGTTTGGCGTCCTGCATCCACGCACGAATATACGAAAGAAAAACTCTATCCGTTCGACGGCGTACCCGTAGTTGAACACGAAACGGTAAAACCCGTCTCGCTTATCGTTACCCCCAAAGGCGAAAAGGTGCTTGATTTCGGCGTTAATATGGTAGGATACCCCGTGCTTAACCTTAAGGCTAATAAGGACGAGAAAGTAAAACTTTCGTTTGCTGAAATTTTGGACAAGGACGGCAATTTTTATAACGAAAACTACCGTGAGGCAAAGTGTATTTTCGAATATACTTGTTGCGACGGCGAGCAATCCTTTAAGCCAATCGGTACTTTCTACGGCTGGCGATACCTCCGCATTGACCAGTTCCCCCACTCTTACGAAACGATTTCGGACGAAATTACGGCGGTTTGGATACACTCGGATATCAAAAGAACGGGTTATATCCACTCCTCCGACGAACTCTTGAACCGCTTGTTCGAAAACGTAATCCGCGGTCAGCGTGGTAACTACGTCGATATTCCCACCGATTGTCCGCAACGCGACGAAAGATTAGGCTGGACGGGCGACGCTCAAGTGTTTATAAAAGCAGGCGCGTACAACTTCGATATTCGACAGTTCTTCCACAAGTGGCTAACCGATATGGTTCTTTCGCAACACACCAACGGTATGGTACCGAGAATTATCCCCGTGCCTAACCGCCTACACGAGTGGCGTGACGAAGACCACTCTTGCTCTGCTTGGTCGGACGCCGTTACGATTTGCCCGTGGGAAATTTATACTACTTACGGCGATAAATCTATTCTCGAACTAACTTTCAACGCTATGAAAGAGCATATTAGAGCAATCAGCGGTTTTACCAAAACGCCGTTCATTTGGACGGGCGATTCCCAGCACGGCGACTGGCTGGGGCTTGACGCTCCCTACGGCGAATATAAGGGCAGTTCCAACGAGGACGTAATCTCTACCGCTTACTACTACAAGTCCACCGAAATAGTCGTTAAAACGGGCAAAATTCTAGGCGAAGACGTAAGCGCTTACGAAGAACTCTTGAAAGGCATTAAAAAGGCTTTCGTTCAAAAATTCGAGCCTATTCTAAAAACGCAGACGGAGTGTTCGATTGCGCTACACTTTGACCTAGTAGAGGACAGAAAAGAAATCTTGCGCCGTCTCGTCGAGAAAATCCACTCGGCAGGCGATAAACTCGAAACGGGCTTTATCGGAACGCCGTATATTCTCCACGCGCTATCTAGCGGTGGAGAAACCGAACTAGCGTATAAACTACTGCTCACGAAAGAGTACCCCTCGTGGCTTTACCCCGTAACTATGGGCGCAACTACGATTTGGGAGCACTGGGACGGCATACGCCCCGACGGCGTGCTTTGGAGCGAGAGAATGAACTCTTACAACCACTACGCTTACGGCGCGGTTGCCGACTGGATGTATTCGGTAGCGGGCGGAATTAACACTCACCCCGACTACCCTGGATACGAAAAAGCGTTAATCGCCCCCGTCCCCTCGCCCCAACTCGGCTCGTTTAGCGCAAGGTTTATAAGCCCCAACGGAGAAATCACTTCTAGTTGGGCTTACGAAAACGGAAAGGCAAAATATACGATTACCACCCCCGTAAAATCTACGATTATTATCGAAGGCAAAGCGCACGAGGTCGAACCGGGTACTTATAACTTCTAAACGAAAAAGGAATAAAAAAACACGCTATTTTAACTAGCGTGTTTTTTATTATCCTTAACTGCCGAAAGGCAAACTTTTTTAGTATTTTCCTTTTTGCGAACCCGTCGGGTTGGTAATACTAAATCCAACGTTGATTAAGTGGTCGGCAACTCTTTCAAGACCAGCGATTACCGAAGTGTAATACGGGCTTAACTGGAAGTCGCAGTTTCCGTCGGCAAGGCGCGAAAAATGTGATGCCGTTAGTGATTTTTTAAGACCGTCCACCTCGTTTTCAAGCGCAGTTAAAGCAGGGAGTTGCGTCTCGTCGTGGTTGAAGAATACCTTTTTCGTTACGGCGAACATTTCCATAACTTTAGCGTGCATACCCTTGAACTCTTCTTTTGCTTTATCCGAGAACGAAATCTCTTTTTTGAAAAAGTCCTCTCCGATTTCATAGAAGTTTTCGGCGTGGTCACCTATTCTTTCAAGGTCGTTTAGAACGTGGAAGTACGAACCTATACGCTTTTCGTCGCTTTGCGAAACGGACGATGTTAGCGCAATTAAGAATTTCGTAAGTTCGTGGTTTGTAAAGTTAATCGTCTTTTCGTTTTCAATAAGTTTTTCGGGGTCTTTATGCTCTTTGCCGACTACCGATTCGAGCGAGTGGAAAATGTTTTCCTCAACGAGTGAGAACATATACTCGACCTCTTTTTTAACTTGGGTAATAGCAACCGACGGCGTAGAAAGAAGTCTGGCGTCCACGAATTTAAGGGAGCGATGTTCTTCTTTGTTCTTCTTGTCCTTAATTACAAACTTAGAGAATTTAACGAGTTGCGAAACGAACGGAAGAAGTAATAGCGTCGTCGTAACGTTGAATACAACGTGGAAAACGGAAACTCGCATTTGTAGCGACATAGCGTCGTCCCCTGGGAAAAGCGCCATCAAAACCGCCACCGCTTTATCTCTAAATATCCAAATAAAGATAGTGAATAGCACCGTTCCGATTACGTTGAAAGTAAAGTGAATAAACGCAACTCTTTTCGAGTTTTCGTTCGCTCCTACCGAGGCTAAAAGCGCGGTAACGCAAGTTCCTATGTTTGCTCCCAGCACGATAAAAAGCGCAAGCGAGAGCGGAAGAATTCCCGTTCCTACCATAGTAATTACGACACCGGTTGCAGCAGACGACGACTGGATTAGAGCGGTAAAAACTACGCCGACGAGTATTAGCAATAGCGGAAAGTCAATCTTTTTGAAAATCGCAACGAAAGCACGCTCGATTAAAGGATTGCCAAACGCTTGTTCGCTACTCATAAGGTTAAGACCGATAAAGATTAGTCCAAGTCCGCAAAACAGACTACCGATAATCTTAACTTTTTCTTTCTTGAAAAAGCCCATCATAACGCCCGTAAAAGCGAGAAGGTACATAGCCATATTGAAAAAGTCGTTCTTAAGCGCAACGAGCAAGCCCGTTACCGTAGTACCTATGTTAGCGCCCATAATAATCGGGGTTGCTTGCATAAGCGTCATAACGCCTGCATTAACTAAACCGATTACCATAACGGAGGTCGCCGACGACGACTGGATTAGCGCGGTAACGCCTGCGCCTATTCCAACGCCCGAAAAACGGCTGTTGCTAATTTTACCAAGCATTTTTTTCATTCCGCTACCGGCACTCTTTTCAAGCGCGTCGCTCATAAAATTCATACCGACGATAAACACGCCCACTCCAGCCAGTAGCCAAATTAAACTTTGCAGTAGTTGTACGATTTCTTCTGGTGTAAACATTTTTTCTCCTTTAGCGCTTTTCTCTATTCTCGTTCGCGCTATCATAAACCGTAATTTTTTCTAGTCTTTTATTCGTTTACTTTTAATTTTATCCCACTTTTCCTCATTATAATTATATCTATTTTTTATTCGCTTGTCAATAATTTTTCCCTCTTCTTTTTCCCTCTTCTTTCCCACAAAAAAAGCGCCTCTATCTTTTGATAAACGCGCTTTTTCATATATTATATAATCGTTTTTAACTTTATTCCTCTTTCGTTTCCTTTTTTTCTTTATAAAGGTTGTGTTTTTTGAAAAAACGAACGGCAAAAATCATTAAGATTGTGCCTAGTATCGGGAAAATTGCGGTAACGAGCATACCTGCTTTTAGTCCTACTTGCTCGGCGGTAAGGTTAAGCGTTTCGCCAAGTCTTGCCCCTAGTCCGCTTTCGGCAACCTCGTCGGCAACTATTCCGAGAAGTTGTGGCGCAAGCGACGCTCCGAAGTCTCCTGCCGACGCCATAAGAGCGTATGCTCCTACCCCTACGAAAGGTATTTTTTCTTCCATCATAATAAGCGTACCCGGCCAAAGCATCGAGGTAAACATACCCGTCAGTACGCACGCAATAAAGGCGAAAACTACGCTATTCGATAGTCCGATTATAAGGTAGCAAGCAGATGCTCCCGCCATACCGATAAGGAGAATTTTCGATATGTTTTTGCCAAACTTGGCGTACGCTATTCTCGTTATGCCTAATAGCACGGCAAAGCCCGCTAGTCCTAGTATATCCCCTAACGCCTTGTCTATTCCAAGCGTTTTTTCGGCGTAACTAGAAACCCAAGACGACATAGCGTTTTCGGCGCAACTGCCAAGGAAAATACAACCGATACAAAGCAAGAAAGCAATCGTCCGCTCTTTCGTTTTTTGCACCGTAGATACCGCCTCTTCGCCACGAATATCGGGCATAGGCGAGAGAATAAACAGCACCACAGGGATAATAGGCAAAACTGCTAAAATTAGCGTCAGTACCGCCCAGTATTTTTGCGTAAATATCTTAAGAAATAGCGTGGAAACGAGCACTACCGAGAATACGCCGAAAGCATATAACGAGTGCAAAAAACTCATATCACGTTGCGGATTATCGGACGGGAGCGAGGCTATCGTAGGGCTTAATAGTACTTCGCTCATACCCGAGCCTATGGAGAAGATTATCGTTCCTATTACTAGTCCGCCGTACGCAAACGACGGAAAAAGCGTGGGTAAAAGCGCAAAAAGCGACAGTCCTATCGTAGTTAGTAGTGGCATAAACCGTAATACTTTTCTAGCATCCTTTTTCCTAAAAAATAGCGTGAACAGTAAGTCCACCGTAAGTTGCGTGAAAAAGTTGAAAAGCACGAGCGAGCCTAGTCGAGTGTACGATATGCCGAAAATCGTGCGGAGTGGCACGAATAATACGGGCGGTAGGCTAAACACCGACGACATAGTAAAGTATGACGAATAGCACGCAAGCCTAGTTATTTTATATTTTCTTCTCTCTTCGTTCATTTTTCTCCGTGCAAGCGAAATTATAGCGTAGCAAAATCACTACGCTATATTCGTTTCTATTAGTTTTTCTTGGTGATAATATCCGAAATCGGCTTTCCAGGGCTAACCATCGGGAATACGAACTCGTCGGTATTGATTCTTGCATCAATAACGGCAGGGGCGTTCTTCGAGAGCGCGCTAGCAAGAGCGTTGTCGAACTCTTCCTTAGTCGTTACGGTGTAGCCGTCAATCGAATATGCCTCGGCTAGTTTCTTAAAGTCAGGACCACGGTCAAGCGTCGTTTGAGAATATCTTCCGCCGTAGAAAAGCGTTTGCCATTGACGAACCATACCAAGCGTTCCGTTATTCATAACGATAATGATTACGGGAATATTGTAGTACTGAATAGTGGATAGTTCGTTGCAGTTCATTCTAAAACAGCCGTCGCCTGCAATCGAGATTACACGGTTGTTAGGCATACCCACTTGAGCGCCCATAGCAGCGCCCGTACCAAAGCCCATAGTTCCAAGACCACCGCTACTAAGTAGCGTTCTGGGGCGAGAGAAGTGATAGAACTGTCCCGTCCACATCTGGTGTTGACCTACTTCGGTAACGATAATGCCGTTCTTGTCCGTAGCGCCCGAGAGATGCTCGAGGATATACTCGGGGTTAATGGGCGCGTCGGGAGAAAGGTCCATTTTGGGGAACTCACTCTTAAGCGACGCAATTTCCTCTAACCAAGCCTCCGAACTCTTTTCCTTAACGAGGGGTAAGAGTTTTTCTAGAACGACTTTAGCGTCGCCAACGAGCGAGTGCGTAGCCTTTACGTTCTTTCCGATTTCTGCTTTGTCGATATCGATATGCAAAATCTTGGTTTTTTGAGCGAACTTACTCGCATCCGAGATTACTCTGTCCGAGAAACGAACGCCGACTGCGATTACGAGGTCGCAAGTATTAACTCCGATATTAGACGCTTTCGTGCCGTGCATACCTATCATACCCGTATATTCGGGCGCGTTGGTATCGTAAGAACCTAGTCCCATAAAAGTACAAGATACGGGGCTATCAGTAAGTCGAGCAAGTTCCTTGATTTCCTTTTCCGCTCCGGCAGATATTACACCGCCACCGCTGATAATAAACGGACGAGTGCAGTTGTTGATTAGTTTTGCAGCCTTTTCAAGGTCGTGTTCGCTAATATCCGCAGTAGGCTCGTATGCTCTAGGGGTTTGTGGCTCGTAGTCAATACTAGCCGCCGTAATATCCTTAGGGATATCTAGTAGCACGGGGCCGGGGCGTCCGCTCTTTGCGATATAGAACGCCTCTCTAATCGTGTCGGCTAGGTCTTCAATCGACGAAACGATATAGTTATGCTTGGTAATAGGCATAGTTATACCCGTGATATCCACCTCTTGGAAAGAGTCTCTACCAAGTAGCGAGGTTGCTACGTTGCAAGTGATTGCAACTACGGGCGAAGAATCCATATACGCAGTCGCAATACCCGTTACGAGGTTGGTTGCGCCCGGGCCGGAAGTAGCGAAACAAACGCCAACTTTACCCGTTGCTCTAGCGTAACCGTCGGCAGCGTGAGCCGCTCCTTGCTCGTGCGCAGTAAGAATATGATTGATTTTTCCGTTTTTATAGAGCGCGTCGTAAACGTTAAGTATCGTTCCGCCGGGGTACCCGAAAACGGTATCTACGCCTTGCTCTAAAAGACAATTTATTATTATTTCTGCTCCGGTCATTTTTTGTTTTTTCCTTTTATTTAATCTTTAAACACCGCACCCTTGTCAGCGGAAGTTACGAGCGCAGAATAACGCTTTAAGTATCCGCTTACGGGCTTAACTACGGGAGTGAACTTCGCTCTTCTTCTTTCGAGTTCTTCGTCCGAAACCTCAACGCTAATGGTGTATTTGTTCATATCAATAGAGATGATATCGCCCTCTTCAACGAGACCTATCGGTCCGCCCTCTGCCGCCTCGGGAGATACGTGTCCGATACTTGCGCCTCTCGTTGCGCCCGAGAATCTACCGTCGGTAATGAGTGCAACGGACTTATCAAGTCCCATACCTGCAATAGACGCGGTAGGCATAAGCATTTCTCTCATACCAGGACCGCCTTTAGGTCCTTCATAGCGAATAACTACGATATCGCCGGGGTTAATCTTTCCGCCCATAATAGCCTCGATACTCTCTTCTTCGCTATTAAACACTCTTGCTCTTCCTTTGTTAACGAGCATTTCGGGAGCAACGGCAGAACGCTTAACTACGCATCCGTCGGGAGCAAGGTTGCCCTTTAAGATTGCAAGTCCGCCCGTTTTAGAGTACGGATTGTCAAGCGGACGAATTACGGTGTTATCACGAACGATAGCGCCTTCTAGATTTTCTTTTACCGTCTTGCCCGTTACCGTAAGAAGGTCGCCGTTAATCATACCTGCGTCGAGCATTTGTTTCATAACTGCGTACACGCCACCTGCGTAGTAGAGGTCGGACATAAAATGCTGACCAGCAGGAGCGAGTTTACACACGTTGGGGATTTTCTCGCTAATTTCGTTAAAGTATTCAAGCGGAAGATTAAACCCTGCCTCGTGAGCGAGCGCGGGCAAATGAAGAGCGGTGTTAGACGAACAACCTAGCGCCATATCTACTGCGATAATGTTCTTAAACGCCTCTTCGGTAAAGATATCGCGAGGACGAATATTCTTCTTAATAAGTTCAAGGGCGAGTCTACCCGTCGTTTTCGCCATACGAATACGCTCCGAATAAACCGCAGGAACGGTTCCGTTACCCTTAATTGCGATACCAACCGCCTCCATAACGCAGTTCATAGAGTTTGCGGTGAACATACCCGAACAAGAACCGCAAGTAGGACAAGCGTTGTTCTCGTACTCTAGTAGTTCCTCTTCCGTCATTTTTCCAGCCGTAACCGCGCCTGCCGCCTCGAACATATTCGATAGCGAGATTTTGTGTCCGCACGCTTGTCCGTTAAGCATAGGACCACCGCTGATTACAATCGTAGGAATATTAACGCGTAACGCACCCATCATCATACCGGGCACGATTTTGTCGCAGTTAGGAACGAGAACAAGAGCGTCGAAAGCGTGAGCCTTTGCCATACACTCAACCGAGTCGGCAATAAGTTCTCTCGTTACGAGCGAGTATTTCATACCCTCGTGTCCCATAGCGATACCGTCGCAAACGCCGATTGCAGGAACTACTACGGGCATACCACCGGCAGAGGATATTCCCTCTTTTACGGCAGAAACGATATTGTTTAGGTGCATATGCCCCGGTACGATTTCGCTTTGAGCCGAAACGATACCGACTACGGGCATCTTTATTTCTTCGTCCGTCCAACCGAGCGCTTTAAGTAGCGAACGGTGAGCGGCTTTGTCGAGACCGACTTTTACGTTATCAGATTTCATTTTTTTCTCCGTTATTACTTAATCTCTACGCCGTATTCGGGAGCGCAAGTCGCTTTTTGGAACTCTTTTAGGATTGCCTTAGTGATAGGTCCGCAAACACCGTCGCCGATTACTCTTCCGTCAACCTTGGTTACTGCAATAGCCTCGGCAGCAGTTCCAGTCAAGAATACTTCGTCAGCGTTGTAAACGTTAAAGAGCGTGAACGGCTCTTCTTTTACGGTGTAGCCCATTTTCTCGGCAACTTCCATAACCGTTCTTCTCGTAATACCGTCCAAAATTCCGATATAGATAGGCGGAGTGTAGATTACGCCGTTCTTAATTACGAACACGTTGTCGCCCGTGCACTCTGCTACGATTCCGTCGTGGTCGAGCATTAGAGCCTCGGCTGCGCCCACTCTATTAGCCTCGATTTTAGCCAAAATATTGTTTAGATAGTTTAGCGATTTAATCTGCGGGTCAACAACCGTCGCTTTGTTTCTTCTCTGAACGGAAGTAATAACGGTCATACCCTTTTCGTACTCTTCAGCCGAGTACATCTTAATCATACCTGCGATACAGAAAACGGTGGGCTTGGGGCATTTGGTAGGAGAAAGACCAAGGTCACCCTTTCCTCTCGTGATTACCAAACGAATATAACAATCGGTAAGATTGTTCTTAGCGCAAGTATCAACTACGACTTGGGCAAGTTCAGCCTTGCTCATAGGAATAGTTAGGTCGATTGCTTTCGCAGCGGCGAAAATTCTATCAATATGCTCGTTGAGGCGGAAAACTCTGCCATTATACGCTCTAATTCCCTCGAAAACGCCGTCGCCGTACAAAACGCCGTGGTCAAAAACCGAAACGGTTGCTTTCTCTTTTTCTACAAACTGTCCATCTACGTAAACGAATTCCATAATAATTTCCCTCACTTAAAATTTCTTTATTTAACGTTGGCTACGATTAGGTCGCCCATTTCTTTAGTGCCTACTTTCTTCGTTCCCTCGCTCCAAATATCAGCCGTTCTGTATCCGTCGTCGAGAACTTTATCCACCGCTTTTTCGATTGCTACGGCCTCTTTCTCAAGACCGAACGAGTAACGGAGCATCATTGCGCCCGAAAGAATAGTTGCAATCGGGTTAGCAATATCCTTGCCTGCAATATCGGGAGCAGAGCCGTGGATAGGCTCGTACATACCAAGCGTTCCTTCGCCAAGCGACGCAGACGCTAGCATTCCGATTGAACCCGTTAGCATACTTGCCTCGTCGGATAGAATATCGCCGAACATATTAGTCGTAATAATTACGTCGAACTGATGCGGATTGCGAACTAGTTGCATAGAGCAGTTATCAACGTACATATGACTTACTTCTACTTCGGGGAAATCTTTAGCAACCTCTTTGGTTACCTCTCTCCAAAGTCTAGAAGTTTCAAGAACGTTCGCCTTATCTACTACGCAAACTTTCTTGTTTCTCTTCATAGCCGATTCAAAACCGACTTTAAGCACTCTCTTAATCTCTTCGTAGTTATAGTAAAGTACGTCGTAAGCGGAGTTATCCTCTGCTACTCTGCCCTTCTTACCAAAGTAAATTCCACTCGTTAGTTCTCTTACAATCAAAATATCAAGGCTATCGCCGATAATCTCTTTCTTAAGCGGACAAGCGTCCAAAAGTTGGGAGTGCAATAGTGCAGGACGAAGGTTAGCGAAAAGATTAAGCGCGCCACGAAGTCCTAATAACGCTTTTTCGGGGCGTTGCTCTCCGCCAAGGTGGTCCCACTTCGGTCCGCCAACCGCACCGAGCATAACCGAGTCGGACGCTCTACAAGCGTCAATCGTGTCTTGGGGAAGGGGGCAACCGCAAGTATCGATTGCAATACCTCCTGCCGGTTTTTCGGTAAAGGAGAACGAGTGTCCGTAAATCTCACCTATTTTGTTAAGTACCTTTTTAGCCTCTTCGATAATATCGGGACCTATTCCGTCGCCCGATACGGTAACGATATTGTAGTTCATATTTTGCCTCCTAGTTTCCCTTCTTAATATGGTTTACGAGACCGCCGTCAGCGATAATCGCTTGCATAAATTCGGGGTACGGCTCGCCCTTAAAGGTTGCGCCCGTAGTTTCGTTTTTAATAATTCCCGTATTAAAGTCCACCGATACGGTATCGCCGTCAGATATTCCTTTTACTGCCTCGGGGCATTCTACGATAGGTAGTCCGATATTTATCGAGTTGCGATAAAATATTCTAGCGAAAGTCGTAGCGATTACGCACGATACGCCCGACGCCTTAATAGCAATCGGAGCGTGCTCACGCGACGAACCGCAACCGAAGTTCTTATCGGCAACGATAATGTCGCCCGTTTGCACCTTTTTTACGAACTCGGTATCGAGGTCTTCAAGACAATGCTTTGCTAGTTCCGCCGGGTCTGAAGTGTTGAGGTAACGAGCAGGAATAATTACGTCGGTGTCCACGTTGTCTTTATACTTAAAAACTCTGCCTTTTGCGTTCATTTTTCTCTCTCCTTATTATAGCGTTTCGGGGTTTTGAATTTTACCCGTAACGGCGCTCGCCGCTGCAACTGCGGGAGACGCTAGGTAAACTTCGGACTCGGGGTGTCCCATTCTTCCTACGAAGTTTCTGTTCGTAGTGGAGATTGCTCTCTCGCCCTTAGCAAGAATACCCATATGTCCGCCAAGACAAGGTCCGCAGGTCGGCATCGAAAAGATTGCGCCGGCGCCGATAAAGATATCAACCAAGCCCTCGTGGATTGCTTGCAAGTAAATCTTTTGGGTAGCGGGAATAATAATTACTCTTACGCCCTTTTTAACCTTTCTGCCCTCTAAAACTTTAGCAGCGGCGCGAAGGTCTTCTATTCTTCCGTTAGTGCAAGAGCCGATTACTACTTGGTCGATTGCAACCTCGCCAACCTCGTCAATCGTTCTGGTGTTGTCGGGAAGGTGGGGGAACGCTACGGTAGGACGAATTTTGGATAGGTCGATATCGTAAACCTTTTCGTACTCTGCGTCGTCGTCCGCCTTGAATACTTTCCACTCTCTCGTGGAATGTTCTTTCATATACTCAACCGTCTTTTCGTCAACTTCGAAAATACCGTTCTTTCCGCCAGCCTCGATAGCCATATTAGCCATACAAAGTCTGTCCTCTACGGATAGGCTCTTAACGCCCTCGCCCGTAAATTCCATACTCTTATAAAGCGCGCCGTCAACGCCTATCATACCGATAATGTGCAAGATTACGTCCTTGCCCGAAGTAAAGCCTTGGAGCGAGCCCGTAAGGTTGAACTTAAGCGCGGACGGAACTTTGAACCACGCTTTGCCCGTAGCCATACCTGCCGCCATATCGGTAGAGCCAACGCCCGTCGAAAATGCGCCGAGCGCGCCGTAAGTACAAGTATGCGAATCCGCTCCGATAATTACGTCGCCTGCTACTACTAATCCTTTTTCGGGCAATAGCGCGTGCTCTATTCCAACTTCGCCAAGTTCAAAGTAGTTGGTAATATCCATTTTGCAAGCAAATTCACGCACGCACTTGCATTGTTCCGCCGCCTTTATATCCTTGTTGGGGGTGAAGTGGTCGGGAACGAGTGCAATCTTGTCTTTATCGAAAACGCTATCGCAATTAAAACGAGCGAATTCTTTAATCGCTACGGGGCTGGTAATATCGTTACCAAGCACCATATCGAGTTTAGCCTCTATAAGTTGTCCTGCCTTTACGCTTTCAAGTCCTGCTGCGTGAGCGAGGATTTTTTGCGTCATCGTCATTCCCATTTATTTATTCTCCTTGTTTTGCTACGACGCTCTCGTCGTAAATCATATTATTTATTGCAGATATATAAGCCTTAACCGCAGCGTCAACTATATCCATACTAACTGCGTGTCCGTTATATACCGTATCGCCTGCTTTAATTTTAACGGTTACCGCTCCTTGCGCATCCGTACCGCCCGTTACCGAGTCGATAAGGAAGTCAACGAGTTCGAATTTGTCCTTGCCAACGATTTTATTAATCGCCTTAAAACTTGCGTCAATCGGACCGAACGCCGACGAAGTAACCACCTCTTTCTTCTCTCCGTTGGGGCAAACGAGCATAACGGCGGAAGTCGTCGTAATCGTATTACCAACGTTGATAACGAAACGGTCGAGTTTGTAACTCTCGGGTACGCCCACGCTCTTTTTGTGCATAAGCGCCTCGAGGTCGAGGTCGGAAACGCTCTTTTGTCTATCGGCAAGTTTTTTGAACTCGTCGAATACCGTAGAGAGTTCTTCGTCGCTTACCTTAAAGCCCATAGACGCGAGTTTATCAGCAAGCGCGTGCTTGCCAGAGTGCTTACCAAGTACCATCTTATTCTCGGTAAGACCTATCGACTCGGGAGTCATAATCTCGTAGGTTTGCTTGTTAGCAAGTACGCCGTGTTGGTGTATTCCGCTCTCGTGAGCAAAAGCGTTCTCGCCCACGATTGCCTTGTTCGGCTGAACTTTTACACCCGTAATCGAAGAAAGGAGTTTGCTCGTCTTGTAAATCTTGGTAGTGTCGATTCCGCACTCCGCGTTAAAGACTTCCTTTCTCGTCTTAATCGCCATAACGACTTCTTCAAGCGCCGTGTTGCCTGCTCTTTCGCCTATACCGTTTACGGTACACTCGATTTGAGTTGCGCCTGCCTTAACCGCCGAAAGCGAGTTCGCCGTCGCCATACCAAGGTCGTTGTGACAATGCACCGAAATATCCGCCTTTTCCACGCCTTTTATGTTCTTCATAAGGTAGGAAATAAGCGCGCCGTATTCTTCGGGTACGGCGTAACCAACGGTATCGGGCACGTTAAGCGTCGTTGCGCCTGCCTCGATTGCCGTCTCGAATACTTTCACTAGGAATTCAGGGTCGGAACGGGACGCGTCCTCTGCGGAAAACTCGATATCGTCGCATAGGCTCTTTGCGTAAGCAACCATCTCTCCCGTCTTTTTCAAGACTTCTTCTCTGGTCATCTTGAGTTTGTATTCCATATGAATATCACTCGTCGCCAAAAAGACGTGAATTCTAGGATGAACCGCGTCCTTTACCGCCTCGTAAGCCGTGTCGATATCTTTTTTAAGCGAGCGTGCTAGCGACGCTACGGTCGCGCGCTTAACTACGCCGGCAATACTTTTTACCGCTTGGAAATCTCCAGGCGACGCAATAGCAAAGCCAGCCTCGATTACGTCAACTCCAAGTTCGTCTAACTGACGAGCAAGACGGAGTTTCTCGCTCATATTCATACTGCATCCGGGGGATTGCTCGCCGTCACGGAGCGTAGTATCGAAAATCTTAATTCTTCTTGCCATATCCGTTACCCTCTTAAATCTCTTTGAAATTACTATAATTTCTCTTTCTCTCAATAGCGGTTATCCGCTAGTTATTCTTCGGGCTTTTTGCCCAAAATCGCTTTTTTTCGAAAAGCCGTAAAAAACACAAACCGAAAGGTAGGTACAAGGCGTACCAGCGTCTCCCCCCACCTTTCGGTTTAACCGTTTTTATAACTAACTACCTAAAAAATTACTTCTCGGTAATCTCGGTCTGCCAGTTCATCATAGAACGGAGGTTCTTACCAACTTTCTCGAGTTGTTGTTCAGCCTCAATTCTTCTCATAGAGTTGAACTTTGCTCTACCGGTCATATTCTCGGTGATGAAGTCACGAGCAAAAGTTCCGTCCTGGATATCCGAAAGAACGCCTTTCATAGCCTTCTTGGTCTCGTCGGTGATAATCTTCGGTCCGGTGATGTAGTCGCCGTACTCTGCGGTATCGGAAATCGAATATCTCATACCTGCAAAGCCTGCCTTATTGATAAGGTCAACGATTAGTTTCATCTCGTGAACGCACTCAAAGTATGCGCTCTCGGGTTGATAGCCAGCCTCAACTAGCGTCTCGAAACCTGCTTTCATAAGTGCGCAAACGCCACCGCAAAGAACTGCCTGCTCTCCGAATAGGTCGGTCTCGGTCTCCTCTTTGAAGGTGGTCTCTAGAACGCCTGCTCTTGCTCCGCCGATACCTTGAGCGTACGCAAGACCGATTTCTTTAGCGTCGCCGGTAGCGTCCTGATATACTGCGATAAGACAGGGAACGCCTTTGCCCTCTTGGAACTGACTTCTAACGGTATGACCGGGGCCCTTGGGCGCAATCATAATTACGTTTACGTCAGCAGGGGGGATAATCTGCTTAAAGTGAATGTTAAAGCCGTGAGCAAACATAAGGGTTTTGCCAGCGGTGAGGTTCTTCTCAATCGAATCACGATAAAGTTTTGCTTGCTTTTCGTCGTTGATAAGAATCATAATAACGTCTGCCCAAGCAGCAGCCTCTTCAGCCGTGCCAACTTTTAGTCCTAGAGCCTCTGCCTTTGCCCAAGACTTGCTACCCTTGTATAGACCAATCATAACGTTTGCACCGCTATCGTGCAAGTTAAGAGCGTGAGCGTGTCCTTGCGAGCCAAAGCCGATAATAGCCACTTTCTTGTTTAAGATGCGCTTGAAGTCGCAATCCTGTTCGTAATACATTACTGCCATAGTTTTTTAACCTCCAAAACTACTGATAAAAAATTTTATTGCGGTTTTCCGCATTTTTAACTAAATTTATATTGCCTATTACTGTTCGTCGGCAAAACGATTTGCGCCACGCTTAACCGCAGCAAGACCAGTTCTTACGATTTCCATAATCGTAAACGGCTCAAGCATTTTGAGTAGCGCGGAAAGTTTGCTTGAATCTCCCGTTGCCTCCAAAATAAGAGCGGAAGGCGATACGTCAACTATGTGCGCGCGGAAAATGTTAGCGATTTCCAAAATTTCAGCACGGTTAGTTCTGCTCGTCTTAACCTTGATTAAGATTAGTTCGCGATAAACCGAACTGTCTTTATCGAGAAGTTCAATCTTTCTTACGTCAACGAGTTTACTTACTTGCTTTTCGATTTGGTCGATAATGTACTCGTCGCCCTTCGCTACTACCGTAATACGGCTAACGGTGGGGTCTTGAGTTACGCCTACCGACAAACTCTCTATGTTATAACCACGGCGCGCAAAGAGTGAACTTACTCTACGAAGTACGCCCGAATTGTTGTTTACTAGTAGTGATAAAACGTGTCTGTTCTCCATTTGTTCCTGCCTTTACTTTACTTTTCTTTTTTTGCCCGAAGTATAAAAAAATCCTTGCCATATTTCGGGACGCCAACCAAGGTTTGCGCGTTACCACCCGAATTGACTTGCCTAGCGCAAGTCCTCTCGACAAGGGAACTCCTTTTAGCGATAACGGTGCTACCGTACGGAACTACTTAAAAAGCGTTCGTTCGCAAAACCCAAAAACGATTTGCCGTTTGACTTACCGTCTCGTTTGCGACTTGCCTTTCTTTTTCGCGCCGTCTGCTCGGGAATGAGTGCGGTAGTAAATGCGTTTCGGACTTTCACCTTCCGTCCGTTCTCTATGCCCGCTTCCTTTACTCCTTTTTTCCGTCATAGCATTTGCGAATACGCTTTAATTTTATCACAAGTAAAAAGTACTGTCAACTTTTTTACCGCTAAATATGATTTAAAAAGTAAAAAATGCGTACCTTTTTTTACAAAAAATCCGCATTTTTCTCCTTTTCTTATTATATTATTAGTTTTTGCTTGCCGTTAGTCCAAAATCGCGCCTTGCTTTAAGAGCGTTTCTTGCAATTTTTTAACTTCAATTTCACGAATAGATACGCCCTCGTCAATCGCCATAGCCGACGCTATTCCTACGGCGTGCCCCATAGCCATACACGAAGGCATACAACGCATTCCGCCCACCGCTTGCGACTCGCAAGAAAGCGTTTTTCCTGCTACGAATAAGTTTTTTACGCCCTTGGGGAGCAAACTCTTATAGGGAATATAGTACCTCTTCGCCACCTCTATTTTGA
The DNA here is from genome assembly GCA_045654245.1 of Pumilibacteraceae bacterium. Classification (GTDB taxonomy): domain Bacteria; phylum Bacillota; class Clostridia; order Christensenellales; family Pumilibacteraceae; genus UBA10677. The sequence goes on along the minus strand of JAZOMX010000023.1, from coordinate 72,058 downwards.
AGTTGCCCGACTCGTTAGGATTGCGCCTATGCACGTCCATTCCAAATCCGTAAACGGCTATTCTGTCGTCGAATTTCTTTCCTTCCGCCACGTCTTGCACGGTAATTTTATAGTCACCCTCGATATGACGGCACTCTCTAACTCCCAAAACGGGCGCAACGGAGGCTATGGCGCAGTTTTCAAAGCCTTGCGTTCTCAATAATTCGTCGTAAGCGTCGAGCACTTGCTTTCTAGCAGTAGCGTGCGCTTCCGTCATTTGTTTTGACGAAGATGCGTCCACGTTAAAAACGTGATGATGATTAATTTTATAATGACCGGGAACGGGCGTTCTATACGCCTTTACCGGCCACTTCGGGCCGTGCGCTAGCGATTTATATCCCTCGTCGGAAACGCCGTAAACTTCAAACATTAGCGTTCCCGGTTGCGGAACTCCGCTCTCCTCGTCGCCTAGATAAGTCGAAACTCCTGCTTTTACCGCTACGCTCGCTATACCCGTAGCGTCCACGAAGATTTTGCCCTTAACTGCAATTAGGTCGCCCATAGCCGACAAAATTGCGTGAGTAATATTTCCGTTTTCTATCTCACAATCGATAAATTGCGTGTAACACAACACCTCGACGCCACTCTCACGAGTCATTTCGTCAAGCACTATTTGGAGATGAAAAGACGAAAAAGGCGTTACGTGACGGTGATATTTAGGAATAAACGAGGTGTACTCGGACGGCGCTTCTACTCCGTCGCTATTTATTACCGCAGAATATTTTTCAAGTCTCTCCACGATTTCGGCAAAAAGTCCCGCTACCGTTTTTTCTTCGCCGTCACGGTCGTAGTTGGTCATAAACGGCCCCACGCCACCGCTCGTCGCCATACCGCCAAGCATTGACGACGACTCCACCAAAAGAACTTTTTTGCCCGCTCTTGCGCTCGCAATTGCAGAACAAACTCCCGCTGGGCCTCCACCCAAAACTACGATATCGTATTCGCCGTAAAGCGATACTTCTCTATCAAAACTAACACCACTCATATCGTCTCTCCTTCTTTAACATTATATCTCTTTTCCCCCTATCCGTCAATATTTCTTTTTCGTTTTTTGCTTTTTTTCACAATTTTCACCAAAATTTAACACGACTTTTCTTTCTTTCAACCGCAGAAACTATTGACAAACACTTTTTTATATGCTATAATGACAACCCAAGCAAGAGATAGTTCGTCTTGCGCGGTTTTCGTCAAAAGCGACGGAAAACAACCCATCATTAACGCGGGATAGAGCAGTTGGTACTCTGTCGGTGCTCCTACGTAGCACGAGCGTAGCGAGTATAACCCGGAACTTATCCGGGTGCAATCCAAAACTTTTACAATTTAATATCGTTTTTGACGCGCTATTGTGCAGTTGGTAGCCGTTCGGGGCTCCTACGAAGCACGAGCGTAGCGAGTATAACCCGGACTTATCCGGAAATTTACCATCATTACAATTTTATATAGTTTATATCGCGGGATAGAGCAGTTGGTAGCTCGTCGGGCTCATAACCCGGAGGTCGTGAGGTTCAAGTCCCACTCCCGCAACCACATACGAAAAAGAGACAGTTATTTACGACTGTCTCTTTTTTCGTACGTAGTTTTGGTGCGTGGCCGTTCCGCTCTCGCTTCACGCGCCGAACTAAAAACAGTTCACAGGACTGTTTTCTTTACGTTCGCGCTCCCGCAACCATACGAAAAAGAGACAGTTAATTACGACTGTCTCTTTTTCTATGCGTAGGTTAGGGGCGGATTTGTTTGCGGTATTTGAGGGGAGAAACGCCGTATTTTCGCCTAAAAAGCCTATAAAAATAGGTTGCGCTCTCGCCGAATATTTGGTCTGCTATGTCTGCTATTTGCATATCGGTATTTTTGAGCATAACGGTAGCGATTGCAAGTCTTTTTTCGGTTAAGAGCGAAGTGAACGAGCAGTTATACTCTTTTTTTATAATTCGTGAAATTTGTTTCGGACTTAAAAATACGTTTTGAGCAACCGTCGAAAGCGTAATTTTTGAGTATATATTATTGTTGATATACGACTCAATAGCGTTGATATGTACGGATAGTCTTTTCTTTTTATTGCGTAAGCCTTGATTAGCGTTATTTAGATTATTAAACACGTTATTAAAAATAAGCGAGGCTAGGTGGGTAGCGTCCGTTTCGGCAGACGAGGTATTAAGCAAAGTCTTTTCGGTAAATTTTTTGATATAAAAAGCAACCTCTTCCGTCATAGTCAACTCGCAAACGCTATCGTTTAATCGCTTTTCGACGCTGGTATCACCGTTAAAAGAAAACAAAAGACAATAACTTTCCCCACTTGGTCTTGTAAAATGTTTAAGTTTCGGCGGAATAATAAGCACGCTATTTTGATATTCCGTAGTTTCGGTATCCGTTATTAGCGTAAGCGTGCCTGAAACGATAAAAAATATTTCAAAGGTAAAGTGCGTATGCGTACCTTTCATATCGTTAGTAAGTAGTTCGCTATCAGGTTTAATAAGTGGCGACGCCCCTACGCGAAAAACATTTAAATTAAACCCTGCTACTTCTATACTTATAGGCGAGCGGGATATTTTATTACTTGCATTTTCCATAAGTTAAAAATAGCACCTTGGACCGAAAAAGTCAACAAAACTACCCATAGTTAGAAAAAAACTTAAAAAAACGGACACATAAATTAGTAGATGTCTAATACTTTCATTGAATATAGAAATTTAAAATGGTATAGTTTAAGCATAGGAAACTTTTAGGAGAAATATATGATAAATCTTAAAATTGATAGTGAGAAAAAACATAGAATATCGCCGTACTTATATATGCAATTTATGGAACCGCTTAGTGCGACTGACGCATCCGTTGACGCGGGCTGGGATTATACTGAAAACAAATGGTATCCGTCCTTAATCGAAAAGGTCAATGAACTTTCGCCTACTATGATTCGTTTCGGCGGTACTTTTGCCGCGTATTACCACTGGAAAGAGGCGGTTGGAGAATATAAAAACCGTATTCCTATGATAAATCATTGTTGGGGTGGCGTGTATAGTAACGCCGTTGGTACGGACGAGTTCATAGATTTTTGCCGTTTGGTAAACGCAGAGCCTCTTATCGTCGTAAATACCGAGTCGGACGGGTTCGACTGTTGGGCAAACCCCAAAAACGATACTTTAAGACTAGGTACTGCCGAAGAGGCGGTCGAGTGGGTAAAATATTGTAACGATTATGAAAATCCTTTGCGTGGAAACAAAGCCCCCTTTTCCGTCAAATACTGGCAAATAGGCAACGAGACTTCTTATAAAATTTGCGATAATACGGGATTTAAACTTGACGAGTGCTATGAAGTTACTTCTCGCTTTGCCGAAAAAATGAAAAATGCCGACCCCACCATAAAAATTATCGGCTGGGGCGACGAGTCGTACGACGGCGTTAACTGGTGTAAAAAAATGAGCGAAATCGACACCGTTGATATGCTCGCTTTCCACCACCATTTTGGCGGAGCGAAATATTCCTCTTTAAGCGGAAACGATTATCGCCTTAATCCCGATAAGACTTGGGAAGTTTTAATGGATGCGTATAAAGATTTGGACGAACATATCAAAGTTTTGCGCGCTGATGCGGGCAATAAGCGTCTTGCTATGACGGAAGGACACTTTATCTTAGACGGACGAAACCGTAACGAAGTTCTATCCTCGTGGGCGGTAGGCGTTTCGTACGCGCGTTGCCTTAATACGATAATGCGCCATAGCGACGCTGTTGATATTGCGACGATGGCGGACTTTTTCGGCAACGTATGGCAAGTAAACGCAATCATTATTCCGGGCGCGCTTAAATGGCAACGCTTTCAACCTTACTTGCAACCGGTTGGCTCGGTTATGTCGTTGTTTAAGCGTCACCAAGGCGAATTTGCGCTAGACCTTTCTTATAGCGGAACGATAGATGCGGTGGCGTCGGCTACTGAAAATAAAATATTCGTGCATATAGTTAGTACTAATATGAATAGTTCGGAACAGATTACCTTGGAAATAGGCGATAAAAAATTCAAAAACGGCAAAACTTATTATATTAGCGAAAATCCTACGACCGAAGTCACTATGCTTAATCCTGATGTTTTTGCGGTTAAGAGCAAAGAAATGGACGGCTTAACCGTAACTCTTCCGCCTGCAACGGTAGCGGTTATCGAAATAGAGGTTGAGTAATTAGCCAAGTAAAAAGAGACAGTTAATTACGACTGTCTCTTTTTCTATACTGTTTTGAGGCGATATTTAGGCTAGCGGAATTTTTGCGGTCAAAATGCTTGATTTTTTGCGTAAAGTTTTGTATTATTGTACGGTTGAAAAAAAGGAAGGATTAAAATGCATAAACCCAAAGCCTATCTCGTGAACTTAATATTTCCAGCGTTCTTGTTCGGCTCGATTACGGGCGTACTAACTGCTCTCGTCGTCGTACTATATAAATTTTTGGCGAAAATCGTTATCGCCATTTCAAAAGACGGCTACGCTTTTTTGCGGAGTAAACTATTCTTTATACCGCTCGTCCTAATCGCCTTTTATCTTATAGCGGTATTATTTTCGTATATTTACAAGAAGTGCCCTCGAGCAAAAGGTGGCGGTATTCCGTCCTCTATTGCGCTTATTAGAAATATCGTAACCTTTAAGTGGCTCCGAACGCTACTCGGCGTATTCTTTATGTCGCTTACCTCTTTCTTAATCGGCGTTCCGCTTGGTAACGAAGGACCTGCGGTGCTAATGGGTACGGCAGTAGGAAAAGGTAGCGTCGATACACTAGCGAAGAAACACCCTGCTTGGAGCGGTTACGCTATGACGGGTGGAGCGTGCGCGGGTTTTGCCGTAGCAACGGGCGCATCCGTTTCGGGAGTGCTGTTTGCGATTGAAGAGGCGCACCAAAGAATTTCGCCTATGATTTTAATCGTTGGCTCTATCGCGGTACTGTTTGCGCAAATCGTTTCGGAACTGCTTTGCCCTCTGCTCGGCTTATCAACCGCGCTCTTTCCTAGCATAAAAGTCGTTACGCTTTCTGCCTCAGACGGCTGGCTCCCTCTTTTAGTCGGTATCGTTATGGGACTTTTCGCCGTGGCTTTCTTGAAATATTACCATTTAATACACGGCTTTTTCCGCATAAAACTAAAAAAAGTTCCACGCTGGGTAAAGATTTTCGCAGTTTTGATTTTAACTCTTATTTTCGGTTTAATATCCTTCTCTTTCGTCTCCACGGGACACGGCTTGATTGAACTTTTGCTAGAAGAGAGAATAGCGATTTATGCCCTGATAATACTGCTCGTCGTTCGCACGAGTTTAACGCTTATAGCAAACACGAATAACCTAACGGGCGGTGTCTTTATTCCTATTATGGCAATAGGCGCGCTAATGGCGTCGATAATCGGTAGCGGAGTAGAAAAAATATTCGGCTTACCCGAATATTATACGGTAATAATTGCGCTTGGAATTGCAGGTTGTATTTCGGCAATGATGAAAATGCCGTTGACTGCAATCGTTTTCTCAATCGAGGCGCTTGGTTGTTCGTCGAATATTTTGCACGTCATAATCGTCGTTGCAGTATCTTATATCATCACCGAAATTTTCGGCGCGAAAGGTATAAACGATAGCATTATCAAAAACATAATAAAAACGCAGGAAGAAACGCACGAGCGCAAAATAATAGATACGCACGTTACTATTCAAAAAGGCTCGTTCGCCGAAGAACGCTTGTCGAAAGACATTATTTGGCCGTCTAACTTCTTCTTGCTTTCAATCTCCCCCAGTTCTACTCGCAAAGCATACGTGGACCCATACGGACACAAAACTTTCCACGCCGGCGATATCTTGCATATACGCTACGCAACTTTCGACGAAGAATATACCAAGGCTCAACTTTCGGCAATCGTTGGCGAGCAAGAGAATTTTGAAACGGAAATTTGTTCAGAATAGCGTTCTTTATTGCAAAAAAACAATCCCCTTTCTGCGTAAAAAGTACTAAAATTCCGAATACGGTTTGCAAATTTTAGCCCACTTTTTAATAAGTTATCAATACGCTACGGAACGAGCGTAAGCGCTAACGAAACTAAAAATTGACTACGGCGCTCAAAAATGCGATTTACGGGCAAAAACGCCTTTGCCTATAATTGTTCTTTCGGCGTAACTTTAATTGAAATTAGGGGCAAATTTAGGGCGAAAAACGACCAAGTTGAGCCGTCGAGTAAATATTCGCCCAAAGCCGACTTAAATAAAGTAACGCAAATAAATCTACTCTAGGTAAAACAAAAAGCGTGGTAAAGTTTACCACGCTTTCGTTATTTAATTTTATTAGTTTGCAAATCCGGTATAAACTACGCCGTTATAGTAGAAGGTAATACCCGTTGCGCCATTACTAAACGAGCCGTACGATAACGAAACTTCAGTTGCCTCATAGCTAGTAATATTGGTTACGCTATCATAGTTACCGTTAACATCACGGCAATCTACAAAGTATCCGTCACGCTCGAATACGGGGATAACGCTAACGCTACTATCAAGCGAGTAAGCGGAAGTTAAGCCAGCAACGTCAACTACGACTTGATTTCCGTTAAGAGTTAAGTATTCGGAAATATCGACTACGGTAAGACCTTCTTCTGCCTTAAACGCGGAATAGAACGGAACCGCAACTACTTCTCTATCTTGTCTTATAAAGTGGTTATAGTACTCGTCTGCGTAAATCTTGTAATCGGTTTGCAATCCGCCTTCCCAAGCCATACCGAGGAATTCGTAGCCTTCGTCGCTAAAGTTGTTGTTTCTAATCGTAACTAGTCCGTAAGAGTAGAAAATGGGCTCGTGCCACCAGTTACCATCATAATAATAACCGAAATAGTCGTTTCCTACTTGCGGTAGAGAGCCTTGGATTGCGCTAATGTAGCCAGGCTCACAGGGTAAATCTAGATACTCTTCGGGAATATATATTCCAGTATGCGTAGTAGCACAATTACAATAGTCGTGCAACTCCATAATGAAATTCTCGTGCATCCACTCACGGTAAGTCATACCGTCCTCGTAGTAGAGAGCGTAATCGTCGTAGAACATAACGTTGTTCGTTTCTACGCCGTCTTTATAGTACTTCGTTTCTTGAACAAGAACAATCGTTCCGCCTTCAACTACGGTGTCCGTAGTCATTTTTTCCATACTGCCGTCGGGCTTTGCAAGATACAAACTAGTCGTTACAATCGAATCCAAATCGGTTTCTCCGTAGTTAACGATTGCGCGAAGTTCGTCATTAGTTTTTTCGTCGTGAGCAAGTCCACCCCAGTGATCGTAACTACCGATATAGCCAAATTGATAGCCAAATTGATAGTGTCCGTCTTCTACGATATTTTGAACGGCTAGAGCATCAAACACGTTTCCTACGGTAACTTCGCCCTCGTTAATTTCGCTAAAGCGGTATCCGTAAGCCTCTTCAAAAGCGTCGATATCGCCACCGATACTATCAATATAATCGCTAGTCATTTGGGAAAGTTCGTTTAGGGCGAAAATAGGTTCGCTATTTGCGGGAGTGTTTCCGTCATAAGTATCATAAACTAAACCGTTGTTAATAATTAAACAAATGTGGTCTTCCATTTCTTCTAAATCTACCCAAGTTAATTCCGATTTAGCAAAAATTTCGCCGTCCTTTTGGATATATCCGTCCTCGAAAACGGTATATTCTCCGTCAAGAACACCCGTTCCCGAAATGGTAAGGTTTCTTCCATTGATGGTAATGCAATCGCTAGGAATGGTCGTTACCCCTTCGCTATCGGTAATTTCGATTTGTCCATCAACAAGTTGTATCGCCGTTTCGGGGTCGCTAACGAGTTTGAATTTGCCGTTAAAGATTGCGTTGAACTCGTCCGACCAACCGTTAGCGTTAGGAATTTCAATGTGGCCGGGGAAACCTGCGTTTGCGTCGTAGATAAATCCACCTGCGCCTGCCTCGTAGCCTGCTTGAGTTGCTACTAGAGATACGGCGAAATCAATAGATAGACCGCCCTCAATATTAAACTCGTTGTCGTTCTCGGTTGGTTTCCAGAACACGCCGATTTCCAAAGTTACCGCCTCTTGCGGAAGTAGGAACGCCTCTACCGAAACGCCGTCCGAAAATTTGGGAGCGTTTTCTTTGTCGTATCCGGGTACTGGCTCGCCGACTACTAAAGCGTTAAGACCAACGTCGCCCATTACTTCGTCCGTTCCCGTGTTCTTTCCTCTCGTGATTGCGTAAACGCAAAGAGCGTCCGCTAGCGTTTTTCCACTAGGTGTTGCGGTAGCGTTTGCATAAATTAGTTCTAACTGGAACTTTAGAGCAAGACTACCGTCGTTAGCGATTTCAAACTCGCCGTAAGTGGACGCGCCCGGCTCCCAAATCATTTCTTCTCCGTTGCCGTCAAGAAAGATTTTCGTGTTCTCGTTTAATTCCTCGCCCTCGTAAGTAACTTTTACGTCGAGGTTGCCCGACTTAATCTTGTTAATTCCGCTCTGCGCGGTGTCGGTAAACCAAGCGAAAGTTACGCCGATTAGCAAACTAAAACTAATCACGATAGCGATAATGCTCGTTATCAGAGTTCTTCTAGCCTTAAGTACTTTCATTTTCTTCTCCTTTTGTCGTTACTGTTTATTTTTCAGTACCTTTTTCATTATAAAGTTTATATAAGATTTTCTTCGATTATGCTTTCAACGCCACCGATAGCGTTAATATTACTTGTGTTGCCTGCGGAATTAAAGAACAAATTGTGAACGGCTTGAGTTGCGAAAACTATTTTCTCAAGCGCGTTACTTCCTTTAAGTATTTGACTGTCGTTTGAGTTTGAAAAAGTCATACCGTAGTAATCAATGTGAGTAAAGCCAGAGAAAGTCGTTACGTTTGCGGGGAATTTCACCGTCTTTAATTTACGATTGTTGTTTAGCGCCCAACAATGGATATGTACTTCGGGACGGTCTGCGGGAAATTCGATTTCCTCAATTTGTAGGTTCTTTAACGCGCCGGGAGCAATACAAAGCGCTTTCGTGCCACCAGGAGCAAAAGTCAACTTGGTGATTTTACAATCCTTTAACGCCTCGTGTCCTATATAAGTTACGGATGCGGGAATTACTACTTCGCCCGTAAGGTTAGGAAATTGCGACGCAAACGAACCGATAGAGGTTACGCCTTCTTCAATCACTAGCGAAGTAACGGCGTTGCGGTCGCAAAAGTATGCGCCGGCATCAGGCGAAGTTCCTGGAGCAGCGTTATATCCTTCTTGAGTTGCTTCACCATTACTGTTATAAACAATCGCCTCTCTCCAAGCGCCCTCTGCGAAAGTCTTTCCGCAATTAACGTCGGGAATGGAAAACTCGGATGGGGATACGGTCAAAACACCGGTACTACTTAAAGTCCAAGATATGCTACCCGTCGCTCCCTCGTCAACGATTATAGGATTTTCGGGGTAAGTAGCGTTAGCGTCGTAGATAAATCCGTCCGCTCCCACCTCGTAGTCTGCCTGAGTTGCTACTAGCGATACGGCAAAATCAATAGATAGTCCGCCGTCAACGTTGAACTCGTTGTCGTTATCGGTTGGGTTCCAAAAAACGCCGATTTCTAAACTTACAGCCTCTTGCGGAAGTAAGAACGCCTCTACCGCTACGCCATCCGAGAACTTAGGAGCGTTGTCTTTGTCGTATCCGGGTACTGCCTCGCCGACTACTAAAGCGTCAAGTCTAGCGTCTCCCATCGTCTCGTCAGCGCCCGTTTCTTTTTCGAGTGCAACCGCATAAACGGATAGCACGTCCGCTAGCGTTTTTCCGCTAGGCGTTTCAGTTGCGTTCATATATATAATTTCGAACTGGAACTTTAGAGCAAGGCTACCGTCGTTTGCGATTTCAAAATCGCCGTAAGTGGATGCGCCCGGCTCCCAAATCATTTCTTCGCCGTTGCCGTCGAGAAAGATTTTGGTGTTCTTGGTTAGTTCCTCGCCCTCGTATGCAATCTTTACGTCGAGGTCACCCGACTTAATCTTGTTGATTCCGCTCTGTGCGGTGTCGGTAAACCAAGCAAAAGTTACGCCGATTAGCAAACTAAAACTAATCACGATAGCGATAATGCTTGATATTAAGGTTCTTCTAGCCTTAAGTACTTTCATTTTTTCTCCTTTTTAACGCGTTAGTCGTTCTTCTTGAATTCTTCTATTGCGTTCACTTCTTCAAATTTAGGGTTCTTTTTAAGTTCAAACTTTTCCGCTACTGCGGTAACGAGTTTAGTTGCGTTGTTGCAAGCGCGTTCACTCTTAATCTTTACTGCGAACGGCACTTCTTCGTAAGCCTTCGTCGCCGACATATCCTTTTGGAAGAAAGTCTTTTCGTTAAAAGCGTTTAGGTCGAGATTAAAATATCCCGTTAGCGTCTTTCCACGAAGTCCGATTTTCGCAATCAAGGTTCGTCCTGCTCTATACGACATACCACGACGAGAAACTCTCGAGTTCACTCTTTTATAAGACACGAGTTCGTTATGTACGGCGTTAAAGTACTTTTGCGTTTCCTCTTTAGCCTCGATTAATTTCTCCGAAAAAGGCTTTTTGTTTCCAGCGGGGATATTCAATCCGCCTTCAGTCTCTTCGGTTACTTCCTCGATTGCCTCTTCTTCGTCCAAAACCTCGTCGAGAGGCTCTACGGGAGTTTGCTCTACCAAGGTTTCTTGCGTAACTGCGATTTCCTCTTCGGGCGTAGGCTCAGGCTCGACTTCGGGCTTGCTCTCCACTACGGGAGCAGGCTCAGGCTTATCCTCTTGTTTGGGCTGTTCTACCACGGGGGCAGGCTGAGGAGCAACGGGCGTTACGGGATAATAAACGGGCATAGGCGCTCCGGTTATCGTTTGATTTACCGCTTGCGCCGTTTGACTTGCGTTTTGGCTTATCGTCGCACCTTGCGTGGGCGCAAAGGTCGTAGGCTGTGCTACGGGCGCAGGGGGAACGGGTGCGTTGTCAGACGCCGTTTGATAAATCACGGGTGCGCTCTGGTAAGGCGGATACGCAACTAGGGGCGTAGGCGCTTGTACCGGTTGGTACGGGCACGCCGGCTGAACGGGTTGATAGAACACCGGTTGATACGGACAGCCCATAGCAACGGGCTGAACGGGAGCAGGCGCTATCGTTATCGTTTGATATACGGGCCCTGCCGAACTAGGCGCAGTTTGATAAATCACGGGAGCAGGCGTAAACGGGCTAGGCTGATAGTTAATCGATACGGTCTGATAAACCGCACCTTGTCCGTTATTTGCGGGCGCTTCCGTTTTCTCTTCACTCTTAGGCGCAGGCGTTTCTTCTACGGGTGCGCTCTCTTCCGCTTTTTCAATCGTTACGCTCTCTTGCGTTTCATCTACGGTTGTCGTTGCTAATTCTTCCATAAGTTGTTCGTTGTTTTCCATATAATCTTCCATATTAGCAGTGCACTGCAAAGTCGTTATTGCCGTTTCGTTTTGCGTAGTGATTTTCGCATCTCGCTTTAAGGCGGTCGGCTCGCCACCATTTTCTTCTAAACTCGTTATCCTTTCTTTAAGTTCGTCCATTTCTCCGTTGTAGGCGCGGGCGTACTCTTGACGACCTAACACCTTGCCAACCTTAACGCTAAAGAATATAATGAGTAACACGCCAGGGATTAGAATACTTAGATAAAAACCTCTCGGCGTTTTCAAGAACGAGAACAGTTTTCCGATTTTCGGAATCTTGTACGCGTACTTACCCATAACGTACTCGGGCTTGACTTCTACCATATCGTTAACACCCGTGTTAATTCCGTAAGTAACGATACCCGTAACCTCGCCCGTTTCCGTTCTCTTTATTTGACGGATTTTATGAGTTACCGTTTTTCCTAAAGATTCGGGATTGTACGAAAAGAAAGTTATCACCTCTCCTTCTTTAAGCGCGGAAACGTTACTTACCTTTTTGATAATGATAAGGTCTCCAGCCTCGAAGAAGATTTTTTCGTCCTCGCTTAAAACGGACTTACTCATAGAGTCTGTGTTTACGATTAGTAACTTATGCCCGAAAATCTCTTTGCCGTTTTGTTCTCCACTTATTGATGCGGCAAAAGTGATTATGGACAATATTACCGCTACGAACAAACACAGCCAAGCGAATACGTCGATAATCTTTTCAAATATTTGCTTTTTTCTTCTAGTTTTTTCCAATACTTTTTTCCTTGTGCAAAACTCAATAAGGTGCCTATTTTTACAAAATTTAAACATTTTGCATTTTCTAATATACCCACCCCCGTACCATTTGTCAAGAGTTTTTACGCTATTTTTTTGAAAAAATCTAATTATTTTTTATGCGAAAAAACGCAATTTCAACATCTTGTAGTGGGTAAAGAAAGCAACCACTATTCTTGCTAACAAGGGGTGTTTTTCTTTTACACTCGACTTGGTGACGGTTATAAGGCGTAAAAAAGCCACCGCATACCCCTTGTCGGTTTTATTTTCGCCTCTTTTCGCGCGCTCGCACATACGCGTATGCGCGCGTATATATTATATTGAAACGCCTAAGCGCACAAGTCCTTGCCCGGTAAATTTACGACGAAAAGAAAAAAATACCTTCGAGTGACAGAAGGTATTTTTTAGTCTAAACGAAAGTAGATTTCTTTTTCGTCTTTTTCATATACTCACGAGGGGATAGTCCCGTTACCGCTTTGAACTTTCTAGAAAAGTAGGCGTAGTCGTCGTATCCGCAAAGCATAGCGATATCGCATAGGGGCGCGGACGACGTGAAAGTTTCTATAAGTTTTTTTGCGTGGTTAATTCGTATTTCGGTCAAGAACTCGTTTGGCGTTTTGCCAGTTACCGCCTTAAACTTCGCTCTTATATAATCCTCTGCGTAACCGCTTTTTACGAGAAGTTCGCACGGGTTTAATTTCGTATCCGCAAAGTTACGGGTTATATGCTCTACGATAGTTCTTACCGCCGAGGTCATTAGGTCTGAATATTGCCACTCTCCCGAAAGCAAAAGCACGAGCGAGTTTATCAGCGAGGCGCGGTAATCGGCGTTTTCCGAGTACCGATTAAGGTAAATGAGGTTGATTAGCGTTAACGCTTCGTCACGCCCAGAAAAGTTAAGTACTACCGTTTCCTTACCACCAAGGTACAACCCCTCTATTCCCGCAATATAGTAGTAAGTAAATTCGCTATCGTTCTTTGTTAGGTTATGCCAGGTATCGGGCGGAATTATTATAATATCGCCCTCTTTAACTTCCCGTTTTTCTTTTCCAAAATTCAAGGTTGCCCGTCCGCTCTCTAGCGCAATTATTTCGCTCTTTGCGTGAGTATGCGCCAAAAATCCTTTCTTGCTTACCACAACCTTTCCTATCGTGTAATCGTTCATTTGCTTATCTCCTACTCGTATTATATAATAAATCTATCTTTTGTACAAGTTTTTTTATCTTTTTTCATACCTTTATTTTTATAAAAGTGGTACAATTAGAAACGAAGAGGCACAATTACGGTTTTTTTCATATATAAAGATACAAAGGAGAATTTCAGTTTGCGATTCACAACTAAAAGCGCTATATTACTAATCATCCCTATTATTCTTGAACACCTTTTAAGTATGACGATAGGATTGTTCGACGGAATTATGGTCGCATCAGAGGGTGAAACGGCAGTATCGGGTGTTTCGCTATCAAATGCGCTAGATAACTTTTTAATGGTTTTCTTCACTGCTCTTTCATCTGGTGGTGCAATAGTAATATCACAATTCTTTGGAAAAAAAGATTTGGAAAAATCGCGCGAATCGGCAAAACAACTAGTTTATATTTCCACTTTTATTGCTATCATTGTTGGACTTATTCTCGGATTTTTTAGAGCGCCTATTCTAAAACTTTTCTACGGCACGGTTGAGCCCGCCGTTATGAACAGCGCGCTCGTTTACCTGCTCTTAATGGCGTTGTCCCATCCGTTTTTGAGTATGAGTTGCGCAGGTCACGCTATTCTTCGCGCGCAAGGTAGGACAAAGGTTACGCTATATAACTCGCTCTTTTCAAACGCTTTCAACGTTTGCGGAAACGCATTGTTTATTTACGGATTAGGTTGGGGCGTATTAGGAGCAGGACTTTCAACCTTGCTTGCTCGCGCGGTTGCAGGCGTTTTGGCTATCGTTTTATGCGCAAGAAAGAAAGAAAACGGCGTTTATATCGAAAACTTTTTCCACTTCAAGCCCAACGGTTTTCTTATCAAGCGCATTTGCTTTATCGGTATTCCTAGCGGTATGGAAAACTCCTTTTTCCAACTAGGTCGTCTTCTCGTTGCTAGTTTAGTTTCTACTTTCGGTACGGCTAGTATCGCCGCTAACGCCGTTTCGCAAACGCTCGCTAATTTCCACTGGACGGTTGGTACGGCAATCGGTATAGGTCTTTCTACGATAGTCGGTATTTGCGTTGGCGCAGGAGAAAAAGAGGAGGCTAAACTCAACGTTAAAAAGATTTTGCTCTTTAACTACTGTTGCTACTTCGTGTTGTCCGTGTTCTTCTTCTTTACGGTGGGATTTTTCTCTCGGCTTTACAACCTCTCCCCCGAGGCTAGCGTTCTTTGCGCTAATATAGTTAAGATTAACTGTATTGCTTGTATAATTATTTGGCCTCTTGCTTTCACTATTCCTCACGCGCTAAGGGCTACGAACGACGTGCGTTTTACTATGGTCGTGTCGATTTGCTCTATGTGGATTTTCCGTGTCGCAGGAAGTTATCTCGTGTCGCACTTCTTCCACCTAGGTCTATATAGTATTTGGGTGGGTATGCTCGCCGACTGGGTATGTAGAACAATCTTTTTCGTTATCCGCTATCTCCGTGGCACTTGGCTCAATAAATACAAAGACTAAACAAAATCCAAAGACTAAACAAAAAAGAACGCCCCTTTTTGGGTGTGTTCAATAGAGATTTTCTCTTATAGGAAGTGGTACGACACAAAGCCGTGCCACTTCCTTTTTCGTTCAAGAGATTTGCGGGATTGCTCCCACTCCGTTGTAGAATATTTCTACTGTTTGCTTTCTTGTACCATCCGTCTTTTCCGATTGGTGTACGATAACCTTATCAATAAAGTTTCTAACAAGGTCGGGCGTAAGTTCGGATATATCTTCGTACTTTCGTATCGTTCGCATAAACCTACTCACGTTATCCGATTCTTCCTTAATGTTCATAAGTTCTTGCCGTAAGGCGTTTACTTTTGCCGTTAAGGAAGTTTGTTCTTCTTCATAGATTTGTGTCATCTTCGCAAAGCGTTCCGCCGTTAGATTGCCGTTTACTTTATCTTCATACAAGTTTTGAATAATTCGGTCAAGCGCTTTAATGCGTTTTTCCGCATCTTCTAATTCCTGCGTTTTAAGAAGTATCGTTTTACGGTTTTCTTTACTAACGTTAAAACGTATAGCGTTAAGGAAATCTTGCTCGTTTGTTTTAATAGTTTCAAATACTCTTTTTAAGTCGTTAAGCACGATATGTTCAATCGCTTCTACCGTAATCTGATGTGAAGTGCAAAGTTTCTTTTTCTTCTTACGATAAGTTGAGCAATTAAAATATTCCTTTTGTTTCATTGTCGTACAACGGCAAAGGTACATTCTTTGTCCACAGTCAGAACAATAAACAAGTCCCGAAAAAATATTTATTTCGCCCATATCCGTAGGTCGCCTTTTCGTTTCCCTTAACCGTTGAACGGTATAGTAAGTGTCTTGGTCTATAATCGCAGGGTGCGTATTTTCAAATATCACCCAATCTTCACGGGGTAAAAACACCTTTTTCTTTGATTTATAAGACTTTTTCGCCGTTGTAAAATTAACCGTATGCCCAACATAATTCATATTCGATAATATTCGTTTAACCGTTTCCGTACACCATATGTCAGGAAATTCCGATTGATAGGTTGTACACGGTAAACCTTTCTTACGATTATGAACGGTAGGCGTATCAATTTTACGTTCGGTTAAAATCCTTGCTATTTGCGTAGGACCAAAGCCTTTGATACAAAGTTCAAAGATTTCTTTTACCACGATGGCTGCTTCTTCATCCACGAGCCAACGTTGCTTGTTTTCTTTATCTTTCATATACCCGTAGGGCGGACAAGTACAAAGATGTTTTCCCGACATACCCTTTGACTTAAATACGGCGCGAACTTTCTTGCTCGTATCTTTGGCATACCATTCGTTCATAATGTTCCTAAATGGCGTAAAGTCGTTGTCGTTTCCGTTGCTATCCACACCGTCGTTTATGGCGATAAATCTAACGTTTGCTTCGGGAAAGGTTACTTCGGTATATAACCCAACTTTGAGATAATCTCTTCCCAAACGGGACATATCTTTTACGACTATCGTAGAGATACGCCCTGCGTTTACGTCATCAATTAACCGAATAAAGTCAGGTCTATTAAAGTTTGTTCCCGAATACCCGTCGTCCACGTAAAACTGCGGATTTAATAAACCGTGCTCGTTTGCATACTTTAAGAGTATTGCTTTTTGATTTTTAATACTGTTGCTATCGCCTTGCAATTCATCGTCTCGAGAGAGCCTACAATACAAGGCAGTTATACCACCTCCAAGTGATAAGTTTCTATTATGCGTCGAAAATTGTTTCTTCATTAGGTTTCTCCTTTTGAATCACTATTTTCGAGCGAATCCTTAATTAAAAGTTTTGTTAATT
Organism: Pumilibacteraceae bacterium; assembly: GCA_045654245.1. Classification (GTDB taxonomy): domain Bacteria; phylum Bacillota; class Clostridia; order Christensenellales; family Pumilibacteraceae; genus UBA10677. The sequence goes on along the minus strand of JAZOMX010000023.1, from coordinate 55,388 downwards.
TACTATTGATTGTTTCCTTTGCGGTTTCGCTTGTCTTTACGATAACGGAGTATTCCGTACCGCCAAAGGAAATTATGTAGTTGTATTGTTGTATTATTATCCTCCTTATATGAAAGTCGAGTCTGCCTTTCGGTTATTGATACTGTGTTGTCGTCAATTAAAAAAGTATCATTCTCGCTCATAAGGAAGAAAGGGATTAGAGAACGTTATTTCTTTTCCGTTTCAAAAAAGTCGTCGTAGCCGTCCATAATTTTAGCAAGGGATAAATCGCTCTCGGCAACTTCGTCCATAAGAGCGTTAAAACCTGCTTCTATGAGTTTTACTTTGGATATGTTATGCTTTTCAAGGAAAGCGTTTATTTCTTCCGCAAACTGTCTCGGAACGCTCGTTCCCCAAACCAAGCTCTTTGCTTTTCTTTCTTCCTTGTGTTTCTCTTCATACCTTTTGTCTGTTACCGCTCTCGGTTGTCTCATTGCTTGTTCTCCTTAATATTACTTTTCAATATTGTATCGTATTAACACGGAATAGTCAAGCTGTTTTGAGATAAAAATTTAATTTCGGTAGAAGAATAAAAATCGGGTTTCCCGATTGTTTTGATAGGTCAAAAGCGCGATTTTGGCAATTCCTTTTACCTGCTTTGAAAAAGCGGTAAAATTGCCTAAAATGAATTTTTTAAGCGGTTTTCTTAACCTGCTTAGGATTTTGGTATTTTCCGCTTTATTTTTTGGCTGTCATTTTGCCTCGCAGAGCCCACCACTTTCGAGCGAAAGTGTAGTGGGCTACACTTATAAAAGTTAAACTTATGGTGGATGGGTAAAGTTGTAAAATTTCATTTTTATTTTTCCTCCTCATCTAATAATTCTACTTCACTTAAAAGGGGTGATTTTTGACTAAAACCGCACCCCTAAATTAAAAATTTCTTAATTTTATTTTACCCCTTCACTTAAAAGGGCTTTTTAGAGCAAAAAGTAAAGGCAAAATTCAAAAATTTTCAAAAAAATTTTTTCTCTCTATATAAAGGGGCTATTTTTTGCCGTTTATGGGGTCAAAATCTTCATTTTTAGTGTAAAAATTTTTACCCCTCACTTAAAAGGGCGATTTTCGAGCAAAACGTGGCGGTCTAAACTTAAAATATTTTTTAAGGCACAAAAAAGGCAAGTAGAACAAATTCCACTCGCCTAAATAGGGAAGATATTAAGTTAAATAAAGTAGTAGGCAGATATCTACATTCTTGGCTACCTGCCTACCATTGTAAAGGTTTTAACAGTTTTTAATTTTTATATTGTCCTTTTTTAGAATATAAATATGTAATATCGGAAAACTTTCAGGTTCTTTGATAACGCCACCCGTTAAGACTCGATTTTCTCGTCCTGTAAAAACCCAAAAACCTTTTTCATCCATTTTAGTTATTAAGTCGTTTAAGTCAAACCCTATTAGAACTCTTTCACTTTCTTCAATAAGAGAATCTGCATCCGATAAATATTCTATTTCTTTTTGAAATTCGCTTATAATTGATGCTTCCTCTCTCGTTTTCGGTTCTTCGTAATTATATTGAGCTCCACAACAACCACTCAACGCATTTAATAGTTGTATTCCTGATGTTATGCGAACGAGTGGGGTTTCTTCAAATCCTTCTTCACGCAATAATTTCATCGGTGGAATTGTATCGCCTGTTATATTGCCTTGCTTAACACATTTATACCAATTATCGCGATGGCGCTTTAATTCAGTTTTAGAAAACTTAACACCCTTAGGGTGACTTGTATTATATGCACCCACTTCGGCGTGGCAATCAAAGCAAAGGGGAATAGCGTTTTCAAAGGTGTCTTCACCGCCGTCTTTTTGTGGAGTTATATGATGGACTTCCATTTTATTGCCACAAAACTTATGACAGATGCAGCAGTGTCTCCCACACGCTACCATTGCGTCTTCTTTCGTTTTTTCATTAAATGGCATCTCTTTTCTCCTATACTATTTACTAATTTTTTTTGTGTGTAAAATTACCAATGCATACGTTTAGCAATCTCAACAAAACAACCGCGAAATACATCTTGTTTATGCGCTGGGTCCAACTTTTCCATCGCATCTAGAAAATCACTATATGCTTTTATTGCGTTGTAAACGTCTTTCTGCTGTTCTTGCTCATATTGTTGATGCGCTTGCATTTGGGCGTAAGCTTGTGGGTTAAAGCAGTTAGGATTATAATACCAATTTGGGTCAAACATAATTTTCTCCTTTGTTTTATTGTTTAGAATCTACACAAATTACAAGTTCGGTATAATCAAGCTCAAACACATCTAAAAGACTCTTTAAGAAAGAAATAATGTTATTTGCGCTTAAATTTGATTCAAAAAATATCCCTGTTTCGTAAATTTCAACAGCTTTTCTTAATTTTTCAGCATCGTGGGTAATATATGTTCTTGATGCGCTTGCTAACTTGTAATTTTTATTCGCTAATTCATTTATTACATCGTTATCTAAATCATAGAACACTTCCATAACTTTTGATAATAAGTCTGCATAAGAACTAACCGTTAAGGTATTGCCAAAGAAAATGCAAGTGTTTGGCTTAGTTCCCGTTGCATCGAAGTTTTCGCCAACCGAATAACGCCTTTCCGTATCATTTTGAAATTGAATATATTTTTGCGGCTTATCAATATAGAATAGCTTTAACAAAATAGCACTTAAGCGGTCTGCACGATTTTTAATTTCTTTTTCACCCCAAGAAGTTTGAGATAAAACATCTTTGTTAAGAGCAACAATATGAGAGTTTTTATCTATAATTAATTGCTTCTTTTCGTCAAAAGTTTTTTGTCCTAATTCACTATTATAACCCGTTAACGTCAAGTTACCGAGATTATGTAAGTACTTTTCGTGTATTTTGGCATAATTATTGCCGAGCGCTGTTTGCCAATAATCTGAAAGTTTTTGCGGCATTATATGTTCAATAGAAAGAGTGGAAACATCTAATATCTCTTTGCTTTCACTTCCATCTTCTGCAATATCTTCTATTGATTTTAAGAGATATTTACAAACGTTTTTCTTGTTATAAATATCAGTGTTTATTAAGGCATCCTTAAACGCTGAATCAGAAGGAACTGCATCCTTTGTATTCAACTGTAAGAAGAATTGAATAATAGAGTCGTAGTAATTTTCCAAATTCTTTTTATCGGCAAAAATTCTATTGTATAGAGTTTTATATAGTCCTCTTAAACTATTAGAGCCAACCCCACAAACAATTCTACGGAGCAAATAATTAAAGAAGAACGTAACAATCTTTTCTAATTCTTCAATTGAAATAATGCCTGCATCGTAATCGTCGAAAATGTGGAATAAAAATTGATATATAGTCCCTTGATCTAATGCATTAAATCCTGCCAATTTTTTATTTACGACGTGTGAATATGTTTTTGTATCATTACCTAAAAACGCTTTATAGAAAGCAGAATAATGTAACAACTTTTCCAACATTTGCTCATTAGAAAACTTTTCCGTCTTAAAATAGTTTTTAAAGACAATATAAGCATTTTTAGTTGAAACAATTTCACGACAAGAAAACTGCAAGAAATCTGTAATAAAAGCTGGCATTTTGTTTTGACCAACATTATTTTCTATTTTAATCCAATAATCCTCAAAAAGTTTTTCTTGATTTTTATCGGTCATTAGAATAAAGTTTCTAATTAAATCCGCAAGGGAAAGGTCTAAGCCTGTTGAGTTAATCGACTCAAAAACCACCTGCGGCTCATCTTCTTTTGGGTCAAGTATAATGACTGCTGAAGTTAATTTTTTTATACCCGACAAAATATCTTTAGTTGTTATGCCTAATGCATTTGATTTTGAAATCAACTTTTTCATATAGTCATAGTTAATGAAAATGTTTGAACTTCTATCAATCGATTGCAAATCATTTTTCATCAAAAGCATAAATTGGTCATTATCGCTTTTGATTGGCTTTAACTTTATCTTTGTTTGGTCTGTTAGTTTTAGGTCATTATATTTATCGATATTAAAAAGAATATCTTCAAACTCTTTTTTAAGATTTTTGTCTTCGGTTGAATCAAGAAGAGCTTTAAGCAACAAGAAAAGTGTTGTAATTCTTTGTTGTCCGTCAATTATTAAATATCTATATATTTTATTTTCTTCGCCTTGGTCAACATAAACGATTGAACCGATAAAGTGAAATCTATCTAACTCATACGCGGAAATAATATCATCATAAAGTTTTTTGCAGTGTTGTTTTCCCCAATCATAGTTTCTTTGATAGACGGGGATAACAAATTGACGTTTATTCGTCTCAATTAACTCTCCAAGAACTCTATATTTTTCTACTTTCATAAGTTTTTCTCCTTTTGTTAATTTTACCACACTAAATATGACAACTTCCGTCATATTTAATTATTTTCTTTCCCTTAATCTTCTAAAAAATGTTGCTCTACTTATTTTTAATATCAAAGACGCTTGGTCGGCGGATATTTTTCCGTTCAAATAATCATTTGCAACTCTATCAAAGAGTAAGGGGTCAAGTTTTATTTGTCCACGACCTTTATAAACGTTTTGTTCTTTCGCTTTTTCTATTCCGCGCATTCTAAGCCTTTTTTTGCGCTCAAATTCACGGATATACATCGGCATCAAAAGTCTGTAATAGTAAAGGCGAGATTTGTCGTCTATTATAATATCATCAGCATAAAGATAATCGCCAAAGCAAATAATTTCAAGCAATTTTTTATTGAGACTATCCGACCTTCTTACCAAATCGTACATAGAGCGCTCTTTATAACTAACAGCATCTTTACCGTCAAAAGGCATAACGAAAAATCTATCGCCTGAATATCTCTTGTTTGTTTTAATGAGCCATTCTAAGCGGTTCAATGCTTGCATACCGCTTTCTTCCATCAACGCCCACAAATCTTCACGATGTTCACTTGGCGTTCTTTCCGCAATAAAAGTGGGAACTATATTCTTACGTTCATATACGGCTCTTTTCAAACTCAAATCAAGTCCGGGAATGCCCTGAAATAAGTGGTCAGGCAACATATCAATAACGTTATAAAATGGACGGAATATATAGTTAAATGCACCGTCTTCCCATTCTTCATATTCAATTTTAGCAATTTTGTAAATGAACTTATAATCGTCTTCAAGACAGATAAAGCCCATTGTGGTTAACTTTCTCATTTTATTTCTCCGTTAATTTCTTGTAAGCGGGGAGCAATATCTTTTCAAATCTTTGTCTTAATATATATTTGTAAAATTCTTTATGAGTATCGGTTAAAAACGGGGTTTCGTCAATCAATTCGTCGATTTTTTCTTGCGAATATCTTTCGCATATTTTTATAACCGCTTCATTACATTCCTTAAACTCTAATGAATTGATTACTTCAAAATAAGAACTCTTTTTGCCGTTTAATTGGACTTGCGACGTGGGGAATTTATAAATCCTTTCGTTTGTCATTTCTTCCGACTGCATAATTTGTTTCATCATATCATCATCTACAAGCTGAGAATAAAGTGATGAGCCATTGTCAAAAACGGGGGCAAGTGTATATTTGTTGTTCTTTTTTAAGAATCCCCAATTCCCACCGTGTCTATCAAAGTTGCCAATTAATGCGTCTACAACGTAAATATCCCAAAACATACTTATCGTTTCTTGAACGTTTGTAAGTTTTACATTATCTCGAAGCATTTGCATTATATCTTGATAAGAATATTGATAGGTTTCCTTATCTTGTTCAAGAGAACTTTCGCCAACATCATTAAAGGGAACGAATTGCGTTTCGCCGTTAATAAAATTTTTGCACGCCACAACTTGCTCGCCATTGTATAATCCAAGATAGGTGTCTTGCGTTTCAAAGCCAAGCAACTCAAAAATATGCGAGCCGACGTACTCAGAGATGTGATTAAGACGTTTTACACCGAATTTTGTTTGCTTTTGAAATTTAATCATATATTCAAAGCCGTCAACATTTACGCCAAATTTACGTTCTGTTCCACCATAATATGTGTTAGTTCTTTCGTATTTTGAAAAGTCTATCATATAATCTCCTCAATAAATCAATAGGGTTATGTTTCTATTTTGACACAATAACTATAACACATATTAAAAGTAATGTCAAGCAATTATGGCGTCTGTATCAATAGAATTATAGATTTATTTTGATACATTTTGTTGTTTCAGCTTAAAAGATATTTGTGCATAGAAAAAGAACTTGGAGCTTAAATCCAAGTTCTGCTTCTTTGATTCACCCGAAATAGTGTATTCCTATTGATTTTTATTTGTTTTTCAAAATCCCTATGAAATACACCCTTTTAAGAGCGTTCTTTTTTTCTTTGTTTTTTTAGTCGATAAGCGCCGAGAAAAGGTCGCCGAAAATCTTATCACGGTTCACGTAGCAAGCGTAGGAAATCTTTCTATCCGAAACCCCTTGCTCGTATTGATGGTCGTATCCCGGCATAATCAAGGGGATTTGTTTAACTCGCATATAATTTTTTCCAGCGCCCAAAACGAACGCTACGGCGGAAATATCCCAAATAACTCTCGACCAAACTTTTCCCTTAGCGTAAGTTTCCGCCGTTCTAATCGTGTTTTCGGCAAGGTAAGTCGCAAGGTCGCCCTTACCTACTAGCCACGAACGAAGTTCGGGTTCGGTGGTGCTAAGATTACTAACTACGGGCACGCAAGGAAGAACTACGAGCGGACATCCGCTACCGTAAACAACTCTTGCTCCTGCCACGTCTTGGCGCATATTGAACTCTCTATTGTCCGTAAAGTCAAGCCCGTGTCCGCCGAGGAAAACAACGACGATTTTTTCGGCTATCGCAGGATTGATTAAGAGTGCGCTCGCCACGTTGGTAATCGCGCCGATTGCGAGAACGTAGAGTGGTTTTTCGGGCGAATACGCCATCGCCCTTTGAGCAAGGTCTTGCGACGCCGGAGAAATTACGGGCGTTTTCTCGTCTATTAAGTACGAATCAGAACCCTTGTAAGTATTCTCCGCCATATCCTCGCGCTTTGCAAGTTTAAGCAATTTGAAAATCTCGTTGTAACTCTTCTCCATACCGTCTTTTGGTCCCGACGATAATTCGTTGTGAAAGGGCGCAGCGTAGAGCGCTTTTAGGTTAATTTTATCACTAGAGCGAAGTAACCACGAAATTGCGTACTGGTCGTCAATCTCGTTAAAAGCGTCGGTATCTAGCACCACGTCAACCTTTCCCTCTGGGAAAAGCAAATTCTTTTCATATTGCGATTGCGTCATAATCATCTCCTATTTAATAACTACTTCGTGTCCCGTTTTCGCCGACTCGTAAATAGCATCTAGAATTTTCATAATAGCAACGCCGTCTTCTGCTATCGAATAGGTGTCTTTATCGTTGATAATCGCGTCAACGAAGAAATTAACCTCTCTTCTAAACGAGGGAACAAAATCAAATCCCGTCTCGCCGTCGATTGCTACGTCAACGAGATAATCGTCCATTTCGGAGTAAAGTTTAACGGAGTCACCGATTACCACGCCACCCTTGTCTCCAAAGAGCGAAACGCCCGTCGCCGTAATTCCCGTGTTAAGCGAGAACGACGCCTCGACTTGCATAACTGAACCGTCTTCAAATCTAATCATAGCGGAGGCAAGGTCCTCTACGTCGCAAATCTTTTGAGTGTTCTCGGTGCTCGAGAGGTACGCCTTACCGGTCTTAATGTTCTCTCTGTCGTAAAGTTTAGTAAAGGTTGCGCCGTAAGCCGAAACGGGCTTTGGGTTGCCTTTTAGGTATCGAACTAGGTCGATTACGTGTACGCCAAGGTCGATTAGCGGTCCGCCACCCGAGAGTTCTTTGTTTCCAAACCAACCGCCGGGGTTACCGTTTCTGCGAAGATACGACGCTTTCATATAATAAATATCGCCAAGTCGTCCGTTTTCAATAAATTCCTTGGTTATTCTTGCGTCTCTACCGAAACGACGAACGAAACCGATTGATAGTTTTTTGCCCGCTTTTTTAGCCTCTGCTAGCATTTCTTCAGCCTGCTGTGCGTTCATAGCCATCGGCTTTTCGCAAAGAACGTGCTTGCCTGCTTTTAGAGCCATAATCGTACAGGGAGCGTGTCCGTTGTTCCAAGTACATACCGACACCGCGTCGATTTCAGGCAGTTCGTCAAACATTTTTTGCTCGTCGGTATAAAGTCTAGTTATGCCGTACTTTGCGCCCATTTCCTCAAGTCTAGCCTTTCTAATATCGCAAAAAGCGTAAAGTTCAACGTTCTCGTTTTCTAAATATCCTTCAATGTGGTGGCGGGAAATATTACCTACGCCAACTACTGCAACTTTAATCTTATCCATAGTTATCTCACCTTGTATCCGTCTAGGAAATTAACTGCCATTTCAATATCCGCTGCAGGGTTTTCTCCCACTTCTCGCTCTATCGTAAGATATCCGTCGTAACCGATATCACGCAAAGCGTCTAGGTACGCTTGCCACTTAACTTGACCTTTGCCAAGCGGAACTTCTTGGTAAACTCTTCTCGTGTATTTCTTTAGTCCGTAATACTTGGACGCGTAAATTCTATGCGTGTCGCTACTGTTAAGCATAATGCCGTCTTTAGCGTGCGTATGAACGATATAATCACGAAGATTATATACCGCCTCTACGGGATTGTCGCCAGCGCACATAACGAGGTTGGCTGGGTCTAGGTTTACCGCAACTCCGTCAGAGCCGAGGTTGTCCAAAAACTCTTTTAGTAACGCTGATTTTTCAGGGCCGGTCTCTACCGCAAAATGTCCGTCAACGCTCTTTGCGTAATCGGCAAGTTCTTTACAAACTTTATACATACTCTCGTACTGAATACACTCGGTAGTCTCGGGAAGAGCGCCGATATGAGTAGTAACGATATTCGTACCGATTACTTTCGCCATATCGAGAAATCTCTTTTGTCTGTCGATTTGCTCTCGGTCTTGCGTGTAATACATATCGCATCCGAAATCTCCGCAAAGCGCCGATACGGCAAGCCCCTCTCCCTCGATAATCTTTCTGTACTCTTTAATCTCGTCGTCGCTAGCATCCATAGCAAACGCAACTCTACCTGGTCTAATTTGTAATCCCTGCGCGCCTATTCTTTTAGCCTCTTTGATTGATTCGTAAAAATCTTTTTTAAACGATTCAACGATTACGCCAATTTTCATTTTCCTATTTCTCCTAAAGTATCGTTAACGTTATTATAACATACGCTCTATGCGTGAGCAATACCAAATATTGCGGTTTTAATCCCACTTTTCACTTTTTAAGCCGTTTTTTCTTCCGTTTCTTGCTTTTTTCCCATAACTTGTTTCTCTCTACGCTTGATTAAAACTAGATAGATGATAAATCCTGTCAAAGATGCAAGCGCCCAACTTATAGGCTGAACGGTGTATAAGGCGGTTAAAGTTCCCTTTAGCGGGAAGATGGTATAAACCCAAAGAATTCTTAGTCCGCACACGCAAACGAGGGAAATTAAAGTTGGAACGGACGAATATCCTATTCCTCGAAGAGTAGAGTTAAACACGTTCATAATACCACATAGGAAAATAAACGGCATTACTATTTTCATAAGCGTAATGCTACACTTAATTACTTCTTTGTCGGACGTATATAGCGAGGAGAAAAAATAAGAAAATAGTACGAAAACTCCACCGAGAAAAAGTCCAACTACGCCAACCGCTATCGCGCACAAAATATTGATGCGCCTTATTCTATCAAACTTTTTCGCTCCGTAGTTTTGCCCTACGAAAGTTACGGAGGCTTGGGCAACCGCATCCATACCTGCGAAAATAAAACCGCACAATCCCGTCGCCGTCGTGTGTCCCGCCATAGCGATTTTACCAAGTTTGTTAAGCGAGGACTGCATTATCACGTTAGATATTGAAAACATTGAACTTGCTAGTCCTGCAGGCAAACCTATACGCAATATAAATAAGAATTCTTCTTTATGTATCCGCATTTTCTTAAACGAAAGACGGGAAAAATCCTTTTCTCTAAATAGGCAAATTAGTACGCAAATTGCTGATACGTATTGTGAAATTATAGTCGCATAACCTACGCCTGCTACGTCCATATTAAAGGATATTACGAACAAGAGGTTAAGTAAAACGTTGATTACGCCCGATATCGTTAAGAACACTAGCGGACGGCGAGTATCGCCTTTTGCGCGAAGAGCGGACGCTCCGAAATTGTAAACGAGCATAGCGGGCGAACCAAGAAAATAGATACGAAGATATAGCGTTGCTTTGTCTATAACTTCGGGGTCGTAGTTCATAAGTTCAAGTATTCTCCGAGCGAAAATCAACCCGATTACGCTTACGATAATTCCGCTGATAAAACCTAGCAAAATGCCCGTATGCATTCCCCTAGACGCTTTCTCGTCGTTGCGCTCGCCGATTGCTTTGGCTATCGCTACGTTACTTCCTATCGAAAGTCCGATAAATATATTTACTATTAAGTTTATAATCGTAACCGTACTACCTACCGCCGCCAAACTTTCCGTTCCGGCGAACTGCCCTACTACTATTTGGTCGGCAGCGTTAAAAAATAGTTGTAGTATGCTCGATAGTGCAAGAGGAATAGCGAACAACACTATTTTCCTAAATAGTGGTCCGCTAGTCATATCCAAGTTTCTCTTTCGTATGTTCTCAGCCATAGTTTTTACGATATATCCTTTTCTTCAAGACTAAATTTATTCTTTACTTTTTTATAAACGAAAATGAAAATGATTAAATTACATAGTGCGCACGAAAACCAACCGATAGGATGACAAATATATAGACTTGCGAGCGTTAAAAATTTAGGGAACACGGCGTAAGTCCAAACGATACGAAGTCCGCAAACGAAAATAATCGATATTATCGTGGGCGTTACCGAATAGCCAAGACCACGCAAAGCGTAAACCAAAACTTCCATAATTCCGCAAGTAAAATAAAGCGGAATATAAATCATAAGTAGCCTTCTTGCCATTTCGATTACTTCTCCGTCGCTACTAAACAAACTAATGAGCGGACGAAGTAACAATAGTTCTGCGCCCGTAAAGAGAAGTCCTACTCCCGTTACTACGATTGCGCACGAGATTACGCCTTTCTTTATTCTAGCGATATTCTTTGCGCCGTAGTTTTGTCCTACGAAAGTCAGCGTTGCTTGAGCCACGCCGTACATAGAGTAGTAAACCGCTCCGTCTAGCGTTGCCGACACGCTTGCCGACGCCATAGCAACCGAGCCGAGCGTATTCACCGCCGACTGCATTATGATATTACCAAGCGAAAAACACGCACCGTTAAGCCCCGATGGAACGCCGAGCGAAACGATTTCCCAAAGTTCGCTCTTGTGCAGATGCAATTTTTTTATCGATAATTTACAAACGCCTTTTTCTTTAAGCAAGCAAATTACAAGCAAAACTAGCGACGCGTATTGCGAAATTATCGTACCGAGAGCAACGCCCACCACGTCAAGATTACACCCTACTACGAACAAGAGGTTGAGTAAAACGTTTAAAACGCCGGCAATTACTAGGAAAATAAACGGACGGCGAGTATCACCGTTTGCTCGAAGTATCGCCGCTCCGAAATTGTAAACTAGCGTTCCCGGAACACCCAAAAAATAAATTTTTAGGTATTGCGTCGCCTTGCCTATTACCGCCTCGTCACAGTTTACCCAAGTTAAAAACGAGCGAGCCATAAAAAAGCAAATCAGTCCTAGCGTTAGACCGCAGATAAGCGAAAATAGTAGCGAGGTATGTAATACTCTTTGCGCCTTTTTCTCGTCTTTTGCGCCGATTGCTCGTGCCATAACGACGTTTGCGCCAACGCTCGTGCCGATAAAGACGTTAAGAATAAGCGTAATGAGAGCGCCGTTACTTCCCACCGCCGCCAAACTTTCCGTTCCCGAATACCGTCCGATTACGATTTGGTCAACGGCGTTAAAAAGGAGTTGCAATAGCCCCATCGCACAAAGCGGAATTGCAAAAAGTATAATATTTTTAAGTATAGGTCCTTGTGTAAAATCTCTACTTTTAGCCATAAAGCCACTCCTTTGTCTTCTACGCATATTATAATACCAAGCACGAAAAAAAATCAATCGTTTTGATTGATTTTAAGATATATTTTTTATAATTTCTTTTGCTTAAAAAACGAGACTTTTATTTTACAAATAAAAATACTTAATTCCCCCCGCTCCGTCACTCTTTAACTCCCCGTTTTTTATCAGCACTTCCTTAACCCTTTTCGCCACGCCTTCTTCCGCCGTAAAAACGGTAGCCTTGTCAGCAAAAAACTCGCTTATTTGCCCTTTAATATGGTAGTAGTGCGTACAGCCTAGAACAACTGCGGTTATCCCTGCGTTTTTATAAGGAGCAAGGGAAGAAAAAACCTCTTTTTTAAGCGAAGTTAGGTCGGAAAATTTTTCTTCTATTCTGCTCGCCAAGTTAGGTAAAGCCAAAACTTCCACTCTGCCCTCGCCGTACTTTTCAATAAGAGCCTTTATTCTTTTTTGGCGCGCGGTAGCGACGGTGCATAAGAGCAAAACCTTACCCTCTTTAACCGTTTCAACCGCTTGCTTTACGGGAGGCTCTACGCCGATAATCGGAATAGAAAACTTCTTACGCAAACTCTCGATTGTCGTAGCAGTAGCGGTATTGCACGCAACGACGAGCATTTTTACTCCACGCAAAGCAAGAAAGGAACACACCTTTCGAGCGCGTTTTTTTATGTACCTATCGCTACGAGTTCCATAAGGCGCGTGCTTTCTATCGAAAACGTAAATAATTTTCTCGCTGGGCATCACCTTTTTTATTGCGCTCATAATCTTGAGCCCGCCCACTCCACTATCAAAAATTCCAATCGCTCCGTCTTTCATACTCTATTATATGAGCGATTTTGCTATACCGTTAATAAAAAACGCACTATAATTACGCCCGTCGAGGCTCCTCGACAATTACGCCCGTGGGGGCTCCTCGACCGTAGGGGAAAATATCCTCTTACCGTGTTTGGTTTACCTTCTGTTCGTTGCGCGTATGCTCCCTTCATTCTACCGCCAACTACTTCGCGACACTCGCCCGTGGGGGCGTCCCCACCGATTTTTCGATTGCCCGTGCGATAATAAAAGCGCTTTCTTTTACGATTAAGTCGATATCTTTAGGCGTTACCACTAAATCTTCCTCGCCTTCTCCCGACAGCGTAGAGGCGTAAATCACCAAGGGTAATCCAACCGAAATTACGGGTATAGATAGCGTTTCGCTACATAGCGTTTTTCTCGCGTTTCCCACGCCACTCCCCGGCGTTATTCCGCTATTACTAACCTGAAAAGCGCAACCCAGTCGCTCTTTCGTAGCCGAGCAAAGCGTATCAACGCAAAGAACGGCAGAGGGTAAAACTTCCTTACATAACGCCTTTACGAGCGTGTAACTCTCAATCCCCGTTCGTCCGTAAACGGACGGCGTAACGACCAACAATTTTTCGCTCGGCTCTAAATTACTAGCCGTCTCCACCCCTAAAGCGTCTGCCGTCATAAAAGCGTTGCCTAAACCCACTACCAAAGTTTTCCCGTTTTTAGGTAATACTTCTTTTATTGCGTCCGAAAGCGCACTTGATAGCCTTTCATATAAATCTTGCTCGCCCGTCATTACCGCCGAAGAAAAAACGGTAATATATTTTCCCGCCCTTTTCCCTAGTTGTTTTGCCTGCGTAGGAGTAAGCGTAATATCGCTCCGCTCTATCCTATCGTGAATTTTTCTTCGAGGCGCAAAAACGCTCTCTTCTGCCATATCGGTACGATTTCCTACGAAAATTATGCTCATAAAAATCGTTATTCGCTTTTTTAACTGAAAATATACTCAAAAAACGCTTGATTTTCTAAAATATATGTGATAAAATAGCATAGTTAAAAGATAAAAATTATTCAATAGGAGAAATATTACAGTGCCTAACATTAAATCCGCTGAAAAGCGCGTAAAAGTAATCGCAAAGAAAAATGCAGACAATAGCGTTCAAAGAACGGTTGTTAAAAACGCTTTGAAGAAAATCAACTCCGCTATCGACGTTAACGATATCGCAGAGGCAGAGCGTCTTTTGCCCGAGACTTTCTCGGCTCTTGATAAGGCTGCAACCAAGGGTATCATTACCAAAAACGCCGCTTCTAACAAAAAGTCGGGTATCGCTAAGCGTATCGACGATATTAAGTCGGGCAAGAAAGAAGTAGTTATCAAGAAGGATAACAAGACTATCGCTGCTGAAAAAGCAAAGGCTGCTGCCGAGGCTAGAGAGGCAAAGAAGGCTGAGTACGCTAAAAAGGTTGCCGAGAAGAAGGCTGAGGCTGAGGCAAAGGCTACCGAAGAAAAGCCCAAGAGAACTAGAAAAGCACCCGCTAAAAAGGACGCTGAATAATTTAGGTTATAACGAAAAAGGTTTAAGCACTCCGCTTAAACCTTTTTTTTGTTATTTATTGACAATAGGGAGAAAAAGCCTTCCTAAATTTAATAGCATTTTCCATTATCCAATCAAACTCTTTTTTATAAAAACTCTCGTCTTGTGTATCAAATTCGCTATTGGATAAAATGATACGCGAAGATTGTTGGGCTTCTCTTTTCCATTGTAATTTTTCTCCAATAACACTTTCAATCTCTTCTTTATGTAAAAAGAATTTATCAAACAAACCTTTGTTTTTATTTATATATATTTCTAACTCCAAACGGTCCTTTAAATAACTAACCAAAATACCACATTTTTTTAACGAAGATGTTTTAAGGCCGTAATAATGTCTCTCCCACGCCTTTGCTTGAGAAAAAATTTCATTAAAATTAGCGTTTTTAAATGCGTATTCATTAAAATTTGTCCAAAAGTTTTTTCTTTTTTCTTCTTGGTTAGTCCATTTTTTGCCTCCTTTTTCGTTTGCAGGGGGTAAAATTGGTTTATTTTCTTTTCTTTCGTTAATGTTAATATTAAAAACACTCCCAGACAAAGCGTTTTTAACTTCTTCTTCAGTATATTCTCTAATAAAATATTCTTCAACAAGTTTTTTTATAAAATTGCTGTCGATTTGTTCTCTTATTTTCTTGATATTTTTTTCAAAATTCTTTTTTGTGAAAATAAAATTTTTAACGCCGTCTTGCGAAAAATTTCCTTTACAAAAGAGTTCAATAAAAGTTATTCCACTAGCGTTATCTGTTTCAAACGGAATTTCTACTTTGTTTTCTCTATTTTTCTCATCTTTTTCTTTGAAATCGTAATTATATATGTAAATCTTTTCACAAACGAGAATACCAATTGGGATTCTTAATAACTTCATATAACTAAATAATTGGTCTTCTCTTTCTTCTATTAAATCAAGACTATATCTTTTTAATTCTACTACAAATAAATCTTCACCGTCTTTCCGCAAAATTATATCTGGAATAGTTCTCTGATAAGAACCTATTTGTAGCGAGCGGTGCGCATCAACGTCTCCTTTGATTTTACTATAACCAAACAACTCGGAATCAGCAAAAAAAGATTCCCAATCTCTTTGAATTTGTTCCTCTGCTATCGATTTATTTTTATTATAATGTTCAACTAAATAATTCCATATTTCTTTTGCCGTCATATCTTTCTCCAAAAATATTTTTCTTTTCGTTTATTTTACTAATAATTTATTTAATGTTATATTCCTTAATCGCGCGTTGAGCCTCACGGGAAATATCACGCTCTTTAATAACTTGCTTTTTGTCGAAAGTATGCTTACCTCTACATAGCCCTAGTTCGAGTTTTAACCACCGCCCGTTAAAGTAGGCTCGAAGAGGCACGAGCGTAAATCCTTTTTCTTTAACTTTTCCGATAAGGCGAGCAATCTCTTTTTTGTGCAAAAGCAAAGTTCTGTCACGCTTTGCGTCCTCGTTAAAATACGAGCCTTTCTCGTAAGGCGTAATATGACAATTTTTAAGTACGATTTGCCCTTTTTCGACGAAACAAAAACTGTCGCCAAGGTTAATCCTACCCATTTTAGCGGATTTTACTTCGCCACCGGAGAGCGATAATCCTGCCTCGATTTTTTCTTCTATAAAATAATCGAAAAAAGCCTTTTTATTTACGGCGATTTCCTTAATAGCCATTTCCTATTCTCCTTACTTTCCTACGCAAAAACGCTTGAAAATCTCTTCCGCCAAAGCGTCAGAGCCAGTAATTCCCGTAATCCGTCCGAGTGATGCGTAAGCGTCGTATAAGTCGGACGATATAAGTTCTAGGGGTACGGACAAAGCGTTCTTTTCGGCTCGTTCGATATGAGAGAGTGCTTCTACGGCGCAATTGAATTGTCGCTCGTTATTGATTTGAGCGCCACCGCTTACTCTTGCCTCGCTTAAAAGGAAAAGTTTTTCCTTTAACTCGTCAATACCCTCGCCCGTTTTAGCCGAAACTAGTGCGCTACCCTCTTTACTCGGCGAGAAAATATCCGTCTTATTTTCAACTACGAGTACCTTTCTTCCCGTGTTTTCAAACTTACTAATAAACTCTTTTTCTTCGTCGCTAAAACTTCCTGCCTCGACTACTACGAGCGCAATATCACTCTCAAACGCTGAGTTTTGTGCGCGCTCGATTCCCATTTGTTCAGGGAGCGAAGTAGCCTCTCTAATACCAGCAGTATCGGTAAGATTAAACCTTATTCCTTTATATATATAACTCTCGGTAAGCGTGTCTCTCGTCGTTCCTTTTTCCTCGGTAACGATTGCTCGCTCATAGCCTAAAATTGCGTTCATAAGCGAACTCTTACCGGCGTTAGGCTTTCCTATCAGTGTAATAAATACACCGTTACGCATAATTTTTCCTTGCTTATAAGTGGATATTATCGACAAGAGGTCTTTCTTTATATCCTTAATCTTCTTTTCAACCTCGATAGCGGACTGCTCTTCTACGTCCTCTTCAGGATAGTCGATAGCCCCTTCCGTTTCCGCTCTAGCCGAAACGATTTTCTTTTGTATATCGGTAATACTTTTTTTGAGTTTTCCGGTAAGAAGTGAAAACGCTCCTCTAATTTCCGCCTCGCTCTCAGCAGTAATAAGGTCGTGAACTCCCTCCGCCTCCGTTAAGTCCATTTTTCCGTTAGCAAAAGCACGCGCCGTAAAGTCTCCACCCTCGGCGTAATAAAAACCTTTATTTTCAATAAACCAACGGACTATTCCACTCATAAGAGCGTAACTACCGTGACAATAAATTTCCACTCCGTCCTCGCCCGTATATGAAAAAGGCGCTTTAAAATATACCGCCATACATTTATCAGTATATTCTCCGCAAGTAAGAGTACCGTATTTCATTAGATTAGGCTCTTTTTTCTTAAACCCCGAAAAAACGGAGGCTACTGCGTCGTAACAGTCCTTACCGCTTATCCTAATTATTCCTATTGCTCCTGCCCCGTGAGGCGTTGCAATCGCTATTATCGTTTTATTTATATCAGTCATAGAAAAATTATACTTTTTTTTATCTAAATTGTCAACATTATACGGTATAACTTTATCCACAGTGTTGAAAACCGTGTGGATAACTCTTTTTTACACCTTTAACTTTCGTCTTTTTTCGACCAAAAATTTTTTTTATCCACGATATTAATTTTACTTCCACTTCTTATCATCATTTATCAACATAGTTCGGTTAATATAACTAAATCAACATATAGACTTTTTTTCCGTTTTCGTCACTTTTTTTTCTACTAGTTGTGCTTTTTTTAAGACGGTTTTTTTATCCACTTTTTCCTCGCACCTACTACTAAAACTACTACTCTTTACTATATATAAATAATACTAAGGAAAGAGGAAAAGTAATGAAAAATTTTTATTCGTGTTGATAAGTCTTGATTTTACTTTTTAATAATGCTATAATAAGTCTATGAAACAATTTTTAGAAAAAATTAATTCGCTTAATAAAGAAGAAAAGTTTAATCTTTATTCTTCTCTTTTAATCGAGTGGAACGAAAAATTTAATCTTACTGCGATTACCGATAAAGAAGAAATTAAAGATAAGCACTTTATTGATAGCCTTTCCGCTTTGCCTTATATCGACAAGGGGTGTTCTCTTTTAGATATAGGTTCGGGCGCAGGCTTTCCCGGAATACCGCTTAAAATAATAAGAGACGACTTATCGGTAACTTTACTTGATAGCGTAAATAAAAAAGTTACTTTTCTTTGTGAAGTTATAAAAAGTTTAGAACTAAAAAATATAAAGGCTATTCACTCAAGAGTTGAGGACTTAAAAAAGGAAGAAAAGTTTGACGTTGTAGTTTCCCGTGCAGTTGCTGAACTTCGCACTTTAGTAGAGTACGCTTTACCGTTCGTAAAAGTAGGAGGAATATTTATTGCTTATAAATCTGAAAAAACGGAAGAAGAAATAGTAAATGCTAAAAACGCTCTATCTGTTTTAGGCGGAAAAATAATTGAAGTTGTCGAGGTAAGTAGAAACGGAAATAATAGAAAACTTATTATAATTAAAAAAGAAAAAGAAACGCCACTAAAATATCCAAGAGGTAAAAATTTACCGAGAGTTAAACCTTTATAAAGAAAAAAGCGCATTTTATACCTGCGCTTTTTTTATATTATTTAGTTTGTAAATTTTGATTTTTTCTCCACTCTTTAGCATTATTAAAAAACTCGTAAATTTTTTCATCTCTTTCTTTAATCGTTCTATAAAAATAAATTTCTCCAGTTTTAAGAGATGGCCAGCAGTCAGAGTATTCGCCTTTAAGATAAGAATTACCTTCGTCTTCAACAATATTTATTTTATGTATGCCGTGACGGAACCTTTCAGCCTCGGTAATTTCAATCGGAGTTTCAAATTTAGTTTTACAACAGGGACAAGCCTCAACTTCAATCGTAGGATTACCCATCGTTTTAGCCTCGTAAATTTCGATTAAGTCAAAATCGTTTTCATCAGAAAGTTTCGTGGCTTTGGTGTACCAGTGCGTAGCGTTTTCCGTCTTTAATAAAAGAGAGCCGTCCTCGTTTTGGTAACACCGTTCGTTATTACCTACGAAAGTAAAGTCCATAAGGTCGCGCGATACGGTAGTTTTACCAACGCTTAGTCGAACTTGCGTGTAGTCTTCTCTGCCCATATAGTGTGGAATATGAACGTGATACCAAGTTCCGTCAATCTTTAATCTCGTGTCGTTTTTAATCAAAAAACGCTCGTAGATTTTATGAATTACCGTATAGGTTACCGAGTATAGAAGGGCAGCAACTACTGCTGATATCGCTATGTAAAGCGCTTTAGGTATATGGTTTTCAAGGTATGGATAAACGAGTTCGCTCAAAAATTGTTCGAGCACGAAAAATACTGTAAATGCTAACCCGTGAATTGCTGAAACGGTTATTGCAGAAGTATTTTTTATCTTTTTCATTTTATTCTCCAGTTACTGTTTTGAGAAGTTCGTCGTAGTTAACGCCGTTAGAACAAATTATCGTTCCGGGCTTATTTAGAGGCAAAGGATTACCGTTCCAGTCGCTCGCCTTTCCTCCTGCCTCGCTCAAAATTAAGATGCCCGCAGCGTAATCCCAAGGCTTTATAACCTTTTCAAAATATCCGTCGAGTCGTCCTGACGCTATATAACAAATAGCAATTGCCGTCGAACAAATACGCCGTAAATCTAGACACTTAGAAAAGACTCTTGCTCCTCTAGTGAAAGTTTCTTGTGCCTCGTCTTTATGACTAGAGCCTGCGCCAAATTCAATAAGAGATTGATTTAACGTGCGTTTAGATGTGTAAACAGGATTGCTATAATTTTCAACGCCGATTTTGAGTAGTTCCTCAATACCACCGCTAATATCGTATAGGTGTGCCCCTCTGCCCCTAATAGCAAAGAACATTTCGTTGCTAAATGGGTTAAGAACCACGCCAAAAGAAACTTTTTTGTTCTCAACGAACGCAAGTGAAATTGAACTCATTTTATAATCGTAAACGAGATTTGTCGTGCCGTCAATCGGGTCGAGAATAAACGCTTTATCAGCAAGAGTATGCTCGCTTTCCTCTTCGGTCATAAATCCGATTTCAGGGAACGCTTTATAAAGTTCGCGTTTTAAAAAATCACTAATTCCCGTATCAACTGCGGTAACGAAATCGTAAGGATTAGCGTTTTTATGTTCCGTATTATACTCCGCCGTAAAAACGATTTTCCTCGCCTCGTAAACTAAAGATATTACTTTTCCGTAATCCATATTTACCTCTTTTTTGTAAACTAAGTAAAGTATATCACTTTATTTAGTTATTTTCAAGGGATTTAATAAAAATAATAAAAATTTCTTTATAAAAATATTGACTTTTTCTATTTTATAATTTATACTAAAAACACAATTTACAACGGAGAAAAAACTATGTATATTACTGACGTAAGACACGCTTGGCCTGAAAAAAAAGGTTGGATTTTAGATAGAAAAAAAGGATTAAACGAATATATTTTTATTCATTTTTGGCAAGCAGTTCCCTTTACCTTAAAAGGAGAGAAAATTACTATTCGTCCAAACGCTGTTATTCTCCTTGATAAAAACACTCCGTATAGCATCGGAAGATTGCCCTTTGACCTCACTCACGACTGGATTCATATCGCAGGAAACGAAGTAGAAAATGTTTTCTCTTCATATAAACTTAGCCTTAACACGATATATTATCCGAAAAATTATAGCCAAATTAGTGAAGTTGTAACTAAAATTGAGGCTGAAAAAGCAGGAAATCAGGAAAATAACGCTGAAATTATCGAAAATTACCTAAATATCTTGTTTGCGCTAATATCTAGAGGTAACAACATTGAAAGCGAAGAAAATTATATTTCTCACTCGTTAAAGCGTTCTATTAAGGAATTAAGAAACGAAATGTTCTTAAATCTTGATAAAGAGATAAACATTTCCGATATGTCTAAAAAAATCGGTATAAGCGAAAGTAGGTTTTATTCCGTATATAAACAAATTTTCAAAATAACTCCTAATCAAGACCTTATAAACGCAAGAATAAACCGCGCGAAAATTTTACTTGAAAGTCGTGAAGAAAAATCAATTTCAAATATCGCAATTTCCTGTGGGTATAAAAATGAATTCCACTTTATACGAATTTTTAAGAGGGAAGTAGGAATAACCCCCAAAAAGTATGAAATTTTAATGAGAAATTCCTAATAAAACGGTAATTTATCAGTAAGTTTTCGCTCTCAAATCGTCAAAAAGTTATATAATAATAACCATAATAAATTATATAAACATAACTAAAATAGCGGTAAAAACAAAAAATACACAAAAAAAGCATATATTTATTAAAGCGCAAACGATTAGCACCACAATTTAATTAAAAAACCGAATTTTTTAAAATAATAAAATTTACAAATTTTTACAAAAATCGACTTTGATAAATTTTTACAAAAAACTGATTTTCTTAAGAAAAAAAACTGCGAAAAAATGAGATTTCGCAGTTTAATTTTTTAAATTTTCAATTACGACGAATTTTCCTGGAGGGGTAAATTGTTTCACGTGAAACACGACGAATTTTTTCCTGGAGGACTAATTTGTTTCACGTGAAACTTTATTTTTTGTCCCGACAAGTTGAATAGATAGAAGGATATTTCATTTTTAAACGAACTTCATTAGTAGTATTTTCCGCTCGCTGTAAGCCTAATTTTTATATTATATCGGCTGAAACGAAGATTTAGCCAAGTTATGCCTTAAAAACGGCTATTTTACGGCTATAATACGGGATTTTAGGTTGTTTTCACGCTTAAAATTACCGTTTTATGGTTAATTTTTATTGAAATAATCAAATTTTTATCCGAAGTTTTCTAAAATTTTTACAATTTTTTGAAAAATGCTTGTCTGCGCTGTTTATAATTGATTATTGCAAGTAAAACTGCAAAAATAGTGTTCTAAATTAGCAATTTATACAATATTTAGTGTATTTGCCTCGCATAAATAAACTTATATTGTGTTTTTTCTTTGAATTATCGCTTATAGTTCAAAAACGAATAAGAAAACAAAAAAGCCACGATTTTGCGTGACTTTTTTTGTTCTATCGTACAATTTTATTATTTAATTGTTAGGCGTATAGTTCTTTTCAATAACTTCAAGTATATCGCATATACGGTCTAGGTCGTCTCTATTGTAGTAGTCGATATATATGCGTCCCTTTCTGTCGTTTCCAAGCGCAGTAACTTTAGTGGCGAAAGTGCGTTGCATACGCGAAATCATATCTTTTAGTTCAATGCTTTGTTCAACCTTCGGTTTGCTGGGCTTTGGATTAAGGAAGTTCTTAACGAGTTTCTCAAAATCGCGAACGGTCATTTTGTTATCGCAACCCATTAAAGCGAGTTTTAGTTGGTCGGCAGGGCTATCAACGACGACTAGGCATCTTGCGTGACCGGGGGAGAGTTTACCGCCTGCAACCAAATCTACTACGGGAGCAGAGAGGTGAAGTAGGCGTAGCGTGTTAGCAACGGCAGGACGGCTTTTGCCTATTCTGTCTGCAACTTGCTCTTGCGTATAGTTATATTCGTCCATAAGTTGCTTAATCGCAATCGCCGTTTCGATAGGGTTTAAGTCCTCGCGCTGTAAGTTTTCTATAAGCGAAATTTCCTTAACTTGCTGAGGCGTATAGTTTCTAACGATAGCAGGGATAGTAAGGAGACCTGCTTTTTTGGACGCTCTCCATCTTCTTTCTCCGGCGATAATCATATATCTGCCGTTGGGTTGATTAACGAGGATAATAGGGGAGATAACGCCGTGAATACGAATACTGTTCGCTAGTTCCGATAGAGCAACCTCGTCAAAAGTTTTTCTCGGTTGGTTAACGTTGGGGTCGATTTGTGAAATAGGAATTTCAGTTGCGGTATCGCTAGTGTCAACGGGAACTACCGTTTTTTCTTCGTCTTTATTAAAGGAGAGGTCGTATTGATGCTCGCTATCACCAAGTAGCGCGCTTAATCCTCTACCAAGTCCTTTCTTTACAGCCATAATTAACTCCTTTGCTTGCAATATAGTTATGAAAATATAACCATAATACACAATTTTAGTTACTTTTACATAATTATAACTGAAAACGCAATTTTAGTCAATAATTTACGCCGAAAAAACACTTATTTTGCATACAAAATTAGAAAAAATCGAGTGCGTTTTTTTAAACGGATAGTATTAAACGAGAGAAAATCGACGAGGTTTGGCGTAACTTTTTGCGCTAGAGAAAAAGGGAATAGTTATTAACTATTACTTCCAAGAGAAAGAAAAGTGCGGACAGAGAAGAAAAAATGGTTAAAAAAAAGGAGATTTCACAAAAAATTCACTTGGATTTAACATTTGCGAGCATAAATTAGTTGCCGAGCGCCGATAAAATATGCTATAATCATATAACGCAATTTGCGTTTTCTTATAAAAGAGAGCGAAATTGCATAAGATAATTACGATTGACAGCGCCCGTTTGAGGCGAGTAGCCGTAGGCTACGAAATATGGAGGTAAAAATTGAAATCAAGCACTAAAGGCATACTAATAGTAGTTGTAATACTTGCGATAGTGTCGATAGTCGGAATGTTCTTCTTGTTCCGCAACCCTGCCAAGGAAGCGTCCTTTAACGAAGTTAAGGATTTAATCGACGGCGGTACGGTTGAAACGGTAAATATTGATAACGACGTGGTCAATATTCGTACTTCTGACGGAAAGCGTTACGAAGCGTTCGTTCAGCAAAACGTAGCCGAGTGGGTAATCGCTTATGACGCTGATGCCGACGGAGTGATAGAAAAAACGGAAACGGTATCGTTTTCAGCGTATATCGACTACCATAACAGCGCTAACGCAGAGGACGCTAAGGACATAAAAATCACTTTTAACGATAGAAACGAGGGCAGTATTTTCTCGTCGATAATACCGATTGCAGGTTTCGTTATAATGATTATTCTAGCCGTAATAATTTTCCGTTCTATGGGCGGAGCGAATAAACAGGCTATGAACTTTGGAAAGTCCAAGGCAAACGTGCAAAATCATATGAAAGTTCGTTTTACGGACGTAGCGGGCGCTGAGGAAGAAAAAGAAGAACTCAAAGAAATCGTTGAATTTCTTAAAGCGCCGTCGAAGTTTACGGCAGTGGGAGCGAGAATCCCCCGTGGCGTACTTTTGGTAGGCCCTCCCGGAACTGGTAAAACGCTATTTGCTAAAGCGGTTGCTGGCGAGGCGAACGTGCCGTTCTTCTCAATCTCCGGTTCGGACTTCGTAGAGATGTACGTTGGTGTGGGCGCAAGCAGAGTGCGTGACCTCTTTGATAATGCGAAAAAGAATATGCCGTGCATAATCTTTATTGATGAAATCGACGCAGTAGGTCGTCACAGAGGAGCAGGTCTTGGCGGGGGCCACGACGAGCGAGGACAAACGCTTAACCAGTTGCTCGTTCAAATGGACGGATTTGCGACCAACGACGGAATTATCGTAATGGCGGCGACCAACAGAGCGGATATTTTAGACCCTGCCTTACTTCGTCCGGGAAGATTTGACCGTCAAATTTACGTAAACACTCCCGACGTGCGCGGACGTGAGGCTATATTTAAGGTACACGCTCGCAACAAACCTATTTCTCCCGAAGTTGATTTCCAAACGCTTGCCAGAATTACTAGCGGTTTCTCGGGCGCGGATATAGCGAACCTTCTTAACGAGGCGGCAATCCTTTGCGCAAGAGACAATCGTAGTCTGATTTCAATGGAAGACATTTACGAGGGAATTAACAAGGTCGTAATGGGCCCGCAAAAGAAATCTAGACTAGTAACCGAGGTTGATAAACGAATAACGGCGTACCACGAGGCTGGACACGCAATCGTGGCTCGTTGCAATCCGTACTGCGACCCCGTGCACGAAATAAGCATAATTCCTCGTGGTCAAGCGGCAGGTTATACTATGACTCGTCCCGACAGCGACGACGACCATATCACGATAAACAAACTCAAGGCTAACCTCGCTATGTCAATGGGCGGAAGAGCGGCTGAAGAAATCGTAATCGAAGATATTTCGGCAGGAGCAGTCGGCGACATTAAGCAAGCAACCGGAATTGCTAGAAAGATGGTAATGGAGTGGGGTATGAGCCAAACGCTCGGTCCCGTTTATTACGGTTCGAACCAAGAGGTGTTCTTAGGTAGAGATTATCAAAGCACGCACTCTTATTCGGAAGAGGTTGCAGGCAAGATTGATAAAGAGGTTGCTCTGCTCGTTGAAAACGCGCACCAAGAGGCGCTTGAGTGCCTAAAGAGCAATCGCTCGCAAATGGACGTAATGGTAAGAGTTCTGCTCGAGTGCGAAACGATATACACCGAAGAAGTGGATATGATTATGGCAGGAGCAAGCGCCGACGAGGTTAAAGCCGAACTCAAAGAAAGACTTGGCGCAAAATATAACAAATAGTCAAAAAAGCGCTTGGCGCAAAAAATAAAGCAAAACAAAAAATAGGAGTTTTTTAGTAATGAAAAAGTTTCTCACCAAACCGGTAATTATTATTGCAAGCGTAATAGCAGTTCTCGCTATCGCAGTACTAGTACTTTGCCTAGTAAAGATTAAGCCCGTTTCAACCGCAGTTGACGGATATTCCAGAGCAGTCGTTTATTCGTCTGACGTTCAGCGTATCGAACTCGAGGCTGATAACAACGCAGACCTTAAAAAGGACCTTGACAAGGCTCTCGACGGTTCGTACTACTCCGTAATGCAAGGCATTTTAGAGGGTAAGGTTTCGGGCGAGCCCAAGTTTAAGACTGAAGTTCTAGACGGCGCAAGCGAGGAAACGAAAGTTCAACTCAATTCCGACCAAATCGTTTCGGCTACGGCTGAAGGCAAGTACAAGGTAGAATTCGTATATGCTACCGCAAAAGTAATTGAGGTTGAGGGCGAAGAGGTTAAGTTCGACAGAGCAATTCTCTTTATCGGCAACAGCGACAACGAAATCGGCGAGGTTGAGGCTATTTTCTATCTCGACGCTAACGTGGGTAACGAACTTCCCGGCGACGACGAAAACGCATCCGAGAATTACACCGTTTCTCCCGTAGTTTTAAGAGCAAGAACTACCAACCTTTACAACGCAATTAAAAATATTATTGCAAGCAAGGCGTAAACTAGCGAACGACTAAATGGCAAAGCCGTTTAGTTTTTCGTTTATAGAAACGAAGAATATCGATAAAAACGAGGGGAAAGGGCAAAAAGCGACTTTCCCCGTTTATCTTTTAGTTAAGTGAAAAAATTTTCACTTTATCGTAATATTTTTCACAAAAAAATGGCGTATAATTTAATGGGATTATACGACGCGAGGAATAGAATATGTTAAAACTCACGAATATCACTAAAGACTATAAAGTTGCCGATACAACCGTACACGCTCTTAACGGTGTGTCTTTAGCGTTCCGTAAAAACGAATTCGTTTCGATTTTAGGACCGTCGGGTTGCGGAAAAACGACCTTGCTTAACATTATAGGCGGACTTGACAAATATACTAGTGGCGACCTCGTAATCAGCGGAAAGAGCACGGCGTCTTTTTCGGAGAGCGACTGGGACGTATATCGTAACCATAGAGTAGGTTTTATTTTCCAAAGTTATAACCTTATTCCGCATCAAAGCGTGCTAGGCAACGTAGAACTTGCCCTCACGATTGCGGGTATGAGTAAAGCCGAGCGTGTAAAGAAAGCGAAAGAGGCTCTTGATAGAGTAGGACTAAAAGGGCAGTATTATAAGCGTCCTAACCAACTTTCGGGCGGACAATGTCAGCGTGTAGCGATTGCAAGAGCGCTCGTTAACGAGCCTGAAATTTTGCTTGCCGACGAGCCTACGGGTGCGCTTGATACGGTAACTTCGGTTCAAATTATGGACCTTATTAAGGAAATCGCGCAAGAGAAGTTGGTAATTATGGTAACGCATAACCCCGAACTTGCCGAACAGTACTCAACACGTATTATTCGCCTACTCGACGGAAATATCGAGAGTGATAGTATGCCTTTTACCGAAGAAGAGGAAGAAAGAGAAGTAACCGCTATTAATGAAGAGGAAGCAAGAGCGGAAGAAGAATATCTCCGCACCGTAAGAGAGCAAGGCGGTAACGAAAGGAAAGCGAAGAAAAAGAGAAAAGAAAGAGCGAAGATGTCCATTTTCACGGCGTTTATGCTTTCGGCTCGTAACCTTATTAGCAAGAGAGCAAGAACGATTATGGTTGGTATTGCCGGCTCAATCGGTATTATCGGCATAGCGTTAGTTCTAGCGTTCTCGTCGGGAATTAAGGCGTACGTGGCGTCTATGCAAGACGATATGCTTTCGGGAAATCCGATAGAGATTACCGAATCGACTTACGACTTAGAGGCATTAACGGGTATGATGGACTCTAACCAAAAGGTAGAGATAATTAAACAACCCAACAAGGTTGCCGTTGATTCTATGGTCGAGTACTTTATCAAGATGGGTGACAAAGCGAACAGTTTGCTTATCAAGAACGACCTTAACGAGAATTACGTTAATTTCGTAAAAGAGATGCCTAGCGAATATTATTCGGCAATGAAACTCGGTTACGGTATCGACGTTCATAACAATATCTATACTAACGTAAGAGAGGAAGGCAAGAGTGAAGATACGGTAATGTCGATATCGGCACTAACCTCGCTATATACCGAAATTCTTAAAAAGTCGTCTTTTAAAGATTACGCGCAGTACGTAAGTATGTTTATTCCTAATATGGAACAAGCGCCTAATAGCGTAGAATATCTAGCAGGACAATACACCGTTTACGGTAATATTGCTACTGCAAAAGACGAGGTTATGCTCGTAATCAACAAAGACGAGCAAATGTCCGACTTGCTCTTGGCTAGACTTGGTTATTACACGCAAGAAGAATTTATGAATATCGTCTATAAAGCGGACGAGGATATTAGAATCGAAAAGGGAGAAATGACGGGGTATCAAAACTATAATCCCGATATTTACAAAAAGTATTTCGGTTATGAAGAACTACTCGGAAAAGAGTTCTACTGGTATCCCAACTCGCAAGTGTTCGGCGCAAGCCCTATTCCCAGTATGCCTTACACTTACAACTATAAGGCAGGAGCGGACTGGTCCGAACAAACGGACAAAGAATTAAAACTAAAAGTCGTAGGAATACTAAAGCCCAACGAGAACGTAATGTTCGGTAGTTTGAAGTCGGGCATTTATTACACGCAAGCGCTTACCGATTATATCCTAGCGACTAACGGCGCAGAGACAGGCGGTATCGTAGAACACTATAAGAATTTGGATACGACGGGCATTACCGACCCCACGCAAATAGCAGGGCTCGGCGTAGTACCTTATATGCTTTCCTTCTCGTTTGAAGGAGCAATACAAGTCCCCACTATGCAGTACGTTTCTCTAGGTGGAAACACGGCGTTAATGTCAATGTTTTCCGGAGCGAGCGGTAGCGCGTCGATATCGGCAGACGATATTAAGGAAAGCGTAATAAGAACGCTTGGAGCGAACTCGCTTGCAAACTCTATTTCCATTTACCCCATAAGTTTTGACAACAAGGATTTCGTTACTGAATACTTAGAGCGCTGGAACGGGGACGAAACGCTAACGGTAGGAGGCGTAGAATTGCTTGCGTCCGACCGTCAAGACGTTAAATATACGGATACGCTATCGCTTATTATAAACCTAATCAACACTATGATTGATATCGTCTCCTACGCGCTAATCGCGTTTACTTCCGTTTCGCTCGTAGTTTCTACCGTAATGATAGGAATAATAACTTACGTTTCGGTAGTGGAGAGAATAAAGGAAATCGGCGTTATTCGTTCGCTTGGCGGAAGAAAGAAAGACGTATCTCGTCTATTTACGGCAGAGACAGTTATTATCGGATTGCTTGCAGGCCTAATCGGTATTTTGGCGACTTACGGCATATCCGCAATCGTAAACTTAATTCTTTATCCGCTAATCGGAGTTAAGAGTATAGCGGCGTTACCTTTTGGGCAAGCCCTTCTTCTAATCGGGTTAAGCGTAGGCTTAACGCTTATTTCCGGCGTATTCCCCGCTCGTTCCGCAGCGAGAAAAGACCCCGTTGTTGCGCTTCGTACCGAGTAGGGAGGAAAAATGCTTTATATTGTAAGACACGGACAAACCAAAATGAACGCTCAAAATCTTATGAACGGAATTTTTGACGACAAACTCAACGAGCAAGGCGTGATGATGGCGCTTGAAACGGGCGAAAAACTTAATAAAGTTCGTTTCGACGCCGTATTCGTTTCCCCGCTATCGAGAACTCAAGAGACGGCAAAGTGTATCCTTTCAAAGAATTTGTATCCCGTTTCGATAACGGTTGACGAGCGTATAATCGAGCGAGACTTTGGCGACCTTACGGGCAAAGAGATGGATTTTAGTCAGGCTGACCGTTGGAGATTTGATTTCCCTGCGGATAAACACAATATGGAAAGTCTTGACGATATGATTGCTAGAACGAAAGATTTTATTGAGTTTATAAAACGAGAGTACAAAGGCAAAAGCGTGCTAGTCGTAACGCACAACGGAGCGCTTCGAGGTATGAGAATTGCGCTCGGCGACGAGTATAACCGTGAAGATATTATCGGACTTGGCATTGATAATGCTAGCGTACTACGATATGAACTCTAAACTTTGCTTGACAAAACGAAATAAATATAATAATATCATAAGTGATTATATAGATAAATAGAGGCAAAAATGGAACTAATGACTGCTCAAATGCTTTGGGCGAACCGTGACCACCGCAGATTACCTCTCGGCGAGACGGTGCTTAAAACCCAAGTTGAAGAGCGATATACAATTAAAGAGTTTTATTTTAACGGAGACGCAACGACTGACGGCGTTATCCGCATTTACGCTCGCCTCTATTCTCCCTCTTGTATTCCCACGGGAGCATCAGTAGTGCTTATGAACGACGTTGACACGCCGTTCGACACGACTTATATTAATCTTTTGACTGATTGCGGTTTTACCGTGCTAGCCCTTGATTACGGCGGAAGAAGAGAGGAAGGAAAATTCACGATTTATCCCGAATCTTTAGAGGGTGCGAACTATAAGTCCGAAAAGAGCGATTTTAATTCGCTCACGACCACGCCCAAAAACTCGTGCTGGTTTACTTACGCTACGATAATGCTTAGAGGTTATTATTATCTTGAGAGCCAGCCAAACCTTGATAGCAACAGAATTTGCTTTTTCGGAGTGCGCCGTGGAGCGTTCCAAGTTTATAAGGCGTCGTACGTAGAGCCTAACGCCTCGTGCGCGATTGCGCTTTTTAACTCGACTTATATTCCGGGGCTTGACCTTGGCTCTGACGAGGCTATGGTGTATAATTCGTGTTTAGCGAACGCAACTTACGTTCCGTTTATCAAAGTGCCTCTTTATATCGTGGAGAGTTCTAATAATAACGAGGATTCGCTTTTCCCCGTAAACTCGGTGTATCTTGCCTCGTCGGAAAAGTGTAATTACTATATTGCCGAGCAATCGGACAACACGCTTTCTCCGTCGCAAAGACAAAGTTTGCTTACCTATATGAATAAACTTTGTTTCTCGCACACGCCCCTTCCTATGCAACCTACACTAGAAGCGGTTTGCGAAAATCGTTCGCTTTATTATATAGCGTCGGTGTTCGACGAAGATATAGAGAAAGTCGATTTGTATTATACCTACGGATTTTCTAAAGGAGCGTATAGAAACTGGTTTAGACTACCGCTCGAGAAAACGGAGGAAGGTAAGTACCGTGCGAAAGCGGACGTTTATTTAACTAAAGAAGAAGCGTCGGCGTTCGTTACCGTAAAATATAAAAGCGGAATACAACTCTCTAGTGAAATCGTTACGAAAACGCCGTATATGATGGGCGTTGGCGAGGGCGAAATTATCAAAAAGCGTCTCGTTTACGAACCTGAAATGGGCGTCGATTCGTGGATGATTACCAAAAAGACGGACCTATTCGGCGAAGTAAGTATGGCTACGGGTAAAAGTGGTATTGAAGGCGTTACTAGTTCGGTAAATACTATAACGACCTTAAAAATCGGCGACGTGCATACCAGCGGAGCAAGAGATAGTCTGCTTCAACTTTTAGTTTACTCTAAAGATAAACAGACCGTAACTTTCGAGGTTACCACCAAAGAAGAGGACGGATACGAGGTTTATACGCACGAGCACGCTCTCCCGTCGTACGGCGAGTGGTGTAAGGTTACGCTTTCGGCAAGCGAATTCAAGTCGGAAAGCGGACCTATGGAAAGTTGGGCGGACGCGATTAAATTCACGATAAGCAGTGAAAAGACTTTGCTTATAAACTCGTTGTTATGGATATAATGGATTTAGTAGTAGGCGATAAGATTAAGACCAAAAAGCCTCACGCTTGCGGTAAAAACGGCTGGACCGTAACGAGAACGGGAGCGGATTTTAAACTTACTTGTCTTTATTGTGGACGAACGGTAATGATTACTAGCGAAGACGCAAAGAAGATAATTAAGGAAAAAATCGAAGGGTAATGAAGGGAGAACGGAGAGAAAAGTGACCGACTTTAACGAAAATTTATTAAACGCCGAAAAGGAAGGATTAGGTGGTAGAATTTTCGGTTTCGTTACGAACTTGTTTATTCTGCTCGTAATCGTAATTTTTGCGGTTGCATCTTTCTACGAGCCCGTACTGATTTCGGGCAACTCAATGCAAAACACGATTTACGACGGCGAAACGGTGCTGATTTCCAACGCGTACTCGGAATTAGACAGAGGCGATATCGTCGTTATTGACGCAGGCGACAACAATATCATTAAAAGAGTGGTTGCCGTTGCAGGCGATAAAATCGGGTTCGTTCGACGAGAGACGGAAAAAGGCGAAGTGATTGACCTTTACCTCGATAAAGGCGAGGGTTTCGTTCTTCAAAACGAGCCGTACAAAAAAGAGGATATGACTTACTTCGGCGCTATTTTCAAGAAAATGGGCGTAGCCGATAGTTTAACGGACCTTGTGGAAAAGGTGCAGTACCAAACTGTCGAGAAAGGAAATATCGTTGCGCTTGGCGACAATCGTAACGTCTCGAAAGATTCGAGGTTTTACGGGCACTTCAAATTAACTCAGGTTTTAGGAAAGAAAGTAAAAGTTTTCAAAGAGGGCGACGACAGTGCGCTAAAGAAAATAATCGATTTTATTTATTCGGACGTTCGTTCCGCAAATAATAATTAAAAAAAAACAAAAGGAGAACGAAAATGATTATAATTTCGTCAGATTCAACGGCAGACCTCGATTACCTATTTGAGGAAAGGAACATACCCGTCCTTCCTCTTGCGGTAGTTTTAGGAGGCGAAACTTTTAACGACGGCGTTACCATAACGCCTAGCGGGATTTACGATTTCGTTGCTAAAACGGGAACTTTGCCCAAGACCGCGGCTCGCTCTGCAGAAGAGCATAAGGAGTTTTTTACCTCTATTAAAAAATCTCCCGAGGATATCATAATTCACTTTACCATTTCTTCGGGCTGTTCGGTTACGGCGACTAACGCGCGTATGGCAGCGGAAGAAATGGGCGGAGTTTTCGTAGTTGACGGACTTTCGCTTTCGACTGGAACGGGCTTGCTCGTGCTTTACGCTTGCGACCTTCGTGACAGCGGAAAATATACGGCAGAGCAAATTTACGAAAAAGTGGTAGAGCGTATTCCCGCCGTTCAAGCGTGTTTCTACGTGGACAGTATGGAATATCTCCATAAGGGTGGCAGATGCTCTGGACTAGCGTCTTTCTTTGCTACTGCGCTTAAGATTAAACCCTCTTTGCTCCTAAAAGACGGCAAAATCGTGGTAGGTCAAAAGTACAGAGGTAACACCGCAATCGTTGCAGAGAAGTACGTAAACAATATTTTCGATATGTTTACTAATCCCGACCCGAGAAGAGTTTTCGTAACTCATACGCTCGTTCCCGACGAAATCGTACAAAAGGTAAAGGAAATCGTTAAACAAAGATTTACCTTCGCTGAAATTCTAGAAACTACCGCAGGTTCGACGATTACTAGCCATTGTGGAAAAGGAACGCTCGGCGTACTATTCCTAAACGACGGAGAGCACGAAATCTAATTTATGTATAACTACACGCTGTCGCTTGCGATGGGACTTATTGCCCTAGGCTTTATCGTAGTAAGTTACTTCGTTTCTAAGAAGTCGTACTTACTGTTTCAACTTACGGGCATAATTTTTCTTATTTTTTCCTACCTTTTCGTTGAACTCTATTTTGCGACGGTAGGACTAACGATAGGTTTTTTCCGTTCTCTTATATGCTATCTTTACGAGCGAAAAGATAAGAAAGTTCCCCTCGTAGTGCCGATTTTAATCTCGCTTGCAACGGTGCTTGCGTTCGTCGTGATAAATATCGTAATCTTAAAAGATTATTCGCCTTACGACGCTATTTATCTCGCCGTGCTCATTATGTACTGTTTCTCGTTCACGATTAGAAACGTGGTCGTGCTCCACAACGTAGTGCTAGTGCCGGCAATTCTCGCCGTAGTTTACAACGTGCTTGCAGGAGCGACGCTATTCGTAATTATCAGTTGTTCGTTTGAACTCTTAGCCGATATCGTTGCAATCGTAAAATACTATTTCTTTGATAAAAAAAGACTCTCGGACAAGTAAAACCCGAGAGTTTTTATATTTTGTAGCGTATAGCCAAAATTATCCACCGCTTGGAGAAGTGGGAACAATCCTATTTTTTTATGTATTCGGCGGGAGAGCAACCGTACTTTTTCTTAAAAACTCTATAAAAAGTTTGGAGAGAGGAAAATCCGCTTTCAAAAATAGCGTCGGTTACGGGAAGTGAGCCACGCTCCATTAAAAGCAGAAATCGGTTTAGGCGAAGAGAAGTGATATAATCGGTAAAGTTCACGCCGAAGTACGACTTAAATGCGCCCGAGAGGTAGAACTTATTATAGCCTAGTTCGTTTGCTACGCTCGATAGGGTAATCTTTTGCGTAAACCGAGAGCGTAAAAATTCGGGGAGAGCGCGCATATCGTCGGGAACTACCGTTTTTTTGCTAACGAGAGTAGTTCTTTGCGTAATTTTACCAAGTAGCGTCGTAACTAATCCGATTTTGGTTAGGCGGTTAGTCGTTTCGTCCATAAGGGCGGTAATAAGTGGCAAAATTTGTCCGTCGTCTAAAAATATTCGTTCGTTAAGCGTTCGTTCGCCCTTAAAGGCAAGGTATTCGCCTAGGTGCGACGGTGGGAGAAGAACGGTAAGATAATCGTGAGACGACAGTACTGCGTGGATATCGTCCTCGTCGAAGAGAACGAACTCGTTTTTGTTAAGAGTTAGCGTTTCGCCGTTAAGAAGAACGGTTAATTTTCCCTCTCTGCAATACAAAATTTCCACGCTAGCGTGGAAGTGCGCAGGGTAAGTGCCGTTACTTTCCGTAATCTTAACTTCATTTTCGTCAACGTTTTCGTAAAATGCTTTCATACTTATATTTTACACCCTACGAGAACAAAAAGCAATAAAAAATAGTAACGAAAAAAGCAAAAAACCTTAAAATATGAGAATAAATAATCTTTAATTTGAGAGGACGGACGGAGAAATATATATTATTATATAGATAAGAACCTTTTATAGAGGAGTAAAAATGGAAAAGAGTATAACTAATTTCGCCTCCACGGTGTTATCCGTTATGGGAGTAAAGAGCGAAGAACATATGGCAGAGGCGTTGCCCGTAGCGAGCGAAGTGCTAGGTAGCGGAGTAAGAGATAAGGTTTTGGTAGTTTCCGTTGACGCCGTGCCTTTTTACTTGACGGAGGAAAGAGCGGATATTTTCGCCAAAGTCAAAGAACACGCGCCGTACGAAGAAGTGATACGAACGGTTATGCCCTCGATTACGCCCGTTTGTTACGGAGCAATGTTTTCGGGTACTACTCCCGACAAAAACGGCTTACCCGAGTATAAAGAGCCAAAAATAGTAAACGGCGTTGCTCAGCCGAGTTTGTCGGTTACGCCCTATACTCAATCGCTAGTACGCCAAGGCAAAAAGGTAGCGGTGGTTACTTGCAATAACGGTTGTATAAAGTCTATGCTTTGGGAAAGAGAGGCAGACCTTTATATCGTGGACGGCGACGACGATAGGGCTATGGCGGATAAGGCTATATCGTTGCTTGAAAAAAACGAATACGATTTCATATTTTTGTACCAACTCGACTACGACTACACCCAGCATAAAGTTACGCCGAGAGGGGAAAAGGCGATAGAAGTGCTTAAAGAAAAGGCGAGTATTTTCGGTGAAGTTTGCTCTGTAGCGAAAAGAGTTTGGAAAGAAAATAAATATATGCTCGTTTTCAACAGCGACCACGGTTGTCACGAAACGGCTCTTGGTGGCGGAGCGCACGGAGAAGAGTGCGAGGACGATATGAAATTAAAATGGTTTTTTGGGTGGAACGAATAATGGACAGAGAATTAACGGATATTCTATTTAGAGAAAAAGACCGTCAAGAAAATACGCTTGAAATGATAGCGTCGGAAAGCATACAACCCGAATTTGCATTAAAGATGCAGGGCAGTATTTTTTGCAATAAAACGGCGGTGGGTAATATAGGAAATCAGCGACTTAAAGGTAGCGCCGTGATTGAAGAACTTGAAATCTTGGCGGAGAAAAGAGCGAGAGAAGTTTTCGGCGCGGACTACGCTAATATGTTCCCCTACTCGGGAAGTATGGCGAATTTTTGCGCATACTCGGCGGTTTGTAAGGTTGGCGATAGAATACTAGCATTAGACCCGATGGCGGGCGCGCACCAGTCGCACGGCGGAAAGAAAAACGTTTCGTCCAAGATTTACGAATTCGAATATTTTGGGCTAAACCGTGACGGAAGTATAAACTACGACGAGGCGAGAGAAAAAGCGGAAAGTTTTCGCCCGAGATTAATCGTAGTTGGCTCTGCGGCGTATCCGAGAAAAATCGATTACGAGAGATTGTCGGCGATTGCTCGTAAGACAGGGGCTTACCTTATGGCGGATATAGCGCACTTTTCGGGACTGATTGCAGGCGGAGTTAGTAACAATCCGTTCCCTTACGCCGATATTGTAACGGCGTCTTGTACCAAGACTATGTGCGGACCGCACACGGGATTTATTATGAGCAAGGCTGAACTTTCTGAGAGCGTTAAGAACGCCGTTTACCCCGGCAACGTAGCGTCTCTCCACCTTCAAACGATTGCAGGCTCGGCGTACGCTATTGAACGGACTAAAAAAGCCGAGTTTAAGAATTTAATGAAAAAAATCGTGGACAATGCGAAAACTTTAGCCGAAAAGTTAAAAGACGAGGGCTTTAAGATTTTCACGGACGGAACGGATTGTCACATAATTCTTGCCGATTGCTCGCCCCTTGGAATTAACGGCGTTGACTTTACCGAGAAACTCGAAAGCGTAGGCATAAGCGTAAACTCTAAAGCGCTCCCCTTCGACGATTCGCCCGTTGCAAACGGAATTAGACTTGGTACGACCGTGCTTACTCAACGAGGTATGGACGGAGAGCAAATGAGTGAAATAGCGAAGATTTTCTCGCTAGTAGCAAAAGGCGAAAAGGAAAAAGCGAAAAGCGAGGTTAACCGTCTCGTTAAGGCGTTCCCCGTTCCTACCGATATTATTTAGGAGAAAAAGATGAGAAAAGCAACCGAACTAACGCTCGACGAGAAGTTACGCCTTCTCACGGCGAAAAACTACTGGGAACTAGCAACTCCCGACGATATTCCAACGCTAAAAATGAGCGACGGGCCTAACGGCGTTAGAGTTTTCGAGCAGTCCGCAGGCTGGGACGGAAAGATTATTCCCTCCACTTGTTACCCCTCGATAGGAACGCTGTCTTGTTCGTGGGACGAAGAACTTGCTTATTTAGAGGGAAAATGTATCGCCGACGATATGATTGAAAAGGGCAGAGATTTATTGCTTGCGCCCGGTGTAAATATTAAAAGAACGCCCCTTTGCGGACGAAACTTCGAGTATTTTTCGGAGGACGCTTTCTTTACGGGCGTTATGGCGAAGAGTTATATCAAGGGCGTGCAAGACAAGGGCGTGGGCGCGTGCGTAAAACACTTTTGCGCAAACAATCGCGAGCACGACAGAGCAAACGTAACGAGCAATCTTGACGACAGAACGCTTTACGAGACTTACTTAAAAGCGTTTTCTATGGCGTTCGAGGTAGAGCCTTGGGCAGTAATGTGCAGTTACAACAAACTCAACGGCGTTTACACCGTCGAGAACAAAAAACTTTTGAGTGAAACGCTCCGAAACAAAATGGGATATAAGGGCGTAACAATGTCCGACTGGGGCGGTGGACACAACCGCTATAAGGCGCTTAGGGCAGGGCTCGACCTAAAAATGCCTTATCACGAAACGGCGTATGACGACCTCAAAACGGCTTACGACAAGGGCTTAATTTCGGACGAAGAGATTGATAAGAGCGTGGGAAGGTTACTCGACCTTATTGAAAAGAACGAAGAGGCGAAGAAAACGAGAAAGGTTGAGTTTACCGCCGAGCAAAAGCACGAAGTAGTAACCAAAATTGCAAAAGAGAGTATGGTGCTACTTAAAAACGATGGGATTTTACCTCTTCGGGGCGTTAAGAAAATGTCCGTTCACGGCAGATTTTCTTCTTTGCCGGCGCACTCGGGCGGTGGCTCTGCGGAAGTTCAATCGGCGTTTAAGCAAAAGAGTTTGCACGAGTTGTTAGGCGAAAAGATGCCCTCTACCGAGATTAAGTACTGGCAAGCGTTTAGATGTGACGATTGCAGAGGATATACGCGTTCTAGTTTTCTTTCGGTGGGCGCTAGAGAGTCATATTACGACGACGCTATCGTAATTACGGTTGGTACTGACCGTATGGAAGAACTCGAGGGCAAGGATAGAGACACTCTCAAAATTCAAAGAGGGTATATCGACTATATTAATTGCGTTGCTAAATATAACGAGGGTAAAGTTATCGTAGTTTTAGAGGCGAATTCCGCGATTGACGTAAGCGACTTTATCGACAATATATCCGCTCTTCTCTACACGGGGTTTGCAGGCGAGGGTATGAACGAGGCGATTGCCGATATCTTGACGGGCAAGACTAATCCGAGTGGAAAATTGACCGAGACTTTCCCCCTTTCGCTCGACGATTGTTTCGTTTCGCTTGACCACAATATTGATTTCTACGACGACTATACCGACGGAGTTTTCGTTGGATATCGCCACTTTGATAGAAAAGGTTTGCCCGTTCGCTATCCGTTCGGCTACGGCTTGAGTTATTCTACTTTCGAGTACTCCAACCTTAAAGTTGAGAAAACGGGAGAAAGCGATTTTACTCTTTCGTTTACGATTACTAACACCTCGTCCGTTGACGGAAAGGAGATAGCCGAGGTTTATACGGCGGATATTTTCTCGCTTTTAGAACGCCCCAAGAAAGAACTCGTAGCGTTTAGAAAGGTTGAACTTAAAGCAGGCGAGAGCAAAGAAATTACGATTACGCTTGACCGCAAAGCGTTCGAGTATTACTTGCCACCGTGTGGCGACTTTTACATAGAGAACGGCGAGTATGAAATTCAAATCGGCTCGTCCTCGCAAGATATACGCCTACGCCAAAAAATAAATATTACTCTCGACGACGACACCCAACTTTCCGTTTGGTAATCGCAAAAAAGAATTACGCAAAAAATGTTTTTCGTAGTGGCAAATTTTATCACGGAAAGCATTGATTTTTTTAAAAAAAGTGATATAATAAAGGCAAAATTGACCGTGATAGGAAAAGGAAATAGTAGTTTTAATGAACAAGACGACTGAAAAAATAACTAAGGAATATATGTTCCCCGTTGCCGTTTGCGAGAGCGAAAAAGCGACGAATACGGAAATTTTGCTTAAAGAAATAGGGTATCTTCACGTCAATATCGACGATAGCGAGCCGTCTTGCGTAGTCGAAGAGGGCGGATATATCGTTCTCGATTTTGGTCGTGAAATCGTAGGTACGGTACGCATTATCGTGGACGACGAGTGCAAAATTCGTTTGCGCACGGGCGAAAGTTACGGCGAGTGTAATAGCGAATTAGGGTTTAAGGGCTCGACTAACGCGCACTCCGTTCGTGACGCTAGTGGAATTTTGCTCCCTGCTTGGTCGGACACCGAAAACTTTAACACGGCGTTCCGTTTCGTTCGCATTGACGTAGAAAAAGGAACTTTTAAGGCGCACAAAGTAGTGGCTGGGTTTATCCATACGACTATTCCTAGAACGGGCTCGTTCACTTGCGCTGACGAGAAGATTAACCGCATTTATGAAACGGCGAGCCATACGGTAACGCTATGTATGCAAAACGGCGTTATTTGGGACGGAGTTAAGCGTGATAGAGCGTCTTGGGCGGGCGATTTGCACTCCGAAATCTTGGCGATTACCAACCTCTATTCAGACCTCGAGAGCGTAAAAAACACGCTCGATATGATAAGAAATTCGACCAAACTCCCTCAATGGGTAAACCATATTCCCACTTTTTCGCTTTGGTGGGCGGTATGCCTTTGCGAGTACATAGCACGCTCGGGCGATAAAGCGATTTACGAGCGCAGTAAAGATTACCTACTTGCCCTTTTCGACCAAGTTAATTCTTATACTAGCGAGGACGGATACCTTGCAACCGAGAGTTGCGGAGATATGGGTTTGTTTCTCGACTGGCCGACGCACGAGAAGGCGGACGAGAAGTTTGGCGCAACCGCTTTGCTGAAAATGACGGCGGAGCGAGTAAAAGAATTGTTTACGCTAGACGGCACGAAGAGTGAGGGCGTGGACGAAATTTTACGAAAACTAGGAAATCTAAACGAAAAACCTCAAACACAAAAGCCGGCAATCGCTATGTGCGCTTTTGCGTCTTTGCCGAGCGATATTGAAAAATTACTAGAGGGCGGAGCGCAAGGCGTTTCGGTGTTTATAAGCAGAATAATATTTACCGTTTTATTCAACGCAGGATATAAAAAAGAGGCTTGCGAGTGGCTCAAAGAGTATTACGGCGGTATGCTTGACTTCGGCGCAACCACTTTTTGGGAGGATTTTGATTTAGCGTGGACGGAAAACGCTTGCCCTATTACTCGCAAGGCAAGAGAGGGGGAAAAGGATATTCACGGCGACTATGGACGGTACTGCTATAAGCAATATCGCCACTCGCTTTGTCACGGTTGGTCGGCAGGTATAATCGAGTTTATTATCGAAAAAATACTTGGCGTAAAGAGAGTGGGCGTTTTACCCGGCAAAGTCGAGGTTAGCCCCTATCCGTACTTCGGAGATATGAAAGGCGTCGTTCCCGTTGGAAACGGTTTCGTCACGGTGGAAGTAAAAGACGGAAAGGTTTTCGTAGAGGCTACCGACGGAATAGAGGTAACGGTTAAGTAAAAAACGCTTATAAAATTATGAAAAAAGCCTTTTTTTGCTTGCTTAATAACTGTGTATATGGTAAAATAGAAAGCGAGGATAAAAGGGAGAAAGGGTATGAAAATGTCAAGTTTTCAAAAAATTAGCGCAAGTTTTTCGGGCGTAAGAACCCCTTTTTTACCGACTTAAACACGGAAAAACGGAGAAGTCTAACTTAATTGACTTCTCTTTTTTCATAAGAAAATTATTATAAGGAGAAACACTTATGAACAAAAATGGACTCGTTTACGGTGTTAAGGACAAACCAGGTCTTTGGAAGACGATTGTGTTTGCTCTTCAACAAGTTCTCGCTATTTTGGCGGCGACTATCGTTGTACCCGTAATCATCAATGGAAACACGGCAGATTTCGTAGCGAAATCTCAAATGTCGCAAGGCGCGGCTCTCTTCGGCGCAGGCGTAGGTACTATCGTTTACTTGCTCTTCACGAAGTTCAGAAGCCCCGTATTCCTCGGCTCGTCGTTTGCTTTCCTCGGCTCTATGACGGCGGCTTTCGCCGGAGCGGTTAGCGCAAGCGCAGGATACCTCGGTATCATTATCGGCGCAATCTTCGCCGGTCTCGTGTACGTAGTAATCGCTATTGCGGTTAAGTATGCAGGAGTTAACTGGATTAACAAGATTATGCCCGCAGCGGTTATCGGACCTACGGTTGCAGTAATCGGACTTTCGCTTGCAGGAAACGCTGTTGGCGACCTAACTAAGGGCTTTGGTTCGACCAACCCCTATATCGCTCTTTTGTGCGGACTAGTAACGCTCGGAACGGTAATCGCTTGCTCCGTTTACGGCAAGAAAATGGTTAAGATTATTCCTTTCATTATCGGTATCGGCGCAGGATACGCAGTTGCGTCCATCTTCACTCTTATCGGCGAACTCGCTGACGTACCCGAACTCGTAGTTATCAACTTCCGTCTCTTTAAGGATATGCAATGGTATCCCGAATTCACCTTTATCGAGGCGTTCAAGGGCTTTGGCGATTTTAGTTGGACTTATCTTGCAACCGTAGCCGTTGCTTACGTTCCCGTAGCGTTCGTAGTATTTGCCGAGCACCTTGCAGACCACAAGAACATTTCTTCGATTATCGGCGACGACCTCTTGGAAAATCCCGGTCTTCACAGAACTCTTCTTGGTGACGGCGTAGGCTCTATGGTTGGCGCGTTCTTCGGCGGATGCCCCAACACCACTTACGGCGAGTCCGTTGGTTGCGTTGCAATTTCTCGTAACGCGTCGGTAGTAACGATTTTCACCGCAGCAATCATTTGTATAGTAGCGTCCTTTATCGCTCCGTTTATAACCTTGCTTGCAACTATTCCTTCTTGCGTAATGGGTGGCGTATGCTTTACTCTCTACGGATTTATCGCAGTATCGGGCTTAAAGATGATTCAAAAGGTTGACCTTAACGAAAACCGCAATCTCTTTACCGTATCGGTAATCCTTATTGCAGGCGTAGGCGGACTAGTTCTTAATATCGGCAAAGTAACGCTTACCGCGGTTGCGTGCGCTCTTATCCTTGGTATTCTCGTTAACCTTATGACGAGCAAAGCAGTAAAGAAAGAAGAGTGTGCTTGCGAAGAGAAATGCGAGTGCGCTTGCGAAGAAAAGAAAGAGGAATAAGGAAAAAATGAAAAATTACGACAACGTAGTTATTTTTGACCACCCGCTAATTAGACATAAAATCGCAATACTTCGCGACGAAAAAACGTCTATGAAGGAGTTTCGTGAACTTATTGAAGAGATTACGAC
The DNA here is from genome assembly GCA_045654245.1 of Pumilibacteraceae bacterium. GTDB lineage: Bacteria > Bacillota > Clostridia > Christensenellales > Pumilibacteraceae > UBA10677. Next base: position 13,286 of record JAZOMX010000023.1, on the reverse strand, counting down.
GCTTATGACTTACGAGTGCTTGCACGACGGCGTGCCTACCGTTAAGAAAATGGTAAAAACGCCTCTCGAAACTTGTGAGCAGACCGTAGTTGCGGATAATGCGATTGCAATCGTTCCTATTTTGCGCGCGGGACTTGGTATGGTAAACGGAATTCACGTTCTTTTCCCCAGCGCAAGAGTAGGTCATATCGGTATGTACCGTGACGAAGAAACGCTCGAGCCTAAAGAGTATTATTGTAAGTTGCCCGAGGGAATCGAGGAAAAACTCGTTCTCTTGGTTGACCCGATGCTAGCGACGGGTGGAAGCGCTTGCGACGCTATTGCACTACTTAAAAAGCGTGGTTGCAAGAACATTAAGTTTATGGCGATTATCGGCGCGCCCGAGGGCGTAAGCAAAGTTGCGGAGGCTCATCCCGACGTAAATATTTACGTTTCTACGCTCGACCGTCAACTCAACGAGCACGGATATATCTTACCCGGTCTTGGTGATGCTGGCGATAGACTTTTCGGAACGAAGTAATAAAAATAACGAAATTATCCAAAATTAAAAATGGACGAAACGGAGCAATATGCAATATCGTATTGTTCCGTTTTTCGTTTATTAAAATACTGCAAAAAAGCAAAAACTATAATATTGTTGACAAAAAAAGTATAAAGGAGTAAAATATAGTGGTAGGCAAAGAGCCTACGAAGGAAAAAGTTATGAAAATTATTATTGTCGGATGCGGTAAAGTAGGTACTGCGCTAGCCTCGTCGCTATGCGGAGAGAACAACGATATTACCGTTATTGACGAAATTGAAGAAAAAGTATCAGCCGTATCGACTCGCTACGACGTAATGGGCGTAGTCGGTAACGGAGCAACAAACGAGGTTTTAACGCAAGCAGGAATTGAGTCTGCCGATTTACTAATCGCCGTAACGGGCGCGGACGAACTCAATCTTTTGTGCTGTCTAATGGCGAAAAAGAGAGGAAACTGCAAGACGATTGCAAGGGTAAGAAATCCTCAATATTTGGGCGACGTGCCGTATATTAAGGACGAGTTAGGACTATCGCTCGTAATAAATCCCGACCTTTCTTCTGCGGAAGAAATTGCGAGAATACTTCGTTTCCCGTCGGCGATTAAAATCGAGACTTTTGCTAAAGGCAGAGTAGAACTTCTAAAATTCCGTTTGCCCGACGACAGTCCGCTAGTGGGCGTTGCCGTAAAAGATGCGGTAAACAAGTTTGGTAAAAGCGTACTAATTTGTACGGTAGAGCGTGATAGCGACGCGTTTATCGTAAAAGGCGATTTCGTATTCCGTGGCGGAGATATCGTTTCGTTGGTTGCATCACACGACGGCGCAATCGAATTTTTCAAAAAAATCAAGTATAATCTTACTCCGATTAAAGACGCTATCGTAATCGGAGCGGACGAACTTTCTCACTACGTATGTTCGATTTTGTCGCAATCGGGAATAAATCTAACCGTTATTGAAAAGAACGAAGAGGTTTGCGAAGAAATGAGCGTAGCCTTTCCGTCCGTTAGAATAATAAACGCAAACCCTTCGGATAAGCAAACTCTGATTGAAGAGGGAATTAACGATTGCGGAGCGTTCTTGGCGCTTGGTGGCAGGGACGAGGAAAACGTTTTCCTTTCGCTCTACGCTAAACTTTCGGGCAAGGCGAAATTAGTTACGAAGGTTGACTATCTCGACTACGACGAAGTAATCGACAGCCTTGGTCTTGACACGATAATTAGCCCCAGAGCCGTTACGGCGGAGCATATTCTCCGTTTCGTGCGCGCGCTAGTAGGCGACGAGAGTAGTGAGGTAGAGGCTCTATACTCGATAGTAAAAGGCGAAGCGGTTGCTATGGAATTTTCGGTAAAAGAGGGTTCGCCGGTAATCGGAACGCCACTATCAGAACTAAAGATTAAAAAAGAGGTGCTAATTGCCTCTATTATAAGAGGTAAAGAAGTGCTAATCCCTCGTGGTAACGATACGATTACCGCAGGCGATAGCGTAGTTATCGTTTCGGGCGATATGGGAATTCGTTCTTTGTCCGATATTTTGAGGTAATAAATGAACTTTAAGATGGTAAAATACGTTCTCGGGTGGGTTGCGCTATTTAACGGAGCGTTTTTGCTCGTTCCACTCTTTACGGCGCTAATTTACTCTGAACAAACGGCTATATCTTTTCTTATAACGCTAGGAATTTGCGTTGCTTTGGGTTGTTTGGGCGTGTTTACGCTAAAGCCGACGAGAAAAGAACTTTTCGCAAAAGAAGGGTTCGTAATCACCGCTCTATGCTGGCTAGTAATTTCGCTTTTGGGTGCGTTGCCTTTCGTTTTTTCAGGCGTAACGCCCTCGTTCTTCGACGCTATATTCGAGTCCGTTTCGGGTTTTACGACGACGGGCGCGACGATTTTCTCGTCCGTAGAACAACTTCCTAAAAGTATTTTGATTTGGCGTTCGTTCTCGCACTGGATAGGCGGTATGGGAGTGCTAGTTTTCGTTATGGCGATAATGCCACTCTCGGGAGCGAACAATATTAATATGATGAAAGCGGAAAGCACGGGGCCTAAAGTAGGCAAAATCGTACCGAGGGTAAAAAATACCGCGCTTATTTTGTACGGAATTTATATTGCTCTTACCGTTTTGCAATTTCTTTTGCTCGTTTTCGGCGATATGACCGTTTTCGAGGCAATCAATACGGCGCTTGCAACCGCAGGAACGGGCGGATTTGGAGTAAGAAACGACGGGCTTGCCTCTTATACGGCGTATAGCCAAATCGTAGTTACCGTGTTTATGCTCCTGTTTTCTATTAACTTTAACGCATTTTTCTTGATAGCGTGCTTTAAGATTAAAGAGGCGTTTAGCGTAGAGGTTAAAACTTTTTTCGTTATCGTACTCGTTGCTATCGTTTCGATTACGATTAACGTTTTGCCCTTGTTCGACACGGTGGGCGAGGCGATTCGCCACTCCGCTTTCTCCGTTTCTTCGGTAATTTCTACCACGGGTTTTGCCACTACCGATTTTTCGCTTTGGCCGGCGCTATCGCAAATGCTCCTCGTTTTGTTGTCGTTTGTCGGTGCGTGCGCAGGCTCGACGGGTGGCGGTATAAAAGTATCGAGAATAATAATTTTGTTTAAGCAAGCAGGAAGAGAACTATCAAGACTAGTTCACCCCAAGCAAGTCCGCAAAATAATGCTAGATGGAAAACCGCTAGAAAAAGAGGTAATTCGTGGCGTTAACGCTTATTTCGTTTGCTACACGCTAATCTTCGTTTTCACAATGCTCATTATTTCGTTCGACGGACACGACTTTACCACCAACTTTACGGCAACGACGGCGGTGATTAATAACGTCGGGCCCGGTCTTGGTAAGGTTGGACCTATGTTTAACTACGGATTTTTCTCGTCGCTATCTAAAGTTGTAATGAGTTTGACTATGATAGCGGGAAGACTTGAAATATTCCCCCTACTTCTCCTAGTAACCCCGTCCACTTGGAAAAAATAAGATTTAGCCAAGCCGACTTGCATAACTCTAAAGTGACATAAATAGGAAAAGAGAGGAAAGAAATATGATTAGAGGGATTGAAGTAAAAGGATTATTCGGTAGATTTTCGTACCGACTACCGCTAGGCGAAGAAAAAATAGCCGTTCTAACAGGACCTAACGGGGCTGGTAAAAGCACGATTTTGTCGCTCGTTTACGCACTATCAACTTGCGACGAGGAAATAGTTTTGCGTACTCCGTTTAACTCGATTGAGTTTGTTTTTGACGAAGGAAAATGCAAGGTTGAGAAAGTAGGTGGAAAACTTTACTACTACTTGGGCGAAAAAGAAACGGACGGCAAGAGCGTTGCTAGAGCAATCGGCAAGGTTAAACTAATCGGCAAGCACAATTTCTTTTCGGCGCTCCTTACGGGCGAAAAAGAACTGGGCGAGTTCATAGGAAAAATTCGCGCGCTCCCTAGCGAAATTAAAAAAGCGGTGGGCGTTTTCGACGAGAGGATAGAAGTTTTCGTTAATCTTCTCGACGAGAGAACGGAGTTCAAAAAACCGTTGGTTACGGCGGAGAACGGATTAGAGTTTATCGACGAGGTTACGGGTGAAAAACTTGCTTTTTCGCAGTTGTCGGCAGGCGAGGTTGCGCTTTGCGTGTTCTATTACGATATCTTGTTTGGAGCGGAAGAAAATTCGCTTTTGCTAATCGACGAGCCTGAAACTTCGTTGCATATCGTTTGGCAGTTCACGCTAATCGACGACCTATACGAAACGCTTTCGCTAATCGAGGGAGCAAGGGCAATAGTATCTACTCACTCTCCGCAAGTGCTGTCTAGGTATAGAGAGTTACAAGTTGATTTAGGAGAGCAGTATGAGGGCTAATTCCATTTTTTCCAACCTAACCGAGGACACGACGGTAGCGGAAATTAAACTTATTCTCTCGTCCGGATACAAGAAAAAACGCTCGGTAATAATGCTTGAGGGCGAAGACGATATTAAACTATTTCGATTTTTGGTGGATAAGAGCGTAACGCTAATCAAGGCTTACGGCGCATCAACTACGATTGATAAGTTTATGCCCGAGCATTTCCCCACCGAGCCGAGAGTAATCGGAATACGGGATAGAGATTACCAAAAGAGACGGCGTTTCCCACGAATTTTTTATTGCGATTACTGTTCCGCCGAAATGATGCTAGTGTCTAACGACGAAACTTTCGAGCGAGTTTGTGAAAACTTTTATATAGGTAATCTTTCTCCTCTATCGCTCCGAAAAGAAATTTTAAGCAAACTATTCTTTATCAGCGTAATCAGAAAACTATCGGCGCAAAACGGCTGGGGATATAAGATATCGGATACCGACCTTTCTAGGATAATAAATCCACAAAAAACGCCGTCGCTTTGTGAAGTTTTGGATTTTGTTCGCTCGTATAACCAAAAAAAGGGGATAAGCGTCGAGCAAGAAAATAAGATTAGGCAAGAGAAAGATAGCGGACGAGAAGAAGACTATCTTTCTATTACGAACGGGCACGATTTTTTGGAAGTGTTACGGGTATATTGTACTTTTGACGCATCTAATAATCGGAGACGGTTCATCACCGAAAAATCGTTAGGAGGCGCGCTCCGTTGCGCCTATTCTCTTTATGCTTTTTCTCAAACCGATTTATACCGAGAATTAGAAAAGTACGGGGAACAAAACGGGCTAAATTTTGCAAGAAAGCAGTCGTAAAGTCTTGCTTATTTTCTGCAAATACTGTATAATTAGCGTAAATTAACTTTTTGGAGAAGACTATGAGTATCGTTACAATTATCGGAGCAGGTATGATGGGTTCGGCGCTTGCCTTTCCATCGAGAGAAAATGGACACGAAGTCCGCTTGGTGGGAACGCACCTTGATAGAGAGATTATCGAGGCGTGCGTAAAGACTAATCGTCACCCCAAGTTTGACACGGATTTCCCTGCAGGCGTAAAATATTATCAAATCGAACAAATGAACGAGGCTATTGAGGGCGCGGATATGGTTATCGGCGGAGTATCGTCGTTCGGCGTTGACTGGTTCGGCGAAGTCGTTTTGCCCGCAATCCCCGAGCAAACTCCCGTTCTTTCGGTAACTAAAGGATTAGTTGACAGCGCTGACGGAACGCTTACTTGCTATCCGCATTACTGGCGTGATATGCTCGCAAAGAAAGGCTTAAAGCGTAATATCAACGCTATCGGTGGACCTTGCACTAGTTATGAACTCGTTGCTCACGACCAAACCGAAGTATATTTTTGCGGTGACGACAAGCAAACTCTTCGTTTTATGCGTGAAATTATGAAGACGGACTACTACCATATTTCTCTTTCCGACGACGTAATCGGAGTTGAGGCTGCGGTTGCGCTCAAGAACGGATACGCTCTCGGCATTACGCTTACGGTTGGTATGCAACAAAAGATTTTCGGCGAGAACGCAGTTTTGCATTGGAACTCTCAAGCGGCGGCGTTTGGTCAAGGCGTTAGAGAAATGAGAAGACTTCTTCGTCTAGTAGGCGGTTCTGACGATAATATCGTAGTGGGCGCAGGCGACCTCTACGTAACCGTTTACGGCGGAAGAACTAGATTAGTCGGCATTTTGCTTGGTAAGGGTTACACTTACGAGCAAGCGATGGAAGAACTAAAAGGCGTAACGCTAGAAAGCCTAGTAGTAGCAAAAAGAGTTGCTCGTGCCGTAAAAGTAAGAGCGGAAAAAGGCGAGGTTGACCTCAAAGATTTCCCGATGCTTATGCACGTTGACGACATTATAAGCAACGGAAAGCCTGCAAATATTCCTTGGGAAGCGTTTACCGAAGAAGTTTTTAGTAAATAATAAAAGAAATAGTATAAAAGGAGAAAATGATTATGAATTTGAAAGGAACGAAAACTGAACAAAATCTTATGACCGCTTTTGCTGGCGAGTCTCAAGCAAGAAACAAGTACACTTACTATGCGTCCAAAGCAAAGAAGGACGGTTTCGTACAGATTGCTAACATTTTTGAAGAGACGGCTAACAACGAGAAAGAGCACGCTAAACTTTGGTATAAACTACTCCATAACGGTATCGGCTCGACGGCAGAGAACCTTCTTGACGCAGCGCTTGGCGAGAACTACGAGTGGACGGATATGTACGCTCAGTTCGCTAAAGAGGCAAAAGAAGAAGGCTTTGACGCAATTGCAAAACTTTTCGAGGGCGTAGCCGAAATCGAGAAAGAGCACGAGGCTAGATATCGCGCGCTCCTTGAGAATATCAAGGCTGGTAAAGTGTTTGAAAAGGACGGCGAAATCGTATGGCAATGCGCTAATTGCGGACATCTCCACAAAGGAACGACTGCTCCCGACATCTGCCCCGTTTGCGCTCATCCTCAAGCATACTTCCACGAGCAAGCGAAAAACTATTAATATCTTACGATTAACACCAAAAAACACGCTATTTCCTAGCGTGTTTTTTAATGGTATTTTTTTGTTTTGCCTCTCTTTTTGCTCGCAAAAGAGAAATAGTCGTGGTATAATATTTTTGGAGTGGAGAAGAAAAGTGAAAGAATATATACTAAATTATTATCCAAAGTTTAAGTGCGTTGCCTCAGAGTGTAAGCATACTTGTTGCGCGCTCTGGCAAGCGTATATCGACGAGGCAAGTTTGGAGGCGTACAAAAAGGAAAGTTCGCCTTTTTCTACTACGCTTAAAAAGGGAATTGATTTTCGGCACGGTAAGTTTAAGATGAAGAAAGGCAGATGCGCCCTTCTCGACGAGCAAGGCTTGTGTAAAATAATAAAAAATCTAGGCGAGCAAAGTCTATGCCAAGTTTGTCGTGACCACCCTCGGTTTCGTTCTTTTTTCAGCGATAGAGTAGAAACGGGACTTGGTTTTTGTTGCGAAGAGGCGTCGAGAATAATTTTAACCTTTAGCGAAAAAATAACGCCCGTTCTCGTTTGCGACGACGAGCGTGACGAAAAACTAGGGTTTATAGAAGAAAAAGTGCTTGAGTTTAGGGGAAAAGCCCTCTTTGCCGTTCAAGACAGAACGATAAACATAAACGAGCGAATAAAAAACCTGCTTAGTCTTTGCTTGGCAAAAGTAACGGATAGTAAAACGATAATCAAGTTTTTCCGTTCGCTTGAAAGGCTTGACAAGAGTTGGGCGGAAAAACTCAATTCGATTGACGACAAAGCGCTGATAAGCGATACGGACGAAGAAAACGCTCTTGCTTGCGAACAGTTTTTAGTTAACTATATCTATCGCTATTCCTCGTCTGCCGAGGACACGGCTTTAGTTAGAGCGCATACGCTTGCGAGCGTTTTGGCGTGGTGGGTAGTAAAAGCGGTAGCGAGAGTAAGCGGAGACATTATTGAGAGCGCAAGAGCGTATTCTGCGGAAGTCGATTACAGTCACAAGAACCTCGCTCGCCTATTTAAGTTCTGCGGAAATTTTATAAAAATAGGCGAATAATCGCTTAATATCGCATATTTTTTGCATAAAAATTCATAGAAATTAGGCTTTTTAAATGATAATATTTAGTTAAAAAATTGAGGAGATAGGAAAATGTTGTACGAAAAATCACACCGAGACAAACTCGAGAAGGAATTGTTTGAAAACCCCACGAGCGAGTATCGAGCAACGCCGTTTTGGGCGTGGAACGACGACCTTGAAAACGACGAACTTTTGCGCCAAATCGACGAGTTTAAGGAAATGGGCTTGGGCGGATTTCATATGCACGTTCGTTGCGGATTAAACACGCCTTACCTAAGCGAAGAGTTTTTCGATTGTATTAGACTTTGCACGGACAAAGCGAAAAAGGAAAAAATGCTTGCCTGGCTTTACGACGAGGACCGTTGGCCGAGTGGTGCGGGCGGTGGTTTCGTAACAAAAAACCCCTTATATCGCCAAAAATTCATTATCCTAACGCCTACCGAAAGAAAAGAAGTAACGGCGCAATCGAAGTACTTAACGGACGGATACGATACCGTTTACACTCTACCCGTGGACGAGCAAACGCTAGCCGAGGGAGAGGATTATTTGCTTGCCGTATTCGACATAGTGCTTGACGGCGACGGTATTCTTAAAGAATATCGTCCGATTAAACCTAACGACGAAGTAAAGGGCGTAAAGTGGTTCGTTTATGCTTGCACGGCTAAAAAATCGGGTTGGTACAACGGTCAAACTTACATAGACATAATAAACCCCGAGGCGGTGAAGAAATTTATTGAGGTTACCTACGAGGGATATTATAAGGCAATCGGCGACGAGTTTGGTAAAGCGATACCGGCAATCTTTACCGACGAGCCACAATATGCGCATTGTGAAGTTAAAAAGTTTGCCGACGACCTTGGCGAGGTTCAATCGTGTTGGACGACTGATTTGCCCAACACTTATTACGCTGAGTACGGGATAAATCTAGTGGCGAGATTGCCCGAACTGTTTTACGATTTTGGTGGTGGAAAACCGAATACGATACGATATTATTATCACAATCACTTATGCCAGCGCTATTACGAGGCGTGGGCGAAACAAATAGGCGAGTGGTGTGAAGAACACGGGATATATCTTACCGGACACGTCAACTACGAGCCTAGATTACACAGTCAAACGATATGCGTAGGCGAGGCTATGCGCCACTACCAAAAGTATGGAATACCGGGAATAGATATCCTGTGCGATAACGACGAACTAACGACGGCGAAACAATGCCAGTCGGTAGTGCATCAGTGCGGAAAGGAAGGAATGCTATCCGAACTTTACGGCGTTACCGGTTGGGATTACGATTTTATCGGGCATAAAAGACAAGGCGATTGGCAAGCGTGTTTGGGAGTAACGGTACGAGTTCCGCATCTATCGTGGTACAGTATGAAAGGCTCGGCAAAGCGAGATTACCCAGCCTCTATTCATTATCAGTCGGCTTGGTATAAAGAATATAAACTAATCGAAAATCACTTCGCTAGGCTTAACACGGCGCTTACGAGAGGAAAGCCCAAAGTAGACGTTGCCGTTATTCACCCTATTGAAAGTTACTGGCTTAATTACGGTCCGGAGTCCACCTCTGGTAAGGTTAAGACGCAACTAGAAAACGTTTTCTTGCAATCTATCCGTTGGTTAATAGGCGGACAAATCGACTTTGATTACATCAGCGAATCTATGGTAGAAGATACTTATAGAGGTAGCGAAAACGGAACGCTTTTATACGGCGCTATGAAGTATAAGGCGGTGGTAGTGCCGAAAGTTTACACTTTGCGAAGTGAAACCGTAAAAATGCTTAACGAGTTTATAAGCCAAGGCGGAAAGGTAGTTTTCCTTTCGGATGCGCCTCGTTTTATTGACGGAGTGGAGAGCGACGAGGGCGAAAAACTTTACGCGCGCGCTACAAAGTGCGAGTGCGACAAAGCCTCGCTTTTGGAGGCGTTAGAGTCCAACCGTTTCGTTTCGGTTTACGACGAGAGTGGACTTATGACGGAGCATTACGCTTATAATCACAGAACAGACGGCGACGAACAATGGTTGTTTATTTGCCCGTTTACTCGTCGTCCGTATGGAATGGCTAACGTAGGTAGAAGTTACGCTTACCGCATAAAGTCAAACAAACTCACGATTAAACTAAACGGCGAATTTTTACCCTCGCTCTACAATACTATCAACGGAAAAATCGAAAAAGTTTCGTATAAAATCGGCGACGGCGTAACCACCGTTTACTATACCGCTTACGACGACGATAGCATATTGCTTAACCTTAGAAAGGTTACCGATAACGACGAGAGAGAGTTCGTCGCGCCCGAGTTCGACCTTTCTTCGCCTACTAAAATTATCGACTTTAAGGATGCCGTGGATTACTCTTTAAGCGAGCCAAACGCATTAGTTCTCGATATGGCGGAGTATTCGCTTGACGGCAAAGAGTGGGAGAAAAAGGACGAAATTCTCAAAATTGACCTTGCTCTTCGTGAAAAGTTTGGTTATCCGCTTGCTAACGGGCGTGACGTACAGCCTTGGGTAATCGGAAAAGAAACGGAATTTAAGTACCCCTATCTAAAATTCACTTTCGATAGCGAGGTTGAAACGGCTTGTTCGCTTGCTTTCGAGGGCGTAAAAGAGGTAATATTTAACGGTGAGAAGGTGGAAATTAAGATTGACGGATATTTTACCGACAGACATATTTACACCGCTAAAATGCCGAATATTAAAAAAGGCAAGAACGAACTTATTATTTCGACGGCGTTTAGCAAGCGTACGAGTTTAGAGAATTATTTCCTTTTGGGCGATTTCGGTGTTGCGGTAAACGGAGCGGTGACGAAAGTCGTTGCTAAACCGCAAAAATTGCATTTTGGCTCTATCGTAAACCAAGGATTACCGTTCTACGGCGCGAATATAACCTATAATATGGAGTTTGAGTGCGCTGATTGCGACGCTTATATCGATATCGGATATATTAAGGGAGCGCTCGCCTCGGTAAGTCTTGACGGCAAAGAGGCAGGCAAGATTGCGTTTATGCCAAAAGCGTTGCTTATTAAAGAAGTCAAAAAAGGTAAACACACGCTCTCGATTACGCTGTTTACTTCGAGGGTAAACTGCTTTGGTAGTTTGCACAATATCGCTAATCCGGAGTATAAAGGACCAAACCACTGGTATTGTCCCGAGGCAGAGTGGGCGTATGAGTATCAACTATTAGATAACGGAATACTCCGTTCTCCCTTAATTAAACTGTACGAAAAATAAGAAACGAAAATACAAACACGATATCCCCCGTAATCAGTTTTCTTCGCTTGACAACGGGGGATATTTTTGGTAAAGTATAAGCGAAAGAAATTAAGGAGAATTGATATGATTAAAGCAACGATTGAACTTACCGACGGCAGAAAAATTAACCTCGAACTACTCCCCGAGTATGCACCTATATCGGTTGAAAACTTTGTGTCGCTCGCTAAAGACGGATTTTACGAAGGCTTGTGCTTTCACAGAGTAATCGACGGATTTATGATACAGGGCGGTGGGCTTGCTATGACCGAGCACGGACTAGAGCAAAAGCAAGCGCCCCGTCAAATCAAGGGCGAGTTCGCTCAAAACGGCGTAAACAATACGCTCCATCACGGAATAGGCGTTTTGTCTATGGCTCGTACTATGGTGCCCGACTCGGCGTCTAGCCAGTTCTTTATTTGCGTGGCGGACTGCGGATTTTTGGACGGACAGTACGCGGGCTTTGGTAGAGTAGCCGACGAAGAGAGCCTAGCCGTTGCTCTCGATATTGCGAAAGTGGAGACGGGAAGATTTATGTATTACAGCGACGTTCCCACTACGCCGATTGTAATAAAAAGCGTAACCGTTACTGAATAATTATGAACAAAGGAACGAAATTTTTAGTGCGTAGCGCAGTAATATCGGCGCTTTACGCAACCTTAACTTTGGTGCTCGCTCCGTTTGCGTTCGGGCCCGTTCAGTTCAGAATAAGCGAGGCGCTTACCATTTTGCCATTGTTTTGCGTAGAGGCTATCCCCGGTCTTGCGGTGGGCTGTCTAATCGCTAATATTTTCTCGGGCAGTATGTGGGATATCCTAATCGGAACTACGGCAACCTTGCTCGCCTCGATTTGCACGAGATTAGTGAAAAAGATATACTGGGGCGTAATTCCGCCTATAATCTTTAACGCTTTTCTAGTACCTATCGTATTTTTGACTATTCCAAGCGTTACCGAGCCTTATTTCGTTAGCGTGCTTATGGTGGGCGCAAGCGAACTAGTCTCCGTAATAGGTCTTGGCGTACCGCTATACTTCGCATTAAAGAAAATCAGTCAAAAAACTCCCGTTCTATTCGGCTAAAACTTAACTTAATTAAAACCTAATTCCCGACCGCTCTCGCCGTCGGGTTTTTCGTTTTTAAGGGGGGGTATTGACATTTACTTGACAATAAAACGAGATAGAGTGTAAAATATAAGCAATTAGGAATAGGAGAGAAAAATGAAAAAGATATTAGCAATAGTTTTGATTTTATGCGTTGCTCTTTTTTCTTTTACGGGATGTGTTGTAACGCCACCGCCTGACGAAGACGAAACGCCACACGTTTGCGATTATGCGACGGAAGAGACGATAACGCCCGCAACGTGTACTCAAGGCGGATTAAAGTTATGCACTTGTTCGTGCGGAAAACAAAAGCAAGCAGTAATACCTATGCTAGCGCACTCGATAGAAAACCCCGTGGTAACGCAGGCAACTTGTACGACTAACGGTAAAAAAGTTGGTGTTTGTACGAATTGCAATCAAGAGGTTGAAAAGGTAATTCCCGCAACGGGTCACGCTTGGGGAGAGTGGCAAAATAAGGACGGTTATAAAGTAAGATTTTGTTGTATTACAGGTTGTTATGCCGTTGATAGAGATGATATAGACGCTGAAAATGGTGATTCCGACGATAAAATTGTCGTTCAGGTTGGTATCTTCAACGGTGGTTGGGGTATGGAATGGCTTGAAGTTGCAGCAAAGAAGTTCGAGGAAAAGAACCCCGAATACAAAATTCTCGTTGACGGCGACAAAAAGTACACGATGGCTACTCTTCTAGGAACGATTGACGTTCTTCCTCAAGACGTTTACGTTGCTCCTTGCTAGCTCTACGATTACATTTCTCAGGATAAACTTATGGACGTAACGCACGAAATGACCACTCGTCTTAAGGACCTTGGTATCGGCGTAAACGAAGAAGAGAGTATCGCTGACAAAATGTGGCCCGATATCGACGCTTTCTATAAAGGCTATACCGGTGACGAGGGCGACAAATACTACGCAGCGCCTTTCGGTGGTGGTATCCGTGCTATCTCTTA
>JAZOMX010000022.1:0-6489 GCA_045654245.1 Pumilibacteraceae bacterium | reverse complement strand
TGGTCCTCGTGTCCGTGCGTTAATACTATTCCTTTAACCTTGTCCTTGTTCGCTATTAAATAACTCACGTCGGGTATAACTAAATCTACCCCGGGCATATCGCCGTCGGGGAAAGTTAACCCACAGTCGATAACGATTATTTCGTCATCATACTCAAGGGCGGTCATATTTTTTCCTATTTCGCCTACGCCCCCAAGAAAAATTACCTTGAGTGCGGGCGCGTCAATACTACGTCGCAATTTTGTGACCTCCGTATAATATATTAAGTTAATTTGTTTTCCTTATATATTATACAGCACAACTAAAAAAAATACAATCGTTTAGAACGAAAATTGCAACATTTTATTCGTGCCTATGCTTGTTAAATCGCTCTTTATCGGCATACTATCCACATATTCGACAAATCCGTCGCCGATAATTGCATTTCGATATCTCTCCGTAACCGTCACGCCGTCTAAAACTACGCACCCGTCTAAATCTGCGCTAGATGCTATTCTCACACCCTTGCCTAAAATCGAGTTATGCGCTCTGCCTAACACAATCGCCGACGAATCCAAAATATTCGTTCCCATTTTTATTAGGCTTTCCGTTTCTTTTCTCGGAGCACGCTCGTAAAATCCGCCGTGTTTCATACGGAAATTAGCACGATAAAAACTTTTCTTGTCACCTATATCGCACCAGTATCCGTCGTGACGAAAAACTTTCATTTTTCCGCTACCAACGAAATAAGGAAACAAGTTTTTTGAAAAATCAAAGAACTCATTTTTAGGGACTAATTCTAGCACCGATTTATTGATAATATACACACCCGTATTAACTAAATTACCATACTCTAAAGTGCTCGGTTTTTCATAAAATCCTGTTACGTTATCAAGAAAATCGGTACAAACTACGCCGTAAAGCGTAGGGTTTTTTACGCTCGTTACCGCCATAGTAATTTCCGCTCCGCTCTCGTAGTGGCGTACAATCATACCGTCTAAATCAATATTAGAAAGACCGTCTCCGCTTATTACGATAAACTTTTCGTCAAGCATATTTTCCGCTTTTTTGACCGCTCCAGCCGTGCCTAAAGGTGTATCCTCGCAAGTAAATCTTGCGTTTACGTCACGATATCCCTTAGCGTAACTTTCCACTCGCTCGCCCTTGTATCCAAGCGTAAAAATCATATCTTTGATGTAGTGAGCGTAAAGCCCACTTACGACGTAATCTAGCATAGGCACGCAAGCCAACTTAAGCATAGGCTTTGGCTCGGTATCCGTAAGAGGTTTTAAGCGCGAGCCAAATCCGCCCGCAAGTATTATTGCATTCATACCGTTAGTATGCCTCGCGCCATTATTTTTATCCAAAGAAAAACGCCCTTTGGGGGGGCGTTTGACAGTTTTTGTAGTTTTAATAACTATTCGTTATCTATTAAGTACGCTCTACACGGCGCACCGTCTCCGCCCTCAATATTAAGGGGCGTAGCAGAAAGAAAGTATTTTCCCTCTTTAACTCCGTTTAGAACTATCCCTTCAAGCAAAACTACTCCTTTGCCGAGCAAAATTAAATGCACGGGCATAGGCGCGTTTAACGGTCCTACCGACTGACTTTCATTACCTAAAAGCAACAATCCGCTATCAGCAAAAACCTTTGCTCCCTCTTCCGTAATCGTTATTTCGCCTGCAATCAATATTCGTTTGTCTGCACCAGCCTTTTGCGCACGGCATAGTATTTCACGCGCTTTTTTAGCGTGAATATCGCCACTTTCATTAGCGACGAAACAATCGCCGACAAACGACGATAAATCAATCTTATCAATCGTTTTACCTTTCTCAATAAAGTGAAAGGGCGCGTCGATATGAGTTCCGTTATGCAAACACATTGATAGCGTTGAAAGATTACACGCGTCGTTTTTTGCCGTTTCGTAAATGCGTTCTAGTTTTGGCTCTGGGTCTCCGGGATAAACTTTGCAGTTAAGAACAGGCTGAGTTATGTCAATAATCTTCATTAGTCAATCTTTTTTATATAATACAGTCTCGTCGAAATACCGCCGTATTCTTCGCTGTCAGTACGGTCGGCTAGGTAATCGAAATCAATACCATACTCCATTAGAGTATCGCCACCAGCAACGAACGAAATATGCTTTCGTGGGTTTACGTTTGCTTGAGGTCTCATAGTAACTTGATATTTTGCGTTTGCGTCAAGACCTTCGAGTCGATAAAGATGCGGGTGCATATTCATCGTATAGTCCTTCGTAACGAGCGTGAGTATAGCCTCACTTTTATCGGGAGAAACGACGATATACGAATATTCTTTACCCTCTCCGTCAAAGATATTGTCGAGAGTTATATATTTTCCATACTGCAAAAGAGTGCGACGTTCTTTATAAAAACGAACTTGCTCTTTCATAATATTTAAGTCTTTATCCGAAAATTTGCGGAAATCGAATTCGTACCCGAACGCTCCAACGCAGTTGAGGTTAAATCTGTCCTCTAGCGAGGCAACTTTATAGCCAAACATACATTCGTCACGAGTTACGTGCGCTCCAAAAGTGCTTTGTGGGTACGCAGTAAGCGTTCCGCATTGAATAGAAGTTCTTGCCCAAGTATTCGAATTATCACTTCCCCAAGTTTGAGGCGTATAGAAGAACATACCGAGGTCGTATCTGCATCCACCCGACGAACACGATTCAAACAATATCTTAGGATAGCGTTTCGTTAAAAGCGAAAGTAATTTGTAAGTTCCTAGTATGAGTTTATGGAAAAATTCTCCACTCTTAAAATCGTGATTGGAGTAAATATCCAAAACGTGGCGGTTATAATCCCACTTTACGTAATCGGGTTGGCATTCGTCAAAAACAGCGCATAGGTCATTGTAAATACGCTCCACGACTTTAGGGTTAGACATATCAATTAGCAACTGATTTCGTCTTGGAATAGGCTCTCTTCCTGGCATTTCAACGGCATATTCGGGGTGCTCACGGTAAAGATAACTGTCTTTACATATCATTTCGGGCTCTACCCAAATTCCGAATTTCATACCTCTATCTTTAATCGCTTTAGATAGTCCGCTTAAGCCGTTAGGGAATTTTTTTCTATTTACCCACCAGTCGCCAAGGCTAGTGGTATCGTCGTTACGCTCGCCAAACCAACCGTCGTCCATAACGAAAAGTTCAATTCCAACTTCTTTTGCTACGTCCGCCATTTCGATTAAGATTTCTTCATTGAAATTTATTCCCGTACCCTCCCAGTGGTTAAAGAGCACCGGGCGTTCTTTGTACGCAAAATCGGGATTGATAATATGATTAAGAATAAAGCCGTGCATTTGCTCGGTTATTCCACCAACGTCGTTTGCACGCACCATTATCGCTTGTGGCGTGGTAAAACTTTCTCCTCCCTTTACCTCGTAATTTAGCAGATAATCGCTCATACCTGTAATTACGCGCGTAAAACCACACGGATTGATATCTACTTGCTCCTTATGATTTCCGCTGTAAACAAGGTTAAACCCGTACGCATTATTATTTCTACCCGTTCCCTCTACCGTAAAGAACGGATTATGCGTAGGCGACGACGCACCTGTTTTGCTGTCGATTTGGAACACGCCTGACTTTATTAGCGTTTGATGGCGATATCTTTCCGCAATCCACGCTCCGTCGTAAGTGGATATTAAATATTCTTTATCAGGCAAATCACACTGTAACGACGAAATTTTCCTAATAAACACGCTTTTTTCGTTGCCGTTTATTAGTTTTTGACAGCAAGCAATTACGTCGCTATCGGCAAAAGTCGTATAAAACTGCTGTAAAGTTAGCGCCGTTACCTCGTCTTTGAGCGTTAAGACTAGCGTTTCGTCGCCCTTTCTCGCGTACGGCATATCGTCAAACTCAACGCCTCCTTTAACAACGGTTGCGCTTACGAATTCAAAGCGGTTAACGTTAGTTCCGTCGGCGTTATCGACAATTAGGGCAACCTCTTTGTTCATACCCATCCCCACCGACGAGTACGGCATACGCACTTTAAGATAGTCGTCCATCGCGCCACCAACACGGTCTATCACGAAAGGAGCGCGGTTAAACGCCTCGAAATTGTCAAATCCCGAAAGTTTCTTACCGTAGTGCATAGTTGCTACATACTTATACGGAATCATAGCGTAATGGGTATTTTCTTCTTTCTTTACGCAAGTGTCAACCTTAAAAAGTAGCGTGGTTGCCGGAGTATCAATCTTTATATAAGGTAATTTTACAGTTATCATTTTTCCACCTATTTAATCTCAAATTCGCCAAGCGTAGTTGTTAAAATATAGTCATTCTTAAATTCGCGAAGTCTTGCCATATGCGGTTGTTCGATATGAATTTCTTGATGACGCTTGCTCTCCCACTCTTCAATTAGCAAAAGTTCGTTCTCGTCTTTTTCCGAATAATAGTAGTCGTATCTACCACAACCGTCCTCGGCACGCACTAAATCGACTATTCCCTCTTCTTTAACACGTTTTACAAACGCCTCCCTCATCTTATCTTTACACTTAAATACGACAAAAATTTTATACATAACTTTTTCTCCATATATTATTAAAGGTCTTTAACAGGCTTTTTAGTGCTTTTTTTAATCTGCTTTACCCACCTTAAAACTTCTTTTTTCATTGGCGTAACGACTTGTAAAGTTTCACTCTTACCTAGTTTCCTTTCCTTGTCAATGCCCAACGGGTGATAAGGCAGTATATTTATTTCAGTTATACAATCGTACTCGTTAGCAACGGCGCAAATTCCTTTGAAATGCTCATCTCTATCGTTTAGCCCTGGAATTATAGGACAGCGCAAAATGACTTTGCTCCCTATCGTAGATAGCGTTTCGAGGTTAGATAATATCTTTTTATTGTTCTTTCCCGTAAACTCTTCGTGCTTTTGCGGATTGGTTTCTTTGTAGTCGTACAAAAATAAGTCAACTTTTTGCGCAAGTTTAATTAGCCGTTCTTTTTCACAATATCCACAAGTTTCAAGCGCAGTATGAATTCCGTTTGCTTTCGCTTTTTCAAGGATTTCAAGCGCAAAATGGAATTGCATGGTTGGCTCGCCACCCGAAAGAGTAATTCCTCCGTTAGAATTGTCGTAAAAGACCTTATCTTTAAGCACTTCGGCTATTACCTCGTCCGAAGTCATTTCTTGCCCAACAATTTCAAACAAACCTAACGGACAGACAGAAATGCACTTACCACATAAAACGCATTTCTCCCTATTAAAAATATGTTCGCCACTAGAAAAATCGTGGCAACCTTGACTACAAACGATTGCGCATTTACCACAATTAACGCATTTTGGCGCATCAAAAAACAACTGTGATTCTACTCTCTTCGACTCGGGGTTATGGCACCATACACAGTTTAGAGGACAGCCTTTTAAGAATACGGTCGTCCTTACGCCTGGTCCGTCGTCAACGGAAAAACGCTGAATATTAAAAACTTTTCCCATTTTTAAAGCATAAATTTACGGATAAAATCTCTAGTAAACAATACGCCTGCGTTACCAAGTTCGCCATTCCATACTCTAGAGTGAGGTTCGATACTCAAATCTCCGTCGTAGCCTATCGAATATAAAATCGCAAAAAGGGACGGCCAGTTGATATCGTCCATACCTGCAGGCGGGTCGTCAACGTGATTTTTACCAGCGTGCACCGTTCCTTTAATATGAACGTGCGCAACCCTCTTTCCCCAGTCGGAAAGTTGGTCGAGATACGGCTCGTTGCGATTATAAGCGTGCGACGCGTCGTACTTAATATATAGCCCCGGAACTTCGCCTAAAACTATTTCCCACTGGCTCGGCGAAACGATAAAATTATTCCAGTTGCAGTTTTGGATAGCAACCTTAATTCGTCCGTTTGCTTTCTCAACTAGAGTTTTGAACATATAAATTGCGTTTTTGTAGTTTGTAAACAAACTTACGCTATCGTCATAATTGCATCCACAAACGAAGGTTTTTGCACCAAGATATACGGCGGTTTCCATAAGTTCGATATATTGAGCGAGTTTTTCCTCGTTAATTGCACCGTTTTCTTGCAAATCGTGATTCCATCTACCAACACACGAAATCGCTATCCCCGTACGCTCTATTTGCGCTTTTACATCATCTTTAGCATTAATCAATTTTTCAGCGTCACTAGCGTAGTTACAACAAATTTCAGCAAAATCCATACCTTGCGCTTTAGTTAAATCAAAGCCTTCTTTAGTATAGTTATTGTTAATTCTTCCAAGTCTCATAATATTCCTCCATTTTATATAAGTAAAGTTTTAGTGCTTTTTTAATTATATCACACCATTTATTCTATGTCAACGGCAAAACAAAAAAAGAAGTGAACTTCATAGTGAAATCCACTTCTAATTTTATTCAGTTAAACCGAAATTACTTTACTTGAGGACCAGCCTTAACTAGAGCCTTACCTGCGTCGTTTCCGGTGTACTTAACGAAGTTCTTAACGAAGCGAGCTGCAAGGTCCTCAGCCTTCTTGTTCCACTCAG
>JAZOMX010000021.1:0-40336 GCA_045654245.1 Pumilibacteraceae bacterium | reverse complement strand
CCGTACGTATTGAAAGAGTTGCCCGTACCCGTTTACGGTACTAAACTAACGCTAGCGTTAGTTGACGCTAAACTTCGCGAGCAAAAAGTAGAGGGCAACTTAAACGTAATCAAAACTAAAGGTACTGTTGAGTTTGGAAAGAATTTTAAGGTTGAATTCGTTAAAGTTAGCCACTCGATTGCAGGTAGTTGCGCACTATCTATCACCACACCAGTAGGCGTAGTATTCCATACTGGCGATTTTAAGGTTGATTATACGCCCGTTGACGGCAACTTAATCGACCTTAAGCGCATATCCGAAATCGGAAGTAAGGGCGTACTATTGTTACTTGCAGAAAGTACGAATATAGAGCGACCGGGTTCGTCTATGAGCGAGTCCAAAGTTGGCGAATCGCTAAATCATATTTTTGCAGAAAACTCGGATAGAAGAATTTTTATCGCAACTTTTGCAAGCAATATTCATAGACTTCAACAAATTATCGACGTTGCGAAAAAGTATAAAAGAAAGGTTGCTTTCTGCGGAAGAAGTATGCTCAACATAGTTGAAGTTGCTACGACGCTTGGCGAACTTAAAATTGACAAAAATAACCTAATCGAGATTGAACAAATTGACAAAGAGGAAGATAAAAATCTTTGTATCATAACGACGGGAAGTCAGGGCGAGCCTATGAGCGCGTTATCTAGAATTGCCTCTGACGAGTTTAACAAAGTAACGCTAGGCTATAACGACACCGTTATTATTTCGGCGTCACCTATTCCTGGAAATGAAAGGATGGTTTACAACGTAATTAACAATCTTTATCGACACGGCACGAAAGTAATTTACGAAAGCCTTGCCGAAGTTCACGCATCGGGACACGCTTGTCAAGATGAGATTAAACTAATCCACTCGTTAATTAAGCCCAAGTTCTTTATCCCCGTTCACGGCGAAAGAAGACACTTGCAAAAGCACGCCGAATTAGCGATGAGACTGGGAACTTTACCTATGAATATCGTAATTACGGAATTAGGCAACACCGTTGAGGTAACTCAAAACACTATTCGTATCGGCGACAACGTGCCGTCCGGGTGCTTGCTCGTTGATGGACTTGGCGTTGGTGACGTTGGAAGTACTGTTCTTCGTGATAGAAAACACCTCGCAGAAGAGGGCGTAATAGTAGCGGTAGTGGGCGTTAATCCGCTTTCAGGCTCGGTGTATGGAATAGATATTTCGTCGCGTGGTTTTGTTTACACGAAAGACGAGGCGGAAACGATAATTTCGGAGGCGAAAGAAGTTGCCTTAAATACGCTTTCTAGCGTCGACCTTAAGGGCATAGACGATTGGACGCCCGTTAAGAACGCATTGAGAAAGAGTCTCAAGAACCTATTTTTCAAACGGACGGGAAGAAATCCTATGATAATTCCCATAATTATGGAAGACTGATATGCCATTTAAGACACCCGGAGCAAACTCCGAATACATAAGACAAATATTACGCCCCGAAACGGACGAATTACTAAAAGAAATGATGGCTTACGCTGACGAGAAATTTATTCCAGTACTTTTGCCTGAGTCCGCCGTGTTTTTGGCGCAAATGATATCGCTTTCTCGCCCGAAAAAGGTGCTGGAAATAGGAACGGCAATAGGGTATAGTTCGCAAATTATCCTTCGTAACGGCGCGGAAAAACTTTATACGATAGAGATAAAGGAAGAAGTTCTCGACAAAGCAAAAGAATATTTTGCTCGAGCAGGACTATCCGAGCGAGTAACTTGTTTTTTAGGCGACGCTAGTGAGATTTTGCCTATTATGGACGGCTCGTTTGATTTTATTTTTATGGATGGTCCCAAAACGAGATATGTCGAATATCTACCACACGTAAAACGAATGCTTGCAAGCGGAGGAATTTTACTTTGCGATAACGTTTTGTTTAACGGTATGGTTACGGGCGAAGAAGAATTCGTTAGAAAAAAAGCAACGATAATCAATGGACTTGATAAATTCTTAACGGCAATTTGTCACGACGAGGATTTTACGACGAGTATTTTGCCCGTTGGTGACGGTATGAGTTTAAGCGTAAGAAAATAGTTGGAGAATTAGTATGATTGAACTATTAGCCCCTGCGGGTAATTTTGAAAGATTAGAAACGGCGCTACATTTTGGTGCGGACGCCGTGTATCTAGCGTATAAAAAATACGGATTGCGCGCATTTGCCGATAATTTTGATGAGGAAGAATTGCGCAAAGCGGTAGAGTATTGTCACGCGCGAGGAAAAAAAGTATATGTTACGGTAAACGTTTTTGCTCACGAGCGAGACTTTGATGAAATGGAAGAATTTTTAACGTTACTTGAGGATATTAAGCCTGACGGCGCAATCGTAAGCGACTTAGGTATTGCCTCGCTCGTTAAAAAATTTGCTCCGTCCGTACCGTTACATTTAAGCACACAAGCGAACTTAACGAATAAATATTCTGCAAAAGAGTACGTCGATTTTGGGTTTAAGCGATTAGTCGTAGCGAGAGAAATATCGCTTGACGAGATAAAGAAAATAAGAGACTATATACCTTCTGACATTGAAATTGAGGCGTTCGTTCACGGCGCTATGTGTATTTCATATTCGGGTAGGTGCTTGCTTTCCAACTTTTTAACGGGACGGTCTGGAAACCACGGCGAATGCGCCCAAAGTTGTCGTTGGGAATATTATATGACCGAACGCCAAAGAATGGGCGAATATCTGCCTATTCAAGAGGACGAGCGTGGAACTTACATACTAAACAGTAAAGATATGAATATGCTTGCGCATATAGACAAAATGATAGATGCAGGCGTAACGAGTTTTAAGATAGAGGGCAGAGTAAAAACGAGTTATTACGTAGCGTCGGTTGTGAACTGCTACCGTAAAGCGCTCGACCACTATCTTAAAAACGGAAAGCCGTATATAGTTCCCGAGAGCATAGCGCACGACCTAACAAAGCCTAGCCATAGAAAGTATTGCACGGGATTTTATTTGGGCGATACGAAAGAGAACGAGTGTTACGAAACTAGCAAGCCTCGTCAAACCTACGACTTTATCGCAATCGTGCTAGAGAGCAAAGAGGGCGGAGCAATCGTAGAAATGCGAAATCGCTTTAAGGTTGGCGACGAACTAGAGGTTCTTTCACCAAACGAGTACCACAATTCGCTTATTAAGGTCGAAAAAATGGAAAACGAAAAGGGCGAGAGCATTGATGACGCTTTACTCGTTCGTCAAAAAATCTTTTTGCATACATCTGTTCCTTTGCAAAAAGGTGACATTTTGCGAAGAAAAGCAAGCGAGGAGGAAAAGTAAATGGGTATAATCGAACTCATTTTATTAGCGATTGCACTCGCTATGGACGCTTTTGCCGTAGCGATATGTAAGGGCATTTCGTCTAAGCACTCGCCTCTAAAAACGGGATTAGTTTGCGGAATTTGGTTTGGATTTTTCCAAGCGCTAATGCCTTTTCTCGGTTGGCTACTCGGCTCGCTTGTTGCCGATTACGTTGATAGGTTTTCGGCGTATATAGCGTTTGCATTACTTATGTTTTTGGGCGTAAAAATGATTGTAGGCGCTATCGGTGAGTGTAAATGTGATGGCGAAAAAGACGATAACGAAGATGAACAAAAGAACGGTTCTCTTGCTTTTGGCGTAATGCTAACTTTCGCAATAGCGACCAGTATAGATGCTCTCGCAGCAGGCGTAAGTTTTGCGACTATGAAAGCAAACGTAGTGATTGCCGTTTCGTTAATCGGAGCAATAACCTTTATATTTTCCTTTTTTGGCTCGTTCTTGGGCGTAAAACTAGGCAATAAGTTTAGAACGAAAGCGGAAATTTTCGGTGGCGTAATCCTCGTCGCCCTCGGATTAAAAATTCTAATAGAACATTTTATCGCAATAATATAAAAAAGTAGGCAAATCATTGCCTACTTTTTAATTATCCAAATCTATATCGCTACTCAATAATTCATCCTCGTCAAGAAACTCGCTTACTGATACGTTCAAACCTTTTGCTAATAAAATTATAGTTTTTAGCGTAATCCCTTTAGTTCGCCTTTGCAATATGCTTTTAATAGTTGGAAAGGGAATACCGCACAGTTGAGCCAATTTATACTGCGTCAACTCTCTTTCGCCCATATACTTTAATATTCTTTCTACGACAAAATCATTTAGTGTTTTCATATTTTATCACCTAGCAATAGTTTATACTATAAAACGCAAAAAAATAGGATGATATATCATACTTTTGGTTGACTTATCATCCTAAGCGTAGTATAATAGGATTATGCAAAATCTTATTTGTTTTTGGAGGATAAATATGAAATATTATAGTTATAATTACAAGAGGGACGTCAAGTGTAGACAAATTATTTTTTGTATATTAGTTGCGCTTTTGGCTGTACTATCGCCATTGTTTACAATGCTGAAAACTGAAGTCACGACTTTTAGTACTTCAACTTCGGAATCTGTTGGCGGATATAAAACCTTGCATTTGGGTGGCTCTCTAGGGTCATCTCTGATGACGGCATGGGGTGTTGGGTACGCTATTTCGTTTGTGCAAGCAATAAGGGCATTGCTTGAAAAGAACGTAGAAGTATCAAAAAAACAGTTAAATTTTGCGGTTGCGTGCTTGATATATTCGTCGATTTTATATTTTATTCACGGAATAGTGGCAATGAACATACTTGCTGGAACTGAAAGTGAAAATGTGGAAATAAAGACTTATGCACCTTGGGCGTTTGTATTATCGTTACTTGTGGGTTTGTTGTATATAATAGTGGAAATTGTAAATGATGATTTTTTACCGAGTAAGGAAGTTGTTAAAAAGCAATCCACACTTAATCAATTGCAAATTGAGGAACATAATCCTTACCTTAAGGCGTTGAAAACGGAAAAACAGAATACTGACCTTAATGCACAGGAAAACAAAAAGGAGAGTAATTTCAATCTTGAATTATTAGAACATTTAGCGAAATACAAAGAAATGATGGATAACGGCATCTTATCGCTTGAGGAATATAATTTAATGAAAGAGCAGATAATGAAAAAAATAATGAAATAATAAAAATTAAAAGACAAGGACAAGTACGCCTTGTCTTTTAATTTTTTTAGTGCTTGACCATATTGCGATAGGACAGGCAACGACAAAAAACTACAATCATATATTAATAGAGCCGTGAAAAAAACGGTGGAGGCGTATATGATTGTAGAAACATTTCTTGGATTTTTAAGTAAGATATTTTGTTATACTTCGTTCGTTAGTAACGAGAGTTCTTTTCCGCAACCTTTGTCGCAGGAAGAAGAAACGGAGTTCGTACTTAAAATGCAGTCTGGAGATGCGGACGCAAGAGAACGACTTATTAGGCATAACTTACGCCTAGTTGCGCATATTGTAAAAAAATATTCGGGAGCGGGCGAGGCTGACGACCTAATATCAGTAGGTAGTATCGGGCTTATTAAGGGCGTAGATAGTTTTAAGTTAGGTAAAGGCTCGTCGCTTGCAACCTACGTCGCAAGATGTATAGATAACGAGATACTGATGTATATACGAGCAAACAAAAAGCACCGAGCAGTCGTTTCCCTTTCCGACGCAGTTGGCGTAGATAAGGACGGAAATGAAATTACGCTAATGGATATCTTGCCCGCTAAAGACGATAATATGCTAGAGAAGGTAGAGCGCGACGTCGTTATGGAAAGGGTAATTAAGGCAATGGACGCCGTTTTGTCGGAACGAGAAAGAACGATAATGAATATGCGTTACGGACTGTCGGGACAAGAACCGAAAACTCAACTAGAAGTATCTGCTGAACTTGGAATTTCTCGCTCGTACGTGTCACGAATAGAGAAAAAAGCAGTCGAAAAAATCTCAAAAGAATTAAGTTAACTAAAAAATAGTTGCGCTTATAAAAAAAGAGTGGTATAATAACCAAGCAAGATAGTCGAACGGTTGCGTGGAAACACGAGGAAAGTCCGAACACCACAGGACGTGATGCCGGCTAACTACCGGTGAAGGCGACTTTAAGGAAAGTGCAACAGAAATAAACCGCCTATGCGCAAGCAGGCAAGGATGGAAAGGTGGAGTAAGAGCCCACCGCACGCTCGGCAACGAGGGTGGCAATGTAAACCCCATCAGGTGCAAGACGAAAGAGAAATCGGTGGTCCGCCGTCTCTTCAATGTCGCTTGACCGTATCGGCAACGATACGGCTAGACAGATAACCGTTCTAGACAGAATTCGGCTTACAGATTATCTTGCTTATTAAAAAACAACTCTAAAAGGAGATAGAATATGTTATTTGATACACTAAAAGCGGATAAGGTAACCGCAATGAAAGAGCGTAACAAAGAAAAATCTGATACTTTGGGCGTAGTTATAGCAAAGGCTATGCTTGTAAGAGTGGAAAAAAGAGCAAAGGGCGAGGACCTTACTGATGCTGACGTAATAGCGGTTTTGCAAAAGGCTGAAAAAGAATTGTCCGACGAGCGTGAGGGCTACGTTAAACTTGGAAGAGAAGAAAGCGTTGCGAGTATGGATAGACAAATCGCAATCGTAAAGGCGTATATTCCCGCTATGATGAGTGATGACGAGATTAAAGAAATCATACTTACTCTCCCCGACAAATCAATCGGAGCGGTAATGAAGAAATTTAAGACCGAATACGCTGGAAAAGTCGAAATGAAGAAAGTACAAGAAGTGCTTAAAACTCTATAACCGAAGTTTATAAAGAGTAAAAAAGGAACATAATTACTTCAAAAAAAGGAGTAATTATGTTTTTTATTTACGCTATTATTACGCTTTCGTGCTTTGTCGTTATTACTTTCTTATTCGCCTTAACGCCTACCGCCGAGGCGAGTGCGTTACGGATAAGAAAACCTATAAAAAGAGAAGAATTTTTAGATGAAGTTCGGAACCTTGCAAAATATTGCGCGCAAGCAAATTCGGACAACGGAAATGGAATATCATTACGGAGATGTAAAAAGAAAATTCTATTTGCATATTCAATGCTGTCGTCTAGAAAAAACAAGGAGAGATTGTTACCACTACACGAAAATTTTTTGGACAATTTCTACAAAATATACGAACTGGTTTGTGAAAGTGATGAGGCGAGTAAAAAAATTAGAAATCTTCCTTCGTTAGACGGAGAACCTATCGTATTTAAACTTTGCTCACTTATAGTGGAAAAAACGAGCGGTGAAATCTCGAAAGACACGATTTTAGAAGTAGCAAGTGAATTTAATTCGTATAGACCGATAAAGTTTAACGAGGCAAACGCGTTCGTGCCGTCTATCGTGATTGCGCTCGTTTGTTTATTATCCTCGCTCGCAAGTAGGATAGTAAATATTGAAGAGAATAGAAAAACCGCGCGGTTAGATGCTAAACGGGATAGAATAAACCTAAACTTAATAAATTCGCCGGCTTATATAACAACGCTATACGATAATTTTTCCGAAAAAACGAGAAAACAACTCCGTAATTTATGTTACGACAACGGGCTTGATATAGAAACGATACAAGAAAACTATCACTTAAACCTTACTGAACTTTCTTCGTCACTAAATTCAGTTTTGAAATTCAAACGAGAAATCGACCTATTTGTAAACGACGAATTCGTTTTGTCGTTGTGCCCGATTTCTGCTTATTTAAGTAAAGAAAGTTCGTCGTACCGCCAAAGCGATAATGGAACGAAACGACTATATCTAGAACGGATAAGCACGGAGGCGAAGAAAAAAGGAAAAAGCGAATTTGCCACGGCGAGAAACCTAGTGCAAAAAGCGCAAGCGGACAAAATTGACTTGGCTTGCGTGCTTTTTCCACGCCCAAAAGGGAAATTATCCCAAAGATTATTCGTTTTTTGTCAACTCTTTATTGCTCTTGCGCTTTGTGTGGGCGTTTATTTTTGGATAAATAGTATCGTAAGCGCATTATTCGTTTTCCCAATTGCTGTGATTGTTACGCAAAGAGTATTTTGCTTGCTTTTTTCTAGCGCTGTTAAGCCTAGAATTTTGCCAAAAAAAGACGAAAAGTATATCGATAAAGGGAAAAGAGTAAATATCGTTTGCGCAAGGTTAGTTGCTAGCGAAAACGAGGTAATTGATGCTGTAAATAAACTAAAAGCAGTTGCACTAGCAAATCCTGACGAA
This sequence comes from Pumilibacteraceae bacterium, assembly GCA_045654245.1. Classification (GTDB taxonomy): domain Bacteria; phylum Bacillota; class Clostridia; order Christensenellales; family Pumilibacteraceae; genus UBA10677. The sequence continues at coordinate 32,203 of JAZOMX010000021.1, read as the reverse complement.
AGATTTTGTTATACTTTGCTGGTTGATTTTTGTTCTGCAGACAGCGAAGAAACCCTTTTTGACGAAAGTTTATTAAACGCGTTCGAGCGTGAATTTTCTTTTCTTTCAGATAGGTTTTGCCTGCTCGTTAGAAAAAGAACGAAAAATTCTAGGGGTAAGTACGAGGGCTATGAGAAAAAACGAGGCGCAATATTAGATTGTTTTTCCCTAGCGATAGAAGGGGAAAGTACGCCTTTTAGAAAAATAATCGGAAAATTACCGACCTACGAATATGCGATTATATTAGATAGTGACACTTTGCTTTTCAATGCAAAACAGTTACTTTGTTTGATGGAACACCCCTATAACGAAAATACGGTAGTTGCATCACTTAATATGAAAACCTTACCACTTTCTAGCGAAAAAACGCTGTTCTCTAGACTTTTTAGCGGAGTTAAGGGGAGTGACGCTTATAATCAGCATTACTGCGATTTTGTATTCGACGCTTTTGGAGAGGGCAATTTTACGGGAAAGGGAATAGTTCGCGTAAAGGAATTTTATGAAAAAACCGCTAACGCTTTTGGCGACGAAAGGATATTAAGCCACGATTTTATCGAGGGGGCGTATTGTGGTTGCGTAAACAGTGATGAAGTGGCTTACGACGAATATCCAAGCACTTTTTCTTCGCATACGGCACGGTCGTTGCGTTGGCTTCGTGGCGACTTTCAATTACTCCCTTTTATAAGAAAAAAAGTGAAAAATAAGGAGAAAAAAGAAGTTGATAATCCGATTGCTCCAATAAATAAATGGCATATACTTTACAATTCAATTCTAGGGATTGTTCCCATAGTTTCATTTGTTTTAATATTTATGTCGGTAATAAAAAACGATAACCGTATATTGATTTTTGCGACAATACCATATATTATTGAAATTGTTTTATCGCCTAGAAATATATTTAGACAAGTAGTATTATTTGCATTTTTACCAGTTTATGCGGTATATAATTTTTATAGTATAACGCTTACCATAGTAAGATTAATAAGAAGAAAAAATTTGCTTGTTTGGCAAGTTTTTGCTCATTTTCGAGGTGGCGAAATCACGCCTATTCCTTGTTCAATCACGGTGTTTTCTTTATTTACGCTAAACCTTTTTTTATTTAATTCTTTTTTTGTTTATGGTTTATGCTTAATCTTCGTGCTTGCTATTCCGCTTGAGAATTTACTTTCAAAAGAAACGATGGAAAAAGAGGTAAGTGTAGAGACGAGAAATTTTCTAACGCTTATCGCAACTAAAACTTGGGAATACTTTTGCGTTTCGTGTAAGGAAGATACGAACTTTCTTCCCCCTGACAATTATTGTGAGCGAGACGGTATAGGGTATGCGTATCGGACCTCGCCAACGAATATCGGTATGGCGATTGTTTCTGCCTTTTCGGCAAAAGAATTAGGAATAATTACGCTAGACGAGGCTCAAAAATTTGTTTCAAATATTGTAAATACCGTGCAAAAATTAGAAAAATGGAATGGTAATTTGTATAATTGGTACAACCTTAAAACACTTGAAGTGCTTTATCCAAGATACGCGTCGAGCGTCGATAGCGCAAACTTAATTGCCTCGCTATATCTTGCGTTTACTTTTGCGAGTAAAGACGACTGCGTAAAGATAAGGGAAATTATTTCGGAGTGTAAACTGTCCGCTTTCTACGACGAAGAGCGCAACTTAATGAGAATAGGTTATAACGAAGTGGAAAATCGTTTTGACGCTCATTACGATTTGCGGGCTAGCGAGGCGAGTATTTTATATCTTATGGCAACTTGCCGAGGCGAAATTTCGCCGTTAGCGATAGAAAACCTTTCTCGCAGAACACTTAAATACGGAAAATCTACTATAGCGTCGTGGACGGGCGGACTGTTTGAACAGTTATTTACACCCGTGTTTTTCGCGTATCCAACTGATAGTATTTATTTTCGCTCGTGCTACGGTATGATAGGAGCGCATAAAAAATACGCTCAGAAAAACGGACTTGCTTTTTGGGGAATATCTGAAAGCGGATACAATGAAATTAACGAAAACGGAGACTATAAATATAAGGCGTTCGGTGTGCGAGAAGTCGCATTATCGGACGAAGGGGAAGGGAAAGTGATTTCTCCCTATTCTGTTGCTCTTTCTTTGCCTTTTGACGAAAGTGCGGTAGAAAATTTATATGCGCTAGCCGATAATGGGTTAGTCGGAAAGTTCGGTTTTTATGAAAGTTATGATGATGAACCGATATTTAGTTATATGGCGCACCACCAAGGTATGTTGATTGCCGGAATTTGCAATTATCTTCGTAATAATGCAATAAATAGAACGCTTTTATCGTTGCCAGAATTTGCGATATCACAAATACTTCTTGCCGATTGTGGGAAATTAAAAGGAAAGAGAAAACCGATTTTCTTCTTTCCCAAAAAAATTGAGACGGAAGTAAGGGAAATAAGGAGTGAAAACTTATATCCAACGGTAGGATTGTATGGACGGAAAAAGTATCGTTTTACGATTAATGAGTGGGGTAATGGATATTCACTTTATAACGACTTAGTTGTAGTTAGAAAGCGTGAAGAGGGTGGCTTTTTCGTTTTAGTAAACGGAGAAAGCGTGATGAATAACGCTACTGCTATTTTTGCGCAAACTGGAGTTTTGTATCAAAAAAAAGAAAACGCTCTCGTTTTTTCATTACAAGTTGCACCCCTTTTGCGTTTAAGCGGAGAGAAAAGAGAACTGAAAATTTTGAACGAAAGTAAAGATAGCGTAACTTTAACCGTATCCGCCGTTGCTGACGTAGTTCTAGGCGAGCACGACGGAGATTTAGCGCATAGAGAATATAGCAATATGTTCGTTAGTAGTAAGGTTTTAAGTGATGGAATTATAACGCAAAGAAGAGGTAATTGTGCCTGTGCTTTTACCGTTCTCGGCGCTGAAAAAGTGGTTTACGAAAGCAATCGTGCAAAGTTTTACGGTAGGCGTGACGGCGTTTCAAACGGGGAAACCCTAGACCCCGTCGTTTCCGCTAGTATAAAGATTACTATTTCTAGTGGGGAAGAGAAAACGCTCTCGTTCGTTTTGCTCGCAACCGAAAATGAAAATAAGGCTAGCGAGATACTTGAACTGGTTCACTCGTCTAGGTATTATATTCGCTCTGATGAGCAAGGCGCTTTAGGAAATATGATTTCATTTGATTACGCTGGGAGGATATTATCTTCGCACTCTACCGTTAAAGAGATTTTAAGTGGAGTCAATTTCGACTTGCAATATCCAATAGTCGTTTTGTCTTTAAGCAACGAGCGTGCAAAATCTAGGTTGATTTCAATAGTAAACGACCTCAAAGCACTTTATAAATGTGGAATAAAGTTCCATATTTTCGTTGCCTTTTCCGAACAGAGCGGATATTTTGCGCCACTAAAAAAGTCCGCAAATGAAATTATAGACGAAAGTGGAGTGCGGAAAGTTCTTCCTCGCGGATGCGTAGTAAGTGAAGTTAACGGAGAACGGAATAATGAACTTTACGAGTTCATTAAGGAGAACTCTATAGATATTTTTGCCGATAATCGTGAAGTTGAGCGACCTTATCGTATAATAACTCCGCCTTTTTCTAATGCAGAAACGGTAGCCGTTAATCGAATATTTAGGTGTGGTGAAAACGGATATTTAGCGGACGGAAGTTTTTATATCGATTTAAGCAATACCGTTACGCCAAAACCTTGGAGTAATATTATTTCAAACGCTAAAATAGGCACGGTTATGACTGAAAGCGGAGGCGGATATACTTTTTTGACTAACGCTAGTCAAGAGCGTATAACCGTTTGGGGAAATGACGCCGTTTTGGACGAGCCTAGCGAGTTCGTTTTGCTTGGCGAGGGCGGAAAGTCGTGGTCAATAACGACTTCGCCCGTAAGAAAGAAAGCGAAGTATTATGCGATTCACGGACTTGGCTATACCGAATACGGGTGTAATTATAACGGGTTAGCGAGTAAAATGACTTGTTTTATAGGTGGAACGAGCGCCAAGTATTATATCGTTGAAATTAGAAACGCTGAAAATCAAACTCGGCAGATAAATGTGGCTTACGCTTGCTCACTAGTTTTGGGCGACAATAAGGAAAGAACGAAAAACTTAATAAGCGTGCAAAAGAACGAGAATTCACTTTACGCTAAAAATCTTATAAACGGACTTGAAATTTATCTTACTAGTAGTGAAAACGCTAGTTTTTACTCGTTTTCTTGTCGTTCTATTAAAAAAACGGACGGGAATTATTGTATAAACGCTCCTTCGTTTATTGATGGAACAGATTTTGTGTACGGCGTTACGATAGCGTTGCCTCCGCTTGGAAATAAAAAAATAGCGTTTTGTTTGCAGACTGAGGAAAACCGTGATTTTTCGTTCGTTGACGAATTGCTTGCTAAAGAAAAAACGAGGTACTCTAATTTGAGCGCTGTTCAAATTAGTTCGGACGCGCCTGAACTAGATTTGTTGTATAAGTGGTTGCCATATCAAGTTTTATGTTCTCGTTTTAACGGAAGAACGGGTTTTTATCAATCGAGTGGAGCATACGGATTTCGTGACCAACTTCAAGATTGTACGGCTCTTTTGTTCGTTTCGCCAAAGACCGTGAGAGAGCATATTTTAAGGTGCGCAAGCCGTCAATTTATCGAGGGTGACGTACTACACTGGTGGCACGAGGGCGGTGGTGGAGTGCGAACTTCGTTCGTTGACGACCGATTATTCCTACCCTGGGCGGTAAGCGAGTATATCAAGTTTACTGGTGAAGTAACGCTTTTGCTTGAAAAAGTTAGTTATCTTAAAAGTGAAAATATTCCAAGTGGGCAAAGGACATTATACAAGAAATTCGAGCAAAGTAATTTAATAGAGAGCGTGTTAAATCATTGTTTGCGCGCAATTAAGTCGGTTGAACTGTCAGCCAACGGAATTCCGTTAATGAAAGGTGGCGACTGGAACGACGCTATGGACGAAGTAGGAATTAACGGGAAAGGAGAAAGTGTGTTTCTTGCAATGCTACTTTACTCCGTATGCCTAGATTTTTCTCGTTTCGTCGTTGATGAGCAAGAAAAGACTGGGCTAATTAAACTTGCCGTGTCGCTATCCGACGCAGTAGAAAATTACTGGGACGGCGAGTGGTATCGTAGAGCGGTTACCGACGACGGAACTGTTTTAGGTTCTGCGCAATCTAAAGAGTGTAAAATTGACCTATTAACGCAATCTTTTGCGGTGCTTTCTAATGCGTGTGATAAGAAAAGGGCTTTTCGCTCGCTCGTGTCGGCTGAAAAAATGCTAGTTGATAGAGAAAACGGGATAGTAAAACTGCTTTCCCCACCGTTTAAGGAAACGGATGGCGTAGGATATATAGCGAAATATCCAAAAGGCATAAGAGAAAACGGTGGTCAATATACGCATTGTGCTATGTGGTTTATTAAGGCGTTGTACGAAGTAGGCGAAAGCGAAAAAGCGTACGAGATTTTTGAAATGCTAAATCCAATCGTAAAGTCTATGGACGAGCGGTATGGATTAGAGCCTTTCGTAGTGCCTGCGGATATATACTCGGGCGATTATATCGGCACGGGTGGATGGAGTTGGTACACGGGTTCTGCCGGCTGGGCGTATAGAGTGATTACCGAGGATATTTTGGGAATAAAGATTAGCAAAAGAACGCTATCTATTTCCCCCAACTTACCGAAGAAAATAAAACGCTTAAAAATTAGCGTAACGGTTATGGGTAATAAAGCGAATATTAGCGTAGAAAACGAGGGCGACGGCGAGTGGGCGTTATACTACGGTAAGGTTCGCTACGGTGAGCCTAGAATAACGGTAACGGAGACAACGCAATATCACGAAATAACTCTTAAAAAAGAGTTATAAGTAAAAACACCCTCAAAACACTTGATTTGGTTATACAAAAGAGGTATAATTTTAATATGGATTTATTTGATTTTATGCCAAAAACAGAGGCTAGCGCGCCTCTTGCGGACAGAATGCGTCCCAAGGCGCTCTCAGACTTTATAGGACAAGGACATCTCATATACGAGGGGTCTTTGCTTTCGCGTGCAATTAAAGCAGACAAAATGAGTAGTTGCATATTTTTTGGACCTCCGGGCACGGGAAAAACTACGCTTGCATCAATTATAGCCAACCTAACGAAAGGAGCGTTTGTTAAACTTAACGCCGTTTCAAGCGGAATAAGTGATGCGAAAAAGGCAATTGACGAGGCTCGCGAAAGAAGACGGCTATACGGAAAGAAAACTTATCTTTTGCTTGACGAGTGTCACCGCTGGAACAAAGCGCAATCGGACAGTATGTTATCCGCTATCGAGGACGGAAGTATAATTTTTATCGGCTCGACTACTGAAAATCCGTATATATCAATGACTCGCGCAATCGTGTCTAGGTGTCGTATTTTCGAACTTAAAAGTTTAAGTGAGGACGACATTATCGTTGGACTCAAAAGAGCGCTTGAGAGCAAAGAGAACGGGTATGGAAACTTGACTTTGGAAGTAACCGACGACGCTCTTGCGCACTTTGCGTGGGGAGCATCCGGCGACCTTCGTAACGCGCTTAACGGACTTGAACTAGCGGTGTTAACTACGCCACCGCAGTCAGACGGCAAAATAATAATCGACAAAGAGGTTGCAAGCCACTCAATCCAAAGAAAAACTATTTCGGTTGACGAGAGCACCTATTACGATATGCTATCTGCGTTTTGTAAGTCTCTTAGAGGTTCAGATTCGGATGGCGCTCTTTACTGGGCGTTTAGACTTATTGAGTCGGGACTTGACCCATTGATAATATTTAGGCGATTAATTGCGCACTCTAGCGAAGACGTAGGCCTTGCTAATAGTAACGCGTTAATAGTTGCCGTATCTGCTATGACGGCGTACGAAAAGATGGGACCGCCAGAGGGCTTTTTGCCTCTAACTCACGCAATCATTAACGTTTGTACTTCGCCTAAATCTAACGCGGTTGTCAAAGCGCTCGATAGCGTTCGCGAGGCGGTAAGTAAAGTTGGGGCGTCTTTCGTTCCACTACATTTACGAAATACCGATTTTTCATCTCTTGACAAGTCTGAAATCCCGTATATTTATCCGCACAATCTAGGCGGTTATGCTAAACAACAATATTTGCCCGACGAACTGGTTGGAACGAAATTTTACGAGCCGACGGAAAACGGAGACGAAAAGAAAATAAAAGACTTCTTAGAGTATGTAAAAAATCTAACGGAGAAGAAATGATGCTTAAAATTACTCACTTTTCTAAAACTTACAACAAAAGCACCGTAAAAGCGGTTGACGACCTCTCGCTAGAACTTCGTGAAGGTGAAATCTTTGGATTTTTAGGACCTAACGGAGCGGGTAAAACCACTACTATTAAGGCTATTACCGGAATACTAAACTTTGAAGAGGGGCAAATTGAGGTTTGCGGAGCGGACATTTCTAAGAACGCAATCGAGGCAAAACGCAATATCGGTTACGTTAGCGATAACGACGTAATATACGATAAACTTACGGGAAAAGAGTACGTCGATTTTCTTGCCGACCTATACGGAGTTGACGTTGTAACGAGAAAACAGCGTGCTGAGAAGATGCTTGAAATTTTTAATCTTAATGACGCCTTCAACTCGCCGATAAAATCGTATTCGCACGGTATGAAACAAAAAATTAGTATTATCGGAGCGCTTATCCATAATCCCAAACTTTGGATACTTGACGAGCCTATGACGGGTTTAGACCCGCAATCGGCTTTCCAACTAAAAGAACTTATGCGCGAGCATTGTCGTCAAGGAAATACGGTGTTTTTCTCGACGCACGTTCTTGACGTAGCGGAGAAATTGTGCGATAGAGTAGGAATAATTGCGAAAGGCAAACTCGTTTTGGCTGGTTCTATGGAAGAGATTAAAGAGCGCTCCAAAGACGAAACGCTAGAAGAAATTTTCCTTTCCGTAGCAAGCACTGCGCAAGCGGAGAATTAGTATGAAAGAATATTTCTCGCTTTTTAAGTTCCTCTTTAAGTATATGTTCAAAAGAGGCGACGATAAGGGCTCGAAGTGGCTTTGGCTTGCTTATGGCATCATACTAATAGCGTTTGGCTTTATAGTTTACGCTGTATGCAGTAGCGTGGCAATGCTTTCGGTGTCAATGCAAATGCTAGGACTTTTGCCCGAATTCATAACTCTAATTTTGTTCGTTGGCTGTATAGCGGTAATAATATTCGGCTTAATTCCAATGATAAATTACCTATATTTTTCAAAGGATACCGAGTTTATGCTAGCGCTTCCCATAAAACCGTCCACGGTCTTTATGGCGAAACTTACGGTAGTTTATATAACTGAAATAATAGTAAGCACGCTTATTCTAATTCCGTGTATGCTCACGATAGGAATAACGCTGTCGCTCTCGCCTTTATTTTATATAGTAACGCTATTTTCGGTAGTAACCGTCCCTGCGATACCTATGGTATTAGTAGCAATAATAGCGATACCGCTAATGTACGTAGTAAGTTACTTTAAGAACAAAGGTTCTATGACTTCGATAATACTTATTTTGCTTTTCGGCGGAGTATTCTCGGCGTACTATTTCTTTATATCGAAATTGAATTTTACGGGCGAAGTTGAGCCTGAACAGGTGGAACAACTCGTTTCTGGATTTATTAAGAACTTTACTTCGGTAGCAAGCGCTTTATTCCCGCTTTTGGCAATTTCTAGGGTAGCGGTGTTGTCGAACAGCACTATGTTCGGCAGTTTTTCCATTTCCGTAGCCGTAAGCGTTAACTTGCTAATATTCGTTGTGTCTGCGGTAGTTTTATTTGCTCTTGCCGTTTTTATTTCTTCCGCAGTTTATAAGCGTGGAGCGAGAAGCGTGCTTGAGAGCGGAGCGAAAAAGACGAGTGAAAAAGTGAAGTTCAAGCAGGCTGGTAGCGCGTTTAAGGCGTTACTATTTAAAGAGTGGAGAGAACTTTTCCGCACTCACGCATTTGCTTTTCAGTGCTTGGCTGGAATAGTGTTAGTACCGATTATCGTAGTCTTTATGGGCTCGACTTTTAGCGTTAGTACGCTTGAGGGGTTAGGCGAGGGGTATGTAACTGCCGAGGTTATGTCAAGAATGGAACTTATCACGACCTTTACGCTTATAGGTTTTACGGGTATGCTTGGAGTAAGTACTAATTCGGGTGCGTCAACTTGCATTACGAGAGAGGGAAAGAATTTCTACTTTGCGAAAATGATTCCCGTGCCATACAAAACGCAAGTAAACGCAAAACTTACCCTCTACGTTATTATTTCGTCGCTCACCGTTGTTTTGGGTACGGTAGCGTCGCTATTTGCAACGAAAGATTATCTAAACTTATCGCTTGGACTAGTGTTTTTGCTTATATATAATTACGGATATAACTGTCTATGCGTGCTTATGGATTTGTCAAAGCCAAAACTCGACTGGGTAACGCATAACGAAGCGGTTAAAAATAACAAGAATTCAATTATACCAATGTTTATAAATATGGCGGTATTCGTCCTTGCGATTGCAATACCTATCGTTGCGTTACTTCTCGTTCAAAATGCAACGGTAATTTTGATTATAACTTGGTTGGTGCTATTTGCGCTTGCTATCGCCGTTGCGGTGGTGGGGCATATTTTATTAAAAAAGAATACGCAAAGATTATTTGAAAGAATAAACACATAGAAATATTTGCAATCTAAGGAGGTCTTTATATGTCAATCAGTTTAACTTGTAATGATGGAAGAAAATTTGTTTTATCGCAAAAAAATGAAAACGGCGTTAAAAAATTCGTGCTATCAAAAGATGCGTTTTGTAATGAGCGAGGAAGCGCAGTATTGACTTCTGATCTTTGGAAAGCAAGCGTTAGCGACGATGGATATTTTATTGTGCCTATGGATACGCATCTAGTAGGTGATGTAAAAATCGACTTTAAGGAAAGACAAAACCATCAATTTAATTACTTTATAGAAGAGTGTTGTCCGCTAGTTCCGTTTTTCGTTATTTGCAAAAATGGAAAATCCCGTTTGTATAAGATAAACCATACTTACGGTTGGAAAATAAGAGCGGAGTATAAAGACGGACAATATATGTTCTCGCTTTTATACAATCTAGACGACGAGATTATTGATAGAGATATCGAAATCGTTGAGTTTGAGGCAGATGGTACGGATTGGTGTGTTCTAGCGAACATCTTTAGAGATTACGCAATCTCGATAGGGGAAATCGTGCCCAACGCATCTAAACTTGACCGTGCCGTTTTCTCGTACGCAATAGAAGCACCGATTATTAGAATTAGAATGGGTTGGAAACCTGCTCCGTCACCCGTTGAGAGCCAAACTCTCGAAAACGAACCGCCAATGTTCGTTGCTTGCACTTTCGAAAGGGTAAGAGAGTTTGCTCTTGCGCTAAAAGAGAGCGGACTACAAAAGGCTGAAATACAGTTAGTTGGTTGGAATATAGGCGGACACGACGGAAGATGGCCACAGGCTTTCCCTATTGACGAGCGAGTTGGTGGCGAGGACGAACTAAAAAAGACGATAGAATTCGTAAGTTCGCTTGGTTATGAGATTAATTGCCACTACAATAGCACGGACAGTTATGAAATAGCCGACATATATCGCCCTGACCTCGTTGCGAAAGACAGAAACGGAAACCATATCCTTGGTGGTTGTTGGGGAGGCGGTAGAGCGCATGTTATTTGTCCCGACCGACAAATAGAGGCTTGCGGTGGCGTTATTGAGGATATCTCGCGCCTAGGTTTTAAGGGACTAAACTATAGTGATGTTTTGAGCGTAGTTTACCCAACCGTTTGTTTCGATAAACAACACCCTTGTTCTACTGCGCAAGGAATTGCAAGAAACGAAGAAACAATGCGTTTACATAAAAAATTCTTTGGTGGTTTTTCGTCCGAGGGAACTTACTATCACTCGCTAAAAGAACTCGATTTTGGTTTGTATTCGACTTTTTGTGATGCCTACCCGGGTATCGACGGCTGTCGAAACAGCAACCTAATTGACGAGTATGTATCTTTCTCGTATATGATTTTGCACGGATGCGTTCTTTATAATACGAACACGACCACCGTAAACTATCCTATAAAAGAGAAAAAGGCAAGACTAGAACTTTTTGCAAACGGTGGTAAGCCGACTTTCTACTGCTACTCAAAGTTTAAGGCGGACGGAAAAAATTGGATGGGTAATATCGATTTACGCCTCGACGATAAGCAAGAAATAATGGAAAGCGTAACGGCAATAAAAACGGCTATGGACGAATATTTGCCTATTGCCGACCTACAAACCAAGTTTATCGTTTCGGTGAAAAAGCATACTTGCGGAGTGAGCGAAGTAATCTACGAAGGCGGAACGAAACTAATTTTCAACTATACTCAAACTCCCGTTACGGTATCGGGTGTAACCGTTCCTGCTGAGGATTTCGTCGTGGTTCGTTAAAATGTGATTTTTGTGATAAAATCGTCAAGTAATAGATAGAAGACTATGGAGGAAATATGAAGTATCCGATATCGGTATGGCTAGATTATTTTAATGAGTTGCCTGTTGAAGATGCGATTGTGCGTTTGTCAAGAGCGGGATTTACGCACGGGGAACTTTCTATCGTTGCGTTGCTTCTCGTTCAAAATGCAACGGTAATTTTAATTATAACTTGGTCTGTATTATTCGCGCTTGCTATCGCCGTTGCGGTGGTGGGGCATATTTTATTAAAAAAGAATACGCAAAGATTATTTGAAAGAATAAACGCATAGAAATATTTACAATCTAAGGAGGATTCTATATGGCAATCAGTTTAACTTTTAACAATGGTGAAAAATTTGTTTTATCGCAAAAAAACGACGGTGAAATAAAGAAATTCGTTCTTGAAAAGGAAAAATTCGCCTCGTTTTGTGGTGAAGCGTACTTGAGTGGAGACGAATGGAGCGCAAACGCTGGCGAGGACGGATATTTTATTATCCCTATGGATACGCACCTCTACGGCGACGTAATGGTAAAATTTGACAAACGCAAGGTGAGTGAAACCGACTATTTCGTGGAAGAAAATCACCCCATTATTCCTTTTTTTGCGGTAAAGAAAGAAGGAAAATTACGAGTTTATAAGATTAGTCATAACTACGCTTGGCGAGTAAGAGCAGAGTATGACGGAAATGAGTATCGCTTTAAGGCTCTCTATGATTTTACCCGTGAAATTGCCGACGAAGATATCGTTATTACCGAACTAAATTTCGAGGGTAACGAGTGGTACGACGGCGCAAACGCATTTAGAAATTATGCGATTTCCGTTGGCGAAGTCGTTCCTAATGCGGAAAAAATGGAAAGAGAGGCATTCTCTTACGCTCTTGACGCGCCAATTATCAGAATAAGAATGGGTTGGAAACCTGCGCCTTCGCCCGTTGAAACTCAAACGCCTGAAAACGAACCGCCAATGTTCGTTGCTTGTACCTTTGAGAGAGTTCGTGAACTCATAACTGCGTTACACGACGAGGGCGTTGAAAAAGCAGAAATTCAGTTAGTTGGTTGGAATATCGGCGGACACGACGGAAGATGGCCACAGGCTTTCCCTGTTGACGAGAGACTTGGTGGAGAGGACGAACTTATAAAGACCGTTAAACTTGCAAATTCGTTCGGATATAAGTTAAACTGTCACTATAACAGTATGGACAGTTACGAGATTGCCGATATTTATAGAGCCGATTTGGTGGCAAAAGACAGAGATGGCAACCACGTTCTTGGCGGAAGTTGGGGCGGTGGAAGAGCACACATAATTTGTCCCGACCGTCAAATCGAGGCTTGCGGAAAAGTCATTGAAGATTTTACTCGTCTTGGTTTTACGGGACTAAATTATAGTGACGTACTAAGTATTTTATATCCATACGTATGCTTTGACGAAAAACATCCTTCGTCAACTGCCCATGGAATTAAGAAGAACGAAGAAGTTATGCGCTTACATAAAAAACTCTTCGGCGGATTTTCTTCCGAGGGCGCTTATTATCACGCTCTTAAAGAACTCGACTTTGGTCTATACGTAACGTTTGGGTACAATAACGGTGGTAAAAAGGGTTGTCAAGATAGTAACCTCATTGACGAAACAGTGCCGTTTACTTATATGATTTTACACGGAAACGTGTTCTATAACGTAGGTTCGCATACAGTTAATTACCCGATAAAGAGTAAGGCTGACCGTCTTGAACTTTACGCTTACGGCGGAAAACCAACTTTCTATTTCTTCTCGAAGTTTATGGCTAACGGCAAGGACTGGATGGGTAACGTTGATTTTTCTCTTATGACGGACGAATTGCTTTATACTGGCGCGAAGAACGTTAAAAAAGCAATCGACGAGTATAAAGGAATTAAGGATTTGCAACTTGCGTTTATCGTAAAAATTGACGAAGTGGAGAAGGGTGTAAAGCAAATTGACTACTCTAATGGCGCAAAAATGATTTGCAACTACACGCAAAACCCCGTTACGATATCTGGCGTAACCGTTCCTGCTGAGGATTTCGTCGTGGTTCGTTAAAACGTGATTTTTGTGATAAAATCGTCAAGTAGTAGATAGTAGGCTATGGAGGAAATATGAAGTATCCGATATCGGTATGGTTAGATTATTTTAATGAGTTGCCTGTTGAAGAAGCGATTGTGCGTTTGTCAAGAGCGGGATTTACGCACGGGGAACTTTCTATCGTGCATCTTGAACAACTGATAAAAAAAGGTAATCCCGCTATGACGGGTAAGGCTTTGTTGCAATGCGCCGATAGTTGTGGGTACGCAATACCGCAAGGACATTTGAGTTTTGCCGGCGGACTTTGTGACGATTTAGCGCTAGAACGCTTGAAACCAGAACTGGAGTTGTTCGCAGAGGCCAAAATCGGGAAAGCAATATTGCATACTAACGGCGGAGGAACGCTCTCGGACGAAGAAAGATACGAGATATGGGCTCATTACGTTCGTAAACTTTCGGAGTTCGTGGACGGCTCTGGTATTACTATTTGTATTGAAAATATGTTTAGTATTCCGCTTTGTTCTACGGCGCGACAAATTAAACGCATTATAAATGATGCGGGAGGGAAAAATCTTGCTATTTGTTTAGATACGGGTCACCTGCACCTTTGTAACAAGCACGATAGACCTAACAAGCAATCTCACCGAGAATTTATTCTAGAAGCCGGAAACCTTTTGCAGGCATTACATATCGTAGATAATGACGGTCTTGGCGATACTCATCAAATGCCTTTTAGCACTCGTTATGGCGTTGATTGGAAAGAAGTTATGGTAGCGTTAAACGAAGTGGATTATAAAGGGTTGTTTAACTTGGAAATTCTTGGCGAGCGAAACGCACCTATGCAAATTAAGGAAGCCAAACTTTCATTTATCCGTTTGATGTGCGATTATATGGTTAGTGATGAATTTCTCGTTTAGAATTTAATTAATATAAGAACCTCCGGAGAACGAAAATTTCTCGGAGGTTCTTGTCTTTATTGTTTTATTAGAATTCTCTGTTGGTCGAAAGAAAAAATATTGCAAGCGTACCAGGTCCGCTATGCGCGCCTATCACGGGACCAATGTTTTCTATTTCGATACGGCTCGAAAGTGAAGACAGGCGGTCTTTAACGAATTGAGCGTCGTCAATACAGTCGCTATGACCTATAATAATTAAGTCGCTTTCGCTCGAAAACTTCGCTTTCGTTTTTTCGACAAGACGGTTAAGCGAGGCTTTTCTTGTGATTACTTTAATTCTTTGCGTTAATTTACCTTCCTCGTCAACGGAGAGAATAGGCTTAATGTTAAGGAGCGTGCCCACCTTTGCGGTAGTCTTGCTAATTCTACCGCCACGCGCCAAGTATTTTAGGTCGTCAACCGTGAACAATAGTTGAATTCTTCGTTTAACAGCGTTTGCATAAGTTATCGTTTCTTGAATATCGTGAGTTTTTGCGTATTCATAGACTAGTTTAACGAGCAAGCCTTGTCCGGCGGACTCGCACCTACTATCAATTACGAAGATTTTGTTTTCGTTCTTTTCGTTAAGTTCTTTCGACGCCTCTAGAAAATTATCATAACTTCCGCTACACGCTGATGCGAAAGCGATATGGATTATATCTTTTCCGCTTTTTAGAAGTTCGCTAAAATATTCGTAAGCGCGCGTCTTATTAACTAGGGAAGTGCTAACCGTTTCGCCGTTGCGCATACAGTTGTAAAATTCCTTAATATCCATTTCGTTGTCAGTGTCAGCACCGTATTCTACACCACTTACGAAATATGACATTTTAATTACTGAAATTTCGTTATCCGTTAAGTATTGATTTGATAAGTCACAAGTGTTTTCAGTTGAAATAATAAAGTTCATAAATTGCCTCCTTCTTATTGCAAAATAATTGTACACTATCTTGGAATAAAAAATAGCAATTTTCATCTAGAATATTATTCTACGCACTCTAAACCGATTTTCAGTACACTCTCACGGCGTGAGAGTGTCGTAAAATTCTTGACACGGTTGATAATTTTTGCTATGATTAGAGTATGGAAGAGCAAATAAAACAAAATTTTTCTCGCAATTTGTCGATTTTACGAAAAGGCGCTGGGCTAACGCAGGCGCAACTTGCCGAGAAATTAAATTACTCCGATAAGTCGATATCGAAGTGGGAACGAGGAGAAGTATTACCTGATATTATTACGCTAACTATGGTGGCGCAATATTTTGGCATAACGCTTGATAACCTTATCGGAAATGAGCAACCGAAGAAAGAAAAAATTCGACTAAAGCGCAATTTAATTACTACTATGTCGTGTTGTTTGGCTATATTCGTTGCGTGTTTGGCGTTTTTGATTTGCAAGTCGCTCGAAGTGAAAAATAGTTGGATGATTTTCATATACGCTTTGCCTTGCGCGTCGATTATCGCCATAGTTTTTTCGTGCGTTTGGTATCCGATTTTCGTGCAAGCAATATCCGTTTCGGTGTTAGTTTGGCTAGTGGGGCTTGCGGTATATTTGAGTTTACTGTGCTTTTTAGACTTTAATCTTTGGTTTATCTTTATCGTGTGTTTAGTATTCCAAATTCTCGTATTTTTGTGGTTTTTTTATAGAGCAAAAAGAAAGTAAAGAACTTTTTTCAACTCACGAAATTGTAAGATTATAAAACAAATGCGTGTTCTCGAGTAAGAGTAACACGCATTTTTTAGAGTTGTTTTTATTTAGTCGTTTTCGGGAATAAAATTTTCAAATATTACGTTGTCGGCAAACTTTTTGAAATTCTCGTAGTCAGCGTTTGATTGCGCAGTCCAAGCAAGAACGGGAAGATTTGCTTTAGTGACGAATTTGTTTGGTAAATTCTTACCTTCGTACGAAATGAAGTTTGGGGAAGAAACTTTGTTTAGGAGAAGTCGTTTTAGGAAAAACTTTTTAATTCTTGCCAAGTCTGTCTCTTCGAAGAATCCGGATAATTGACCTCTCGTAATTTGCGGAGCGAACTTCTTGAAATATTCTAGAGAGTAGGGGTTAAACGATTGAACCGCAAATTCGCCCTTATAATCTTTAAGGAGTTCAAGCGTAGCGTGTTCAAGCGCGCCAACTTTTGCCTCGTTTTTAATTTCAATAAGAAGAGGAACTCTGCCTGCGACGAAGTCTAGAACTTCCGCAAAAAGAGGAATGCGCTCGTTAGAGTCGCTAAGTTTAATTTCCGCCAAATCCGATTTAGTTAGGTTGCAAACGTACCCGTCGCGATTAGTCATACGAGTAATTTTGTCGTCGTGGAAAACGACGATTGAGCCGTCGTCGATAGGTCGAACGTCTAGTTCTATAGGGTAGCCTTTTTCAATCGCTTTAGCGAAAGACGCCATAGAATTTTCGGGTGCTACTTCGTCGTGCAAACCGCGGTGAGCGATGGGGCGAGAGAATAATACCGTTTTCCGTAAATCCATAAAAACCTCACTAAAATCTTACAAAACAATTATAGCATAAAAAATAAAAATAATGCAAGTTTTTTTTGCGCTCTTTGCGATTAATAAAATGTAAATGTGAACATTTTTGTAAAAATGAGGGGAAAATAGAAGTGGGACGCATAAAAGCAGTTGCGTTTTGGCGTAAGTTGTCGTATAATATTTCTATGAGCAGACAATCACACATTAGAAATTTTTGTATAATAGCCCACATTGACCACGGAAAATCCACGCTAGCAGACCGCCTTATTGAAGAGACGGGAACTCTTGCTAAACGCGAACTCTCCGACCAACTTTTAGACGCAATGGAGATTGAGCGCGAGCGAGGAATAACGATAAAACTAGCCCCCGTTAGAATGAATTATACGCATAACGGGGAGAACTATATTTTAAACCTTATCGATACGCCGGGACACGTCGATTTTACTTACGAAGTATCTCGTTCTCTTGCTGCGTGTGAGGGAGCGCTACTCGTCGTTGATGCATCGCAAGGCGTAGAGGCGCAAACGCTTGCCAACGTATATCTTGCCGTTGACAACGACCTTGAAATCTTGCCCGTAATAAACAAAATCGACCTTCCGTCCGCTCGTCCAGACGAGGTCATAAACGAAATTGAGGACGTAATCGGTATAGACGGACATCAAGCGCCGTTGGTCAGTGCGAAAGAAGGAATAGGCATAGGCGAAGTTTTGGAAAAAGTCGTAGAACTTTTCCCTGCACCGTCGGGAGACGAGAATAAACCGTTAAAAGCGCTTATTTTCGACTCGTTTTACGATAACTATAAAGGCGCAGTATGTCTCGTTCGCATAATTGACGGTACGGTTAAGGCTGGTATGAGAATGCGCCTTATGAACACGAAGAAAGAATTTGACGTGGTTGAGGTCGGCTACTTTAACCCCAAGATGAGTGAAAATGAAACGCTCTCAGCGGGAGAAGTAGGTTACATTTGCGCTAGCATAAAGAACGTGGCGGACACCGCACCCGGAGATACTATTACGGATGCTAACAACCCGGCAAGCGAGCCTTGCCCCGGTTATAAACCCGTTCAACCCGTAGTTTATTGCGGTATTTATCCCGTTGACGGCTCTAAATACAACGACTTAAAAGACGCGCTTGAAAAACTAAAACTCAATGATGCCGCTCTAAATTACGAACCTGAAGTTTCCGCTGCGCTTGGATTTGGATTCCGTTGCGGATTTTTAGGCTTGCTCCATATGGAAATAATCGAGGAAAGACTCGAGCGTGAGTTTAACCTCGACTTAATTACGACTGCGCCGGGCGTTAATTACAACGTCGTAAAAACTAACGGCGAGAATTTGACGGTAACGAACCCGTCGAACTTACCAAACCTATCTGAAATTGATAGGATTGAAGAGCCCGTAGTAAACGCATATATCTATACTCCGCCCGAGTATATCGGTACTATTATGGAACTCTGCCAAGAAAAACGGGGAGTAAGTATAGATATGACTTACCTCGATAAGACTAGAGTAAAAATTCATTATGAAATTCCGCTAAACGAAATAGTGTACGACTTCTTTGACGGACTTAAGTCGAGAACGAGAGGTTACGCAAGTTTAGACTATGAAATCAAAGGTTATAAAGCCAGCGACCTAGTTAAACTTGATATAATGCTAAACAACGAAGTTTGCGACGCGTTAAGCATTATCGTTCATCGTGACAAGGCGTACGCTAGAGGTCGTTCAATAGCCGAAAAACTTAAAGAAGTAATTCCTCGTCAAATGTTTGAAATTCCTATTCAAGCAGCGGTAGGCTCGAAGATTATCGCAAGAGAAACGGTAAAAGCGCTCCGTAAAGACGTGCTTGCAAAGTGCTACGGCGGTGATATAACGAGAAAGAAAAAACTGCTAGAAAAACAAAAGGAAGGCAAAAAGCGTATGCGTCAAGTAGGCTCTGTCGAAGTGCCTAGCGAGGCGTTTATGTCGGTACTTAAACTTGATAAGTAATAAGGTGACAAATCAAGCGGGAGTGTACGTTCACTTTCCGTATTGTAAGAAAAAATGCGACTATTGCGCCTTCGTTTCGTCGCCTGATTTTTCCACGCAAAACGATTATTTATATCGTCTTAAAATGGAAATAACCGCTCGTGGATGCAAAACGCCTGTTTCGACGCTCTATTTTGGTGGAGGAACGCCGTCCGTAATGCCAAGCGGATATCTTACCGAAATTTACGAAACAATAAAAGAAGTTTTTGATTTATCTGCGCTAGAAGAGTTTACGGTAGAGTGTAATCCCGATAGTGTAACCGAAGATTTTTTGTCCGAGTGTAACTCGCTTGGCGTAACAAGATTAAGCGTTGGATTACAGTCGGCGAACGACGAAGTTTTGCGTGCAATCGGTAGAATTCACAGCGTAGAAAAGTTTTGTCAAGCGATTGAATTAATTAAAAAAAATACTGCTTGTGAAATCAGTAGTGACTTAATTATCGGACTACCTCTAGAGAAAGAGGGCGATATTGAAAAGGCGATTGACCTGCTTTGCGAATTTGAAATCGACCATATATCGTTATACTCGCTGTCCGTAGAAGAGGGAACGCCACTTTATAATAGTGAGTATAGACCAAATGAGGACGAACAGGCTGACGAATACGAGCGAGCAACCGTATATCTTAAAGAGAAGGGGTACGAGAGGTATGAGGTTAGCAATTTTGCAAGAAACGGCAAGATAGCAAAACATAACTACAAGTACTGGACGGGCGCGAATTATTACGGATTTGGCGTTTCAGCGCACTCTTTGGTGGACGGCGTAAGATACGAAAATACTGACGATATTTGTAACTACTTAAAAGGTAATACGCTAAAAAAATCTTTTCCCCTTACTCGTGACGACATAGTAGAAGAACTCGTAATGTTATCTTTGCGCACCGTAGATGGATTATGCTTGAGTGAATACGAAACGCTAACGGGCGCTAATATATTAAAAATAAAGAAAAAGGAAATAGAAAAACTTATTAATGGTGGTCTAGTCGAAATTAGTGGCGATAGATTGATTGCTACCGATAAAGGATTTTACCTACTAAATTATATTATAACGGAACTGATATGAACGAAGAGAACAAAGACAAATTGCTAACTAAAGAAGAGCGAGAGAAGTTGGCGAAAGAAAAGGCAAAGAAACTTAAGTCACAACGAGAAATGGAGAATTTCAAGCGCAACTATTTTGCCTACTACGACGATATAAAAATTAGTCATAGGGAGGACTGGTAAGTTTTCGCTTGAAATTGAATTTAAGTATTTCTTAAATTTGCTCTAAAGTGAGGAAATGACGATTATATTGAGGTATTAAAGCATTATGAGTAAAGCAAAACCATTTATGGAAGAACTTGCATTGGTTTGTAAAGCAAAAAAATATAGTAAAGACGCTTTTTCTATTATAACAATTATATGTTGTTCTGACCAAATGCACGGGGCTGGGTACACTTCCGAACAGGCGCTTAAAATAGCAATAGAGTTAGTTAAAACGAAAGAAAAGAAAAAAGTATATAGTGAACTTTTGAAACTTACAGGTTTTGACGAAAACGAAGACAACGATGGTCTTACTCTTGAAGATATTTTTAGTTGAAGGCAATAGTATAATCTTTGGAAAAGACTAAAAGTCCTAGAAAAGAAATTTAACAACTAAAACAAAAAGCACTTACCTAAACGGTGGGTGCTTTTATTATGCAAAAATTTTCGTGAAAAAGTTTTAAAAACCACTTGACAAGCGTATAATAAGGTTGTATAATGAATTAGCAATCAAGTGGTGCGAGTGCTAGTAAATTATGAAATTGATTGCTAGCAAATGAAAAGAGGAGTAAGTCGTGGCAATATCGGATAGAAAAGAAAAGATAATACAAGCGGTAGTTGACAGTTATATCGTCAGTTGCGAGCCGATATCTAGTGCGGAGATAAAGGAAAATTATCTACCCGACTTAAGTTCAGCAACGATAAGAAACGAACTTGCCGCTCTTGAAGAAATGGGATATCTTGCCCAACCTCACACTTCGGCGGGAAGAGTACCTACTGCGGAGGCATACAGATTATACGTTGATAAGTTGATGCCCAAGCGCAAACTTACGAAGAGTGAACTAAAGGTAATAAACAGTTATTTTGACCACAAGATTACGGAGATTGATACAATCTTAAAGAATACGGCGAAAGTTATTTCCGAAATAACGAATTTAACGAGTGTAGCGGTAATTCCAAATCTAACGGGCGCTGTAATCGAGAGCATAAAGATAGTAAAATTAACGAGTGATAGCGCTTTAGTCGTAATCGTAACTAATCTTGGCGTTATTAAAGATGCGACGGTAGAGATTGCGTCCGACCTTGGCGACGATTACTTTATGGTTGCGAGCAACTTTATATCTTCGGCGTTCTCCGGAAAAACGATAGGTCAAATTTTGGACCCGTGCGATACTATAGAGCAAATTAAGAACGAATATCGTCAATTGTTTAGCGCAATCGTAACGATTATTAAAGAATACGTAGAGAACGGTGGCGTTGGAGATATCGTGCTTGAAGGAAGTTCCAAACTCCTAGGTCAGCCCGAATATGCAAACGTGGAAAAAGCAAAAGCAATGCTTGAATTGCTTGATGCGAAAGAGCAATTAGTTCCGATGCTTTCTGCTCCCGATAACGTAAATTTAAATATTAAAATAGGAAAGGAAACGGGGAGCGGAAAAGATTTACCCGAGTGCGCGATAGTAACGGCGAATTACCAAATCAACGGCGTAAATATAGGAAACGCTGGAGTTATTGGACCTATCCGTATGGACTACTCTAAAGTTGTGTCCGTACTAGATTATATAGGAAAAACGCTATCGGTACTTCCTGAACCTGACCAAAACGACGATTAAAAGAGGCTAATAATGAAAAAATCAGACGAAAAGATTAAGTATGTAGAAGAAGAGGAAACTGAAACTACGGAAACGACGGAAGAACTTACCGTTGACGACCTTATTGAAAAACTTGCAACTATGCAACAGCGTGAAAACGAGGCGATTGCAAAGGCGCAAGAAATGACTGATATGGCTCAACGCTTGCAAGCGGAATTTGATAATTACAGAAAACGCACTAACGAGAATTCACGCAAGGCAAGAGAGGACGGAGCGGTTGAAGTTCTATCAAAAATTCTACCTCTTACCGACGTAATAGCCCAAGCGATGGCTATGATAAGTGATGAAACGGTTAAAAAAGGCGTATCAATGATAGAGGGAGAAATTACCAAGATTTTAGCGCAGTACGGCATAACCGAGATTGAGGCTGAAGGAAAGGAATTCGACCCGAGATATCACGAGGCGATTATGCAAACCCCCGCAAAGAGCGAGGAGGAAAAAGATACCGTAGCAACGGTATTCCAAAAAGGTTATATTATGGGCGAAAAAGTTATAAGACCTGCCCGTGTAATAGTAAATAAATAACGAAAAATATAGGAGGCATAAATATTATGGGAAAAATTATAGGAATTGATTTAGGAACGACGAACTCTTGCGTAGCCGTACTTGAAGGCGGTGAACCAGTAGTAATCCCCAACAGCGAAGGCTCTAGAACTACGCCTTCCGTAATCGGATTTGCAAAAGACGGCGAAAGATTAGTAGGACAAGTGGCAAAGCATCAGGCGGTTGCAAACCCTGATAAGACCGTAATCTCTATCAAAAGAGATATGGGTAGCGATAGAAAGGTTAAGATTGACGATAAACAATATTCGCCTCAAGAACTTTCCGCTATGATACTTTCTAAACTTAAGGCTGATGCTGAGAGTTACCTTGGCTCTAAAGTAACTGAGGCGGTTATTACCGTTCCCGCTTACTTTACGGACGCTCAGCGTCAGGCGACGAAAGATGCAGGTAGAATTGCTGGTCTTGAAGTTAAGAGAATTATCAACGAGCCTACCGCTGCTGCACTTGCTTATGGACTAGACAAGGCTCAAAACGCCAACCAAAAAATCTTTATTTACGACCTTGGTGGCGGTACTTTCGATATTTCAGTTCTCGAAATCGGCGACGGCGTGTTCGAAGTTTTGGCGACTGCCGGAAACAACCGTTTAGGTGGCGACGACTTCGACCAAAGAATTATGAACTATCTAGCAGACACCTTTAAGGCAGAACAGGGCGTTGACCTTACTAAAGACCGTATGGCTATGCAAAGACTTAAAGAGGCTGCTGAAAAGGCTAAGATTGAACTTTCGGGCGTGCAAAATACGACGATTAGTTTGCCCTTTATTTCGATGGGCGCAAGTGGTCCTTTACACCTTGATTGCCAACTTTCACGCTCTAAGTTCGAGGCTCTCATTTCCGACCTCGTAGCACAAACCGTTGACCTAACCAAACGCGCTATGTCTGATGCTGGACTTTCTGCATCTGATATCGATAAAGTTATCTTGGTCGGTGGTTCTACTCGTGTACCTTGCGTAGTTGACGCCGTAAGAAACGTAACGGGCAAAGAACCGTTCAAAGGAATTAACCCCGACGAGTGCGTAGCAATCGGCGCGGCAATTCAAGGCGGCGTGCTTGGTGGCGAGGTTAAAGACGTTCTTCTTCTTGACGTAACTCCGCTTTCCTTGGGAATTGAGACTTTGGGTGGAGTATGCACCAAACTTATTGATAGAAACACCACGATTCCTACCAAGAAATCGCAAGTTTTCTCTACCGCTGCCGACAATCAACCTTCCGTTGATATCCACGTATTGCAAGGTGAGAGACCTATGGCTGCGGACAATAAAACGCTTGCTCGTTTTGAACTTTCCGGTATTGCTCCTGCACCTAGAGGAATTCCTCAAATCGAAGTTACTTTCGATATTGACGCAAACGGTATCGTACACGTTTCGGCAAAGGATAAAGGAACGGGTAAGGAACAAAGCGTAACGATTACCGCATCTTCCAACCTTTCCGAAGAGGATATTCAAAGAGCAATCGACGAGGCTGAGAAGTTCGCCGCTGAAGACAATAAGAGAAAAGAAATGGTAGATACCAAGAATAATCTTGATACTTTGGTATTCCAAATTGAGAAAGTTCTTTCTGAGAGCGGAGATAAAGTAAGCGCTGACGATAAGGCTAAACTCGAAGAGGAAGTTAAGAAAGCAAAAGAAATTCTTAAGGGTGACGATATCGACGCTATTAAGAAAGAGGCTGAGGAATTGCAAAAAATCAGCAGTGAAGTATTTACCAAACTTTATCAGCAGACTGCAGGTGCAAACCAAGGCGCAGAAGCACCTAACGACGAAAACGTAGTTGACGCTGAAGAGGTTTAATACCCTAAAATAAACGGGAGAAACAATGGCAAAATCATTTTACGACGTACTCGGGGTAAGTAAAGATGCGAGCGAAAGCGAAATAAAGTCCGCTTATCGTAAACTTGCTCGTCAATATCACCCCGACTTACATCCCGGAGACGAAGAGGCAGCGAATAAGTTCAAAGAAGTTTCCGAGGCTTACGAAACGCTTTCCGACCCACAAAAAAAGGCTGAATACGACAATCCTAGTCCTTTCGGTGGCGGTGGATTCGGAGGCTTTGGCGGAGATGGCTTTGGCGGTTTTGGTGGCGGAGGTTCCATCTTCGACAGTATCTTCGATATGTTTGGTGGCGGTGGCGGACGTAGTTCGTCGCGCGCTCAAGCGGTTGGTGATGACGTAACTTATAATCTAGAACTTACTTTTGAAGAGGCGGCCTTTGGCGTTCAAAAGGAGATTGAAATAACTAGAAGAGAGGCTTGTACGACTTGCAACGGTACTGGAGCAAAGGACGGAACTAAATTTAAGACTTGTCCTAACTGTAACGGTAGTGGTCGAGCAAAATACGCACAAGAAACTCCGTTTGGCAGAATCGTAAGCGAAAGACCTTGCGCTCAATGTAAAGGAACGGGTAAGATTATTGAGGAAACCTGTCCTGATTGCGGTGGCAGAGGAATTAAGAAACGCACCGTCAAACTTAAGGTGAATATTCCTGCCGGCGTTGAGACGGGTCAAGTTATGACAGTTCGTGGCGAGGGTGAGAAAATACCTAACGGGATGCCGGGTAACTTGCAACTAATTATCGAGGTTGCTCCTCATAAAATCTTCAAAAGAACGGGAGCAGACCTTTATGTGGAACTTCCCGTAACCTTTATCCAAGCCGCGCTTGGCGAAACGGTTAAAGTGCCTACGCTAAAAGGAACTGAATTGCAGTTTAGTTTAAGCGAAGGAATACAAAGCGGAAGCGTACTTAAACTTAAAAAACACGGTATAACCACGAGAAGAGGCACGGGCGATATGTTCGTTACCGTAATCGTAGATTTACCGAAAAAACTTTCAAAAGAACAAAAGGCGAAATTAAAAGCACTTGAAAAAGACTTTAAGAGTGAACAATTCGATAAAGTCAAGGATTTTGAAAAGAAAATGAACTAAATGGAATCTCCGCGTAATAGCGGAGATTTTTCATATAAAAAGTCTTGCAAAATTTATTAAAAAACGCTATAATTAAGGTATGGAATATTTACAAATCACAATTTCAACCGTGTCGGAAGGCGCAGACCTCGTTGCTATGGTTTTATACGACCTAGGTAGCGAAGGTGTTAGTATTCGCGACGACGCGGACGTAAGAGAACTTATTGAAAAGAAACTCAACTGGGACTACGTTGACGAGTCGCTACTTAAATCGACTTCGGGCAGAGCGCTCGTTAGTGGCTTTTTCTCGCTAGATTTCGACGTTCAAACGGCTTATAACGAACTAGATAGTTTAAAAGAACAATCGGAAATTCCTCTTGGAAGTATGGAAGTTACCGTAAGTAAAATATCTTCTGCGGACTGGGAAAACGAGTGGAGAAAGTATTACGCGCCTATAAGTCTTGGTTCGGTAATAATTGTCCCGGCTTGGTTAAAAGCGCCCGAAACGGATGAAATCCCCGTGTATATCGAGCCTGGTATGGCTTTTGGTACGGGAAATCACGAAACTACCTCAATGTGTGTAGAACTTATGCAAAAAATGCGCGTTGAGAAAAAGAGCGTGCTCGATATGGGTTGCGGTAGTGGAATACTTGGAATTACCGCCGTAAAACTTGGCGCAAACGAGGTCGTTTTGTCGGATATTGACGAGCAAGCGCTTACCGCAAGTCGAGAAAATGCGCGCCTTAACGGTGTCGAAGATAAATGTAAAATTATCGGCGGAGACCTCAATACGGGTGGCGTAAAAGTTGATTGCGTAATTGCAAACATTACTGCAGACGTCCTTATTAGACTTTGCGAAACGATAGAATCTGTGCTTAAAAGTGGCGGTAGTGCCGTAATTAGCGGAATTATAAACGCTAGAGCGGACGAGGTTGAAAGGGTTTATAGCAAAAAGTTCGATATTATCGAGAAAAACAAAAAGGGCGAGTGGCAAGCAATGCTACTAAAACTTAAATGAGAAAACTATTTTTTGACAAATTAAAGGACGAAAAAGAAATAATAATTACGGGCGACGACCATAAACATATCGCTTTTTCTTTGCGTATGAGAAAAGGTGATGAAATCGTTATTTGCTCGGGTGGGGTGGATTATACCGCTAAAATAAGCGAAATAACTAAGGACAGAACTTGCGCTGAAATCGTAGGTAAGGCAAGAAATTTGTCCGAGCCTGATACTCCGGTTACGCTATTTTTTGGCGCGTTAAAAGGAGATAAGAACGATTATATCGTGCAAAAATGCACCGAACTCGGTGTTAAGAAACTCGTCCCGTTTATTTCCGCTTATTCATCCGTGACTAAAGAAAATATCAAAACGGAGCGTCTTAATAAAATCGCGTTAGAGGCGTCAAAGCAGAGTGGAAGAGGTTGTGTGCCCGAAGTTTGCGAAACGATTAAATTTAATGATTTGTTAGATTTGTTGTCGGAATATGACTTAGTTGTTTTTCCCTACGAGCACGAAGAACAACTTGCTCTTTCCGAATTTTTAAGTTCGAGTAAGCGTGGTAAAACTGCAATCGTTATAGGTAGTGAGGGTGGTTTTTCTTCCGCCGAGGCAGAAAAGATACGAGAAATAGCAGGTGCTAGCGTAACGCTAGGCGAGAGAATTTTGCGCGCGGATACCGCTTGCGTTGCTGTTTTATCAGTACTTATGTACGCGCTTGGAGAGTGGAGTAGGCGAGTATGAAAGTAGTCGTTTTCTCACTTGGTTGTAAAGTTAATCAGTATGAAGGACAATCACTTATAAAAGAACTTGTTAGTCGCGGAGTTGACGCTACGGATAAGTTGACTTACGCCGATTGTTTCGTTATAAACACTTGTTCCGTAACTCAAGAGGCTGATAAAAAGTCTCGTCAAGCGGTTGCAAGAGTGTTGAAACTGAATCCTAACGCTAAAGTGATAATTTGCGGATGTAGTTCACAATACGACGCAAAACAGTATATAGATAAGCCAAATGTTGTCGCTGTTAGTGGAACTAGTGGAAAAATGAGGTTAGTTGATAGTATTATGTCAGGCATAATACGGGGTGAAATCGTTGAAAAACCACCTCTTGAGTACGAAGACGACCTATATTGTGAACTTACTAACACGCGCGGATTTATTAAAGTGCAAGACGGGTGTGACAATTTTTGTTCGTATTGTATAATTCCTTATTTGCGAGGAAGAAGTCGTTCTAGAAGTCTTGATAGCATAATCGACGAAGTAAAACAAATGGCTAAAAAGACAAAGGAAATCGTGATTACGGGAATTAACGTTTCGGATTACGGGAAGAATTTGGGGCTTACACTCGTTGACCTTGTGTCCGCTCTAAATAAGATAGAGTCGGTCAGGTATCGGTTCGGCTCGCTCGAGTGTAGGGTTATTACCGACGAACTTTTACTCGAAATGAAAAAAGGAAACTGGTGTGACTTGTTTCACTTGTCTATGCAAAGCGGAAGTGATATTATTCTAAAGAAAATGAATCGCCATTACACTTCTAGCGAATTTATTGAAAAGTCCGATTTGATAAGAAAGTACTATCCGTCCGCTGGAATAACTACTGACGTAATCGTCGGCTTTCCCACCGAGACTGAAGAGAACTTTATCGAGACTGTCAATACTTGTAAAAGAGTAAAATTTTCAGCAATTCACGTCTTTCCGTACAGCGTTAGAAAGGGAACGGTAGCAGGAGCATTACCTCAAGTCGACAAAGCAATTGCGTTAGACAGAGCGTCGAGACTGCGTGAGGTAGCATCTATTTTGAAATCAGAATTTATATTGTCTCAATCTGGTAAAACTGAAGAAGTGTATTTTGAAGAAAAGGAAGGCGAATTTACCGTAGGATTTACTTCAAACTATATTAAAGTTTATTCGCTAAAAGCAAATCCAGGGGAATATAAAGAAGTAAAATTAACCGTACCGTACGAGGACGGCATAAAAGGAGAATAAATATGAACGATTGCATTTTTTGTAAAATAAGAGACGGAATTATCCCCTCGAAGAAGTATTACGAAGACGACCTAATGTTCGTTATTGCCGACATTGACCCGAAGGCTAAACTTCATTATTTAGCAATTCCAAAAAAACACTATAAACTTTTGGCTGATATGACGGAGAATGACGCTACCGATTTAGCAAAATGCTTGGCTAAACTCCCCGAAATTGCGCCTGCGTTAGGACTTGAGGGCGGTTTTCGATTGATTATCAATCAAGGCGACGACGCAGGACAAACCGTACACCATTTGCATATCCATATTTTAGGCGGACAAGAACTCGATTTTCCAGACCTAAAGAAATAAACTTAAAAATATCGCCGTAAATTTTTGAAAAATAGGTTAAAACGGTTGACAAACCATATGCGCTTTAATATAATATTAAGGCTAAAAAGAGTTCTAGGAACAAAGGTGGTGTAAAAAATGTCCGTAATCAGAGTTGGAGAAAACGAGTCTCTCGACAGCGCACTCAAGCGTTTTAAGAGAAAGTGCCAAAAAGACAATATTATGGGTGATATGCGTCGTAAAGAGCATTACGAGAAACCTTCCGTTCGTAGAAAGAAGAAGGCTGAAGCAGCAAGAAAGCGCAATAAGAACTAATCTTTTGGCATAAAGTCAAAAAAAATAGAGGTAACCAAGTGGTTACCTCTTATTTTTTTATTTAACTATCGTATTTGGCTCTTATTTTTCTAGTAGTTTTGCCGAAAGCGGACTTACCGAGAAGGTTGCGTTGCCCGAAAGGGTAACTTTATTGCCGTTTTGGTCGAGTAGCGTATAACTTTCGTTGCCAAGGTTAATCGTAACGGATTGTTCTTCTTCCGTGTAGTTAGCAAAGATTTGGCCAACTTTTCCGTCGCTCGCCTTAAACGCGGTAGAATAAACGGAGGGAAGAAGGATAGCGCTACCTCTACCTCTATAAATAGTATGGTCAGCGCACGAGTAATCTCTTGGTTTTAGCATATTTCCCGAGTGTAGATATTTAGCGTAATTTTTACGCCAGTAGTTAAGGTTGCGAACGAGGTCGAAAGTCTTTTGCTCGTCTGGGCGAGTGGAAAAGTCGCGTTGTCCCCAACTCCATTGAATTTGACCGTCTTGGTTGATTATAATCGTGGGGAAGTCTCCGGCGCAGAAAGAGTAAGAAATACGCTCGAAGAAAGCCTCGGGAGAAACACGATGGTTAAGCATACCTGATGCGCAAACTTGATTGCCCATAAAGTTATTTAAGTATTCGTGATAAACGAACGAATAGCAAGGAACGGGGCGACCGATATGGTAGTTAAGGTTAAATCTGTTATCGCTCAAAAGTAGGTGCGGAATATAACTTTCAGCGGCTGCGGATTCGCATCCAAGAAGAACGCCGGGAGCAACCTTACCTGCCTCGGTGAGCATTTTTTTAACGGCGTCAACCTGCCATTTTCCGGGAACGGGAGGGTGAGCGTGCTTTCTCGAATAACAAAAATACGAAGTTCCGCCGTGGTTTTGGTCCATAAGTTGGATATAGTCTATTCCCGCTTTCGCCATTTTTTCTACTTCGTTCTTTACCGTATTAACGGTAAAATCTCTCGTGGGACACATATCGTAACCCGAGCGTTGACCTCTACAAATTTTAGAGTAGGGCAAATCTTG
This sequence comes from Pumilibacteraceae bacterium, assembly GCA_045654245.1. GTDB lineage: Bacteria > Bacillota > Clostridia > Christensenellales > Pumilibacteraceae > UBA10677. Next base: position 2,231 of record JAZOMX010000021.1, on the reverse strand, counting down.
AACGGGGGAAAGACACATTTCTTCACAAAGATTGTTTTCGTCGAAGAATTTTTGCGTGTTATATTCGTCAACGTTGCTGTTAATCGTCCAACCTAGTCCAGAACAGTAAACGCCAAAAACGTCTCCTCGCTCGTGTAAAGCGTCGATTAGTTTTTTAAGTTCGGTTTCACCGCCGTACGGAGGCCAAACGATAGGAGGTGCCCAAGGCGCGGTGCCTTCCCAGTGCATTAAAATTACCATAATTTTGCTATCGAACGCTTTTTCAAACTTTTCAACGAGAGGCATAACGTTAATATACGGGAAAAGTTTGTTGGGCGTCATTTTGTCCATATCGTGTATTCCGCGGACGGGGTAGGTAATTACTACGGGAGCGTCTTTATACCACGACGGCAACGAAGAGTTTTTCTCAATCGGGATAAATTCGTCGTGAGGAGTGGCGTTAAACCAGTCTTTATAGATTTGAGACGCGTCAGTCCAGTCACCGTGGAAGAATTTTACTACCATAGGATATGGCATTTCGTAAGAGGAGTTAAAGTCCGAGCCGGTAAAATGGCGGTATTCAAGTCTTACACCACCACAATCACGCAAAAACGATATGCCTTTAAGGTTGTTATCGTAGTCGTGGGATGCGATATAAAGACCGCTACGCTCGTCGTAGTACGCCATAAATTGCGTTTCGACAACGGCAGGGAACATACCCATAAGACCTTCACTAGGATACTCGGGTTCCATATACGGGAAACCTTTTTCACGCTCGTCCATATCGTCGATAAGCGCACCTTCGTTAAAACCCCAAAGAATTTTAGAGTTGCCACCATTGTTTTTAAAGTCGTCCGGCACGGCGATTTGCGGATAATTTATCCACTCGATAATCTTATCTTTTACGGCGGATACGGAAATACTCCACGAAAGTTCTTCTCCTGCTTTTACGGAAACGGAAACGGTAGTTAAAGCGCCGTCGTAAACGCACGAAAAACTACTCTCGTCTGCATTACAAGATGAGAGCGTAAATTCGCTTGCAGGAACTTTAGTGAGTAAGCCTTGTTCGTCGCGTAATCCCAAAACGAATACGGGAATTTTGTCTCCGATATATTCTTTTCCCTCGTAAACGAGCGAATTGATTACGGCATTTTTTTCGTCGAAAGATAGAGTGTAGTCGTGTGCTGAGAGTGTAAGCATAAAATCCCCCTTTTTTTACCGCAAATTTTAGCGGTTTTTGCATTATGATAATGTAATTTTAACATAATATAAGAGTGTAAACTTGCACTTTTTTATCAAAATACCAAAAAAATTGAATAAAGTCTTGATTTTTATTATATTAGGTGGTATAATTACGGTATGGATAGACTTGACACAAAAACTGAATGGCCTGAGTGGCTGGGCTGTAATACTAACGTCGTAAGGCGTAAAATCGTGCGTGGCATTGATAAGCACTGGCACGATTTTTACGAACTTGAAGTGGTGCTAGGCGGAGAGGGATTTATGCATATAAACGGCGTGGATTATGAGATTAAGCAAGGACTTTTTTACTTGCTGACGCCTTCGGATATACACGGCTACACGGTAAACGGTTGGATTGAACTTATCAATATTACCTTTACGCCGGAAGCGATTGAGAACACCGTTTTTGCTGAAAAGTTGTATCCTATGGAGTGCATTATCGGTAACGCGGATGAAACCATTTTGGAAAAATTAGTTTTCTATATCGATAGGATGGACGACGAAGCAAAATCAGATAAAAAATTCAACTCAAAATACATTTCCGCTTTGCTGTCTTGCGTGCTCGTTGAACTTTATAGAGTGGGGGAAGTTAAGCCCGATAATCGCGTATCATACATACCTATTCAAAAAGCGATTTACTATATAAGAACGCATTTTAAGGAAGATATCACGATAAAAGAAATTGCTGATTTTGCCGGTGTTTCGTCAGTTACTTTGGGACGAAAATTTAACGAATATATCCGGCGTAACGTAAAAGAGTATATAATAGAATTTCGTCTTGCGTACGCTAAAAAACTCTTACTTCAAACTCGAGAATCAGTAACGGATATTGCCTTTTATTGCGGATTTAATTCGCTGTCGTATTTTCAGCGTAGTTTTGAACAAAAATATGGTCAGCCCCCCAAACGCTACCGTAAACTTAATTCGATTACGCAACACGATACGAATGAGAAATAATAAAAAATCGAATAAACTCGAACAAAGTCGAAGAGCACCCATAAGGGTGCTTT
>JAZOMX010000020.1:0-132527 GCA_045654245.1 Pumilibacteraceae bacterium | reverse complement strand
CCCAGTACGACGTAACGGTAAGAAGTGCCGTTTCGATTGCACGCAGACTTATGGACCCCCTTGCCGAACTTATTAAGATTGACGTAAAGTCGATAGGCGTTGGTCAGTATCAACACGATATGCCTCAAAAACGTCTTACCGAGGTGCTTGAAGGCGTAGTAGAAGATTGCGTAAACAGCGTTGGCGTTGACCTTAACACGGCGTCGTATAGTTTGCTTTCCTATGTGTCGGGACTTAACCTTTCGATTGCTAAAAACATAGTTGAATATAGAAAGAAGAACGCCTTCGTAACGAGAAAACAACTTCTCGAAGTGTCAAAACTCGGACCTAAAGCGTTCGAACAATGCGCAGGCTTTTTAAGAATTCCCGGTGGAGAGAGCGTTCTTGATAATACGAGCGTCCACCCCGAGAGTTACGAGGTTGTAGAAAAGTTGCTTGCTAAATACGGCTATACCGACGCCGACGTAGTTGCTGGTAATCTTGGCGATATTAAGAGCAAGGTTAAGTCTGACGGAATAGGCGCGGTTGCAAACGAACTTGGAATAGGCGAAATGACGCTATCCGATATTTTAGACGAAATCGTTAAGCCGGGTAGAGATATAAGAGCGGACTTACCCGCTCCGCAACTCCGTGCCGACCTTATGGATATTAACGACCTTAAAGAGGGTATGGAACTAACCGGTACGGTAAGAAACGTAATCGACTTCGGCGCGTTCGTTGATATCGGCGTACACCACGACGGACTAGTTCACGTTTCCGAAATTTCGGATAGATTTATCAAGCACCCCAGCGAGGCGCTTTCGGTAGGTCAAACCGTAAAGGTTAAGGTAATCGGCGTTGAGCCCGTTAAAAATAGAATTAACCTCTCGATTAAGCAGGCTAGCGGATATAAGAGCGAAAAGCCCGAAAAAGAAGAACGCCCTGCAAAAAGAGAGGAGAGAAGAGATTTCCGCTCCGATAATCGTAAAAACAACGAGCGTAGGGATAACCGCCCAAAAAATAACGAACGCTCGCTTGACGATATGCTAAACGCACTAAAGAACAAATTCTCTAAACACTAAACGTAATAAAAAAAGGACGCTAAAATCAATTAGCGTTCTTTTTTTATGCATAAAAACTTAACTTATTTACAGTTCTTTACGGACTTAGAGTTAGACTTTGCAGTCGTCTTTCTTGCACCCGAGGTCTTTTTCGTATTAGCCATTTTTCTCATCTCCTTTATTTTTTTCTTTCGGATATCCTAGTCGTAGTATGAGAAAAAGCGAGCGATATTATACGGACTTTATATATTTTAAGTAACCTTCCATATTGTCTCGCTCAGAGACGGTAATGTTATCTAGCCCCAGGTATTCGAGGATACAAATTAGCGTGATTACGCCGTGACCGATTACTTTAGCACGGTTTTTCGATAGCGTGGGAAAGTCGCGCATAATATCGTCCGACGAGAAAATTCTACGGCGTAAGGAGTATAGGGCGGAAAGGGTTAGCGTATGACCGTGTACTTCTTGCGCTATGTACTCCGTTTGAGCAAGGTCCATAGATGCTAGCGCAGTAGCCGTACCGCCGATAGCAACGCCTTCGTGACCGCTAACTATTCCGTAAACGGGCAAAGAGGAGCGGATATAGTCTTCGATTTCTTGCTCTGAGGAAACGAGACCTTGAATTCTTACCATACCGAGGGGAGCGGATTTAGCGTAGTATATGCGCTTTTCATCACCTTTAATAATTTCGACGGATGCGCCACCTATATCAATAACCGTATATTCTTTTCCGTTGTTATCGTCGTCAAGCACGCCGAGTAGTCCTAGCATAGCCTCGTCCTTGCCCGAGACGATATCAATCTTTATTCCGCACGCTTGCTCTAAAACTAAAGCGAAATCACGCCCGTTTTTAGCCGAACGCATAGCCTCGGTTGCGAAAATATAGATATTTTCCGCATTTTTCTCTTTCGCAAGGCGAACGAACTGACAAACGGCGTCCTTTGTGCGAGCCATAGCCTCGTTAGAGAGTGTGCCGGTAAGGGCTAGCCCGTCGGCAAGTCGAGTAGAGTTTAGTAATTTTTGAGTTACGGGAGCGCCCTCGTAGAGTAGAAGGCGTACCGAGTTGCTTCCTATGTCGATAACGGCGTTCATTATTTTCCCGTAAACGCCTCTTCGTCTGCGCCCGTCATATTAAGGTATTCGCGCGCGTATCTGTCGATATATTCGTCCGTGCTTATGTATTCGATAATCTCGTCGTTTTCTTTGATTTGGCTCTCAACGGTAGAAAGACGCTCTATAAGCGCCTCTTTTTTAGAGTTAAGAGTGGAAAGTTTAACGATATTTATAATTAACGCCGTCAAAAGAACGGCTATAAAAACGATAGCCGACACGGTTAGAGTTTTAATTAGGTTAGTTCTGTCCATATTTATCCCTCGAAAATTAGTATAACATAATCGCCGTAATTTTTCAAGCCATATAAATAAAAAATTTTATATTTTTTACTATAAACGATTGACAAAATCCGCGCTAATTGTTACATTAATAGTGGTTTAGCAAAATTAAACTTTGGGTTTTATATTACTAATCCGTATAATGCGAGGTATAGGAAATGGAAATAGGACTTAAAATCAAAGAGTTACGACTTAAAAATAAACTAACTCAAGAAGAACTCGGGCATAGGTGCGACTTAACTAAGGGGTACATATCGCAACTAGAAAACGACCTTACTAGCCCGTCGATTGCGACGCTTAAGGATATTTTACAAGCGCTTGGAAGTACGCTTACCGACTTTTTTGCGGTTGAGGAAAAGGAAAAGACGGTGTTCGGAAAAGGCGATTACTTTGAAAAAGTAACCGAAGAAAGCACCGTTACTTGGCTAGTTCCCACTTCGCAAAAGAACGCGATGGAGCCCGTAAAACTTACGCTTTCCCCCCAGTGCAAGACTGAAAAGGATATGCCACACGACGGCGAGGAATTCGGGTTCGTGTTAAAGGGAAGAGTTCGCGTTTGGGTTGGAAAGAGTAAATCGGACGCTAAAGAGGGCGAAAGTTTTTATTATCGCGCGGACAAGGCGCATTATTTAGAAAATATCGGACGGGGCGAGGCCATCGTGATTTGGCTTAGTTGTCCACCTAACTTTTAATTAAGAGGAACGAATTATGAAAGAAATTAGAGAAAACAAATTCGACAAGATTATTGAAGTTAAAAACGTTATTAAAAAGTTTGGCGACGTAACCGTATTAGACGACGTTAACCTTTCTATTAGACGCGGTCAGTTCGTTACGCTTTTAGGTCCGTCGGGCTGTGGTAAGACGACGCTTTTGCGCCTTATTGCTGGCTTTGCATCTCCTACCGAAGGAAGAATTTTAATCGAAAACCGTGACGTGACGGAAATTCCTCCCTATAAGCGTCCCGTAAATACCGTTTTCCAAAAGTACGCGCTTTTCCCCCACCTTAACGTATTTAAAAATATTGCGTTCGGTCTTAAACTTAAAGAGGTTGAGGGCGAGGAATATACCGATAAAAAGGGAAATATCAAGAGAAAGAAGAGAAAACTAACCAAAGCGGAGATTGAACAAAAAGTTAACCACGCTCTAAAAATGGTAGGACTAGAAGATTACGGACACCGTGACGTAACTTCGCTTTCGGGCGGTCAACAACAAAGAGTTGCAATCGCTCGTGCTCTCGTATGCGAGCCCAAAGTTCTTCTTCTCGACGAGCCTCTCGGTGCGCTCGACTTAAAGATGAGAAAGGAAATGCAGATTGAACTTATGAAGATGCACCGTGAACTTGGCATTACCTTTATCTACGTAACGCACGACCAAGAAGAGGCGCTTACTATGTCCGACGTGGTGGTAGTATTTAACGACGGACAAATTCAGCAAGTAGGCGTTCCCAAGAAGATTTATGACGAGCCGGCGAACGCGTTCGTTGCTGACTTTATCGGCGAGAGTAATATTTTGTCGGGAAATATGCCCAAAGATAAACTCGTTCGTTTCCTCGGCGTAGATTTCGTTTGCGAAGACAAGGGCTTTGCAAAGAACGAACCCGTTGACTTAGTAATAAGACCTGAGGATATTAAACTCTATCAAGCCCCCTCCGAGAAAGGACAACTCGACGGCGAAGTGCTAACTTCGGTTTTCAAGGGAACTTGGTACGAAATGGAAGTGCTTGCTAACGGCTATGAATTTACCGTTCAGTCAACGACGGAGGCTCGTCCTGGCGACAAGGTGCGTCTAAAGATTGAGCCGAGCGGTATTCATATTATGAAAAAATTGCGTACCGTAAACGAATTCAAGGGCGAGATTGCGAGCGAAAACACCGTTTGGATGTGCGACGGCGAGTTCGAGTTTAACAACGAGGCGGGACTAGAAAAAGGAACGGCGGTTACCGTTAAAGTGCCTTTCGACGCAGTTGAACTTACCGACGACGAGGACGACGGTGTAATCGGCGGAAACGTAACGCAAACGCTATATAAAGGAACTTACTATCAAGTTCAAGTTTATACCGACACCGACGAGGACTTCTATACCGATACTACCGACGAGTGGGATATCGGCGATAGAGTAGGTATTAAGGTTAACCCCGAAAAGATTTCGGTAGAGGTTCTAGTTGAAGAGGAGGAGAGCGATGAAACTGTCGTTTAAGCGCAAATACTTTGCTTTTCCCTACGCCTTTTTATGCGTGCTCTTCGTAGTAGTTCCGCTTGGTATTATGTTCTACTTTGCTCTTACCGACTTCGAGGGAACTTTTACGCTTTCTAACTTTAAGTATTTCTTCACGGAAAGCGACACGCAGAACGTACTTTGGCGTTCAATCGGAATTGCAGGGCTCGCTACGGTAATATGTTTGCTATTAGCGTATCCGCTTGCTTATATTCTAGCAAGCGCGCCCTTTAATAGAATAGCGGTGCTAGTCGTTCTTTTCATAACGCCTATGTGGATAAATTCACTTCTCCGCATTTACGCTATTAGAACGCTTTTCGAGATGATACACGTCTCTCGTGGAACGGTGGCGGTAATAATCGGTTTAGTTTACGACTTTTTCCCGTTTATGCTACTGCCTATTTATACCACGCTGTCTAATATGGACAAGAGTTACCTCGAAGCGTCTTACGACCTTGGCGCAAGCCCCGTGCGTAGTTTTATTAGGGTAATTTTCCCCTTGTCTATGCCCGGCGTCGTAAGCGGAATACTTATGGTATTTATGCCCGCAGTTTCAACGATAGGTATAACTGAAATGTTAGGAAACAAGGACGTATATCTTTTCGGTAACCTAATTAACGATTACCTCGGCGAATTCTACACTTGGAATATCGGCGCGGCGTATTCGTTTATAATGCTCGTTCTTATTGCCGTTTCTATGTTAGTGGCTAACCTAGCCGGCAAAACGGAGAACGAAAACGCAGGAGGTGTGCTATGAACGGAAAAGCGAAAAAGATTTTCGGCTGGTCGTTTATATCGTTTATGCTCGCCTTTACTTACTTGCCGATAATCATACTTATTATATTCTCGTTTGCGCCTACCACCAAAGCGATAGGTAACTGGAATAATATCGAGTGGTCGTTTGCTCTTTATGGACAACTTTTTGAGAACGAACAAATCCTAGACGCTATTAAGAACACTTTTATTATTGCTCTCGTTTCGTCGTCGCTTGCTACGATTATAGGTACGGTGGGAGCGGTAGGAATACACCAACTCGGTAAAAAAATGAAAACTGCCGTAAACGGTATGAGCCAAATTACGGTAATAAACGCCGAAATCGTAACCGGTGCTGCGTTTATGCTATTCTTTGCGATTATTCCGTTTGAAATGGACGGTTATCCAGCACTTATTACGGCGCATACGATAATTACTATGCCGTACGTTCTTCTTTCGGTAATGCCTCGTCTTACTCAACTTAATCCTAATTTATACGAGGCTGGACTTGACCTTGGCGCAGGACCGCTAAAAACGCTCGTTAAGGTTATTTTACCCCAACTAATCCCCGGTATGATAGCGGGATTTGGACTTGCGTTCACGCTATCGCTCGACGACTACGTTATAAGTAAGTTTATTAACGGTGGAGTGCAGACTATATCGACGCTAATTTACAGCGCAACGAAGAAAGGTATTCCTGCCGTTTGGCGTGCCGTATCGTCGCTAATTTTCGTGGTAATTTTGGCTATGCTTATCGTTATGAACCTAGCGAAAAGTAAGAGCAAGAAGGAGGACAAATAATGAAAAAAATTCTTATTTTCTTGCTTACTTTAATTATGACGATTACTCCGTTTTCGCTCGTCGGTTGTGGAAACAGAGAAAGCGTGCTTAAGGTTTACAACGTTGGCGAGTATATGGACGAGGGCGTAATCGACGGTTTTTCGGACTGGTACTTAGAGCAAACTGGCGAAACGGTAACCGTGCAGTACAAGACTTACTCGACTAACGAGGATATGTATACCGAGATTTACAAAAAGAACGCCGACTACGACGTGGTTTGCGGTTCGGACTATATCATATCCCGTATGATTAGAAACGATTTGCTTTTACCTGTTGACCGTGACCTCGTTTACGGCGAAATGGAAGAGAGCGAGGTTATTTCGCCCCGAATTTACGGGTTCTTAAACGACTATGAGAACTGGAACGGTAGAGAGGACTATACCGACGAAGTTCGCTATTCCGTACCGTATATGTGGGGTACTTTTGGTATTATGTACCGCTCCGACCTGACCGTTACTGAAAGTGGCGAACAAGTTTTCGACTGGAAAAATCTTTCGTGGGACGTGCTCTTTAAAGAGGGAGTGTTCGAGAATCGTCGCTATATGAAAAATAGTATTCGTGATGCTTACGCGTCTGCATCTATCGTGGCTAACGGCGAGGCTCTTTACGAGGCGTCTAACGGTTTTACTGATTACGGCGAGGAATATCAATTGCTACTTAATTCGGTTATCAACGATACGAGCAAATCGAATATGGAACGCGTGGAAAAAACGCTTAAAGAACAAAAGAAATATCTCTTTGCTTACGAATCGGACGACGGAAAGGACGATATGATTACATCGTCGCCGTCGGGCTGGTACGGACTATTTTGGTCGTGCGACGCAGGTTACGCTATGGAAGATAGTACCGACCTATACTACGGAGTGCCCGTTGAGGGAGCAAACGTGTGGGTTGATGCGTTCGTAATTCCAAAGTACACCAAAAACGAAAAGGCTGGGCAATATTTCTTGAAGTATCTATGTGAGTACGACCAAGCGTATATTAATCGTGATTACGCAGGTTGCTCGTCGCCGATTGAAGAGGTTGCGGTAGATACTAAAGAGATTATTCAAACCGCTTGGGATATAGTTAGAGGAGTTAGAGAAGAGGGCGACTACGACGAGGAAATTGCCGAGGACGTAGAGTATTATATCGACTTTTTTGCAGATGCCGAGGGAGAAGACTTCGGCGAAATGTTTATCGACTTATTATTCCCCTCTGACGAAGTGCTCGCTCGTTGCGCCGTTATGAAGGACTCGGACAAAGACGCTTGTATAGAAATGGCTAAAATGTGGATTAGAACGAAGGCATCATAATTTATGGATAAAAATGAAAAAAATAAGCGCGTCTATTACGACGCGGTAGTAGTTGGAGCAGGTCACGCTGGTGTTGAGGCGGGGCTTGCTTTGGCTCGTTTAGGACTGGAAACGCTAGTACTTTCCATTACGCTCGACAACGTGGGCTATCTTGCGTGCAACCCCTCGATAGGCGGAACGGCAAAAGGACACCTAGTAAGAGAGATTGACGCTCTCGGCGGACAAATGGGCATAACGGCGGATAAAACGCTAACTCAACTTCGTATGCTCAACCGTTCTAAAGGGGCGGCGGTACACTCGCTCCGTGCTCAAGTTGATAAGTATAAATATCACGCTTATATGAAGAGCGTGCTAGAAAACGAAAAGAGATTGCATTTGCGCCAAGGCGAGGCGAAAGAACTAATAGTCGAGGGCGACGAGATTAAGGGCGTTCGCACCGTTTATAAAATGGAGTATATGGCGCCCGTCGTAGTTCTTGCTTGCGGAGTATATCTTAAGTCAACTATTATCGTTGGCGACGCAATCGAAGAAAAGGGCCCCGTTTGCTTTAATAGAGCAAACCACCTTTCGGATAACCTAAAAGAGTTGGGAATTGAGGTTCGCCGTTTTAAGACGGGAACGCCGGCTAGAGTTAAACGCTCGACGATTGACCTATCGGCGCTTGAGGTTCAAGAGGGAGAGGAGGACATATATTCGTTCTCTACGCTATCGAAAAAAGTCAACGCAAAAAAGCGTTGTTGTTACCTTGGCTACACTAACCTCGATACTCACGAAATAATCAAGGATAATCTCTCGCTTGCCCCTAAATATTCGGGCTTAATCGACGGAGTTGGAGCAAGATATTGCCCCTCAATCGAGGACAAAATCGTTCGTTTTTCGGACAAGGAACGCCACCAGTTTTTCCTAGAGCCAGAGGGCGACGGAACGGAAGAAATGTACGTTCAAGGAATCTCCACTTCGCTACCGGCGTTCGTTCAAAACGAGATGTATAAGTCGATTAAAGGCTTTGAAAAAGTGGAGATTATGCGTGACGCATACGCAATCGAGTACGACTGCATTAACCCTCTCGAACTTTACCCCTCGCTTATGCACAAGCGCATCAAAGGACTGTTTTTCGCCGGTCAAATAAACGGAACGAGCGGTTACGAGGAGGCTGGCGCGCAAGGACTAGTTGCAGGTATTAACGGCGCTCGTTACTTTAAGGGCGAAGAGCCTATTATCTTTACTCGCGATAACTCGTATATAGGCGTGTTGATTGACGACCTAGTAACGGTTGGCACGGACGAGCCGTACCGTATGATGACGTCGAGAGCGGAATTTAGACTTTCGCTCCGCCAAGACAACGCCGATATTAGATTGACGCCCATAGGAAAAGAGGTGGGACTAGTAACGAAAAAGCGTTGGAACAACTACCTTAAAAAAGTTAAAAGCCTAGATGATGCGAGGGCGAAACTTAAACTTAATTTCTCGCCGTCGGCAGTTACTCCTATGTTTGAAAAGTACGGCGAACAAATCCCTAAATCGGGTGTGTCCGTCGAAGGAATAATCAAGCGTGCTTTCGTAACTCCTTCGATTTTTAACGAGTATTTCGATACCTTTGCAGGCGTTGAAAAATCGGTGCTAGAACAACTGTTCGTCGAGGTAAAATACGAGGGATATTTAACCCGTGCAGAGAAAGCGAGAGAAGAACAAAAACGGCTTGAAAACACCGTTCTTTCGCCCACGCTCGACTATAAAACGATTAAGGGATTAAGAATAGAGGCGAGCGAAAAACTTAATAAAATTAAACCTCTCTCGATAGGTCAAGCAAGCCGAATTAGTGGCGTTACGCCTGCCGATATCAACGTTTTAATCGTTGCGCTAAAAAAGTGAAAAAACTAACAAAAGTACTTAAAATCGCCGAAACAAGAACAAAAAACGCTTGTTTCGGCGCATTTTTTACAATATACTTTTCCGCAATCGGAACACGAAAGCGCGTCCGAAAAAGTGACTGATTGACCACATTTACAGCATTTCATACAACTTATTGTGCTAAAAACAGCCAAAAACTATGCAAAATGCACGAAAAATTGAAAAAATAGTAATAAATTGTACTAAAATAGTTGCAAAAAGGCAAAAAATATAGTAAAATGAAGCCAAGGTCGAAAAGACAATTTAAACGAATAAAGGGGTAGGAAGATGAACATCAGCGAAGTGCGTGTAAGACTTGTACGCAAAGAAGAAGGCAAACTAAAAGCCGTAGCGTCTATTACGATTGACAATTGTTTCGTAGTTCACGACGTTAAAATTTTGGAGGGCAACGACGGTTATTTTATCGCTATGCCTAGCAAAAAAACGCCTGAAGGAGAGTATAAAGACGTAGTTCATCCCCTTAACACCGAGACTAGAGAAATGCTTAAGTCCGTTGTTTTGGAGGAGTTTGAAAAGGCAAAGGCTCAGGTAGTTGAAGATTAGCGTATAGGCTTAAAAAAAGCAAAGGACGGAACGAAAATCGTTCCGTTTTTTTTTGCTTAAAAACGGTTGATTTTGCCTTTTAGTTGTGTTATATTTTAGTTGAATACTTCTTAGGAGACTGCTATGGCTAAGGACCTTACGAAAGGCAATCCGATTAAACTTATCATAACCTTTATGTTGCCCATATTACTTGGTAATATCGTGCAACAGTTTTACTCTATTGCGGACGCTATTATCGTAGGACAAACTATATCCACGCAGGCTCTTGGCGGAGTGGGCGCAACGGGGCATTTTATATTTTTTATTATCGGCTTTTCGGCGGGAATAACCGCAGGTATGACGGTGATAACAAGTCAATGCTTTGGCGCTGGCGACAGAGAGGGAGTTAAGCGTAGCGTAGCCACATCTTTCGTGCTCGTGACGATTATAGCGGTAGTTCTTACTGCGATTGCAGTTCCCATAACGAAACCCGTATTAAAACTACTTGATACTCCCGAAACGCTAATGCCGTATTCCTACAACTATCTGCTAGTAACTTTCGCAGGACTTTCGGGAACGCTCTTTTACAATCTTTTGGCGTGCCTATTGCGAGCAATCGGCGATTCGAAAATACCGCTTTTCTTTCTTATCGTGTCGTCCGTTCTCAATATCGCATTAGATTTGTTTTTTATCCTCGTGTTTAAGTTGGGAGTGACGGGCGCAGCGCTCGCTACCGTTTTAAGTCAAATTATATCTGCGCTTTGCTGTCTAGTATATATGTTTAAAAAGTACGAAATTTTGCGTTTTAACCGCTCGCATTTAAGGGGAGCAACGACGCTTATGCTTAAAAAATTGAGGTTAGGTTTACCGCTTGGTCTGGGCAATAGTTTATGCGCGATAGGACTAATGGTACAGCAAACGCTTATTAACGGTTTTGGCGAAGTTGCCGTTTCGTCCATTTCGGGCGCGTACAAAATCGACAATATTTTTATACAGGCGAATAGCGCTTTGGGGCTTGCGTTCGTAACTTACGCAGGACAAAACGTTGGCGCAGGCAAGTGGGGCAGAGTAAAAAAGGGAATAGCCGCAGGATTTATTATTGCTCCCGTAATGGCGATTGTCGAAATTGCAATCGTAGTGGCGTTTTTAAAACCGATAATATCGTTATTTATACCGTCGCCGAGCAGTGAAATTATGTATTACGCTCGCAACTATATGTATATACAAGCCTTTACATATATTATCCAACTCATATTTTTTATGCTACGAAACGTTTTGCAAGGCTTGGGTAAATCTACCGTGCCTATGATAATGGGCGTAATAGAAACTGCTTGTCGGTGCGTATCCGTTCTTGCGTTTGCCTCGTGGCTGGGCTTTACCGCGGTAAGCGTGTCCAACCCGTTTGCTTGGATGGTCGTACTTATTATAGGAGCAATCGCAGTAGCGATTGAACTAAAAGGCAAAAAAGACGCGCCGTCGCACGACAATGAATAGAAAAATACCGCCGATTAATCACGGCGGTATTTTTTTCTAGTTGCCTCTCCGCCACGGATATGGCGCTGAGCAAGGTTTTCGTCAAGCACCGTTTTAATTGCGCTATAAAGAATAAGGTCTATGCTTTTAAGCCGTTTAGAAACGTCCTTGTGAACGGTGCTTTTACTTACGTCAAATTTTTTTGCGGTTGCGCGCAAAGTTGCGTTCGTTTCGATTATGTAACGAGCCTCGGCGAGCGTTCTATTTCGAATAAAATTTTTCATCACTTAAATCCCTTTTTAAACTTTCAGTACTTAAACTTATGATTAAAAGCGAGAAGTTATACCCAAACTTAAATAGACTTTAATTTTTTTTAAGTATTGACAAAGGCAAAAACAGGGTGTATAATTAAAGTAATAATATAAGGAATTGTGAGGAAAACAAATGGGATTACTAAAAAATATCGAGTGGACTGACGACTCGAGAAACGTTATCGTACATAAGGTTGACTTAAAACGAGATTATATCAGTAAGGGTTCTGTGCTTACCGTTCGCGATTCGCAAGTAGCAATTTTTTCGCATAAAGGAAAAATGGCGGACGTGTTCTTGCCCGGTTACTATAAACTAGATACCGACTCAATTCCCGTTCTTACTACGATAATGTCGTGGAAGTACGGCTTTGAGAATCCGTTCCGTTCGGACGTATATTTTGTAAATACCAAGCAGTTTACGGACTGCAAGTGGGGAACGGCGAACCCGATTATAATTCGTGACCGTGATTACGGTGCGGTAAGAGTTAGAGGATACGGCAAATACTCGTTTAGAGTAACCGACGCTTTCGTGTTTATGCAAGAACTTTCGGGAACTAACTCGTCGTTCTATACTCAAGACATTACCGAGTACCTAAAGAGCATAGTCGTATCGGGAATTTCGGACGCTATCGGCGAGAGTAGAATTCCTATTCTAGATATGGCTGGCAACCTTATGGAACTTGGCGAAGAGGTAAGGAAATCGCTTAATAAGACTTTTGAGAGCCTAGGTATTGAACTTACTCGTTTCGTATTCGAGAATTTCTCTTTGCCCAAAGAACTCGAAGAGGCTATGGATAAGAACACTACGCTTGGTATGATGCGTAACAATATGGACGTTTATACTCAAATGGCACAGGCGGACGCTCTTAAAGAGGCTGCTAAAAACCCCGGTATGGCAGGCGCGACTATGGGCGCAGGTATGGGGTTTGGTCTTGGTAATATGATGGGCAATATGTTCAATCAAACGGCAAGCGCGCCTCAAAAAGCGGAGGAAAAAGAAAATTGTCCTAAGTGTGGCGCATCCGTTAAAAAGGGCGCAAAGTTCTGTCCCGAGTGCGGAGCAAAAATGGTGGAAACTTGTCCCTCTTGCGGTGCGCCGATAAAGAAAGGCGCAAAGTTCTGTTCGGAGTGCGGACAACGACTAACCTCGGCTTGTCCAAAGTGCGGAAGTGAAGTTAAACCGGGCGCTAAATTCTGTCCCGAGTGTGGAGAAAAATTATAATTATGAATAACGGTAACGACCCGTTTGCGAGTGCGGAAGAGTTTGAAACGCTCGAACCCGTTCAGCAGGAAGAGGAAACTAAAATAACCAAGTGTCCTTCTTGCGGAGCGAATATGATTTGGTCGGCGGAGGACGGCTGTTTGCTCTGTCCGTATTGCGAAACGAAGGAAGAAATTAAAGGTATGGCTAGTGCCGAGCAAGCGTTTGAGACTTTGCTCGCAGTTGACGGTGCTTGGTCGGACGAAACGCACGTTTTCCGTTGTGACAACTGTGGAGCGGTGGAAATACTCGATAAGCGTGATATCGCTAGGAGTTGTTCGTTTTGCGGAACGACTAATATCGTTGAGACAAAAGAACTCCCCGGACTTAAACCTACTGCGGTAGTGCCGTTTAGAGTGGGAGTAGAAAAGGCAATCGAGGGCGTAAAAAAGTGGGCGAAAAAGAAATTCTTTGCTCCTAGGTCTTTTAAAAAGACGGTAACTCCCGAGGGCGTAAGCGGAATATATAACCCGGCGTTCACTTTCGACACGAATACTTATTCGACTTATAGCGGAGTTTTGGGAAAATATTATTACCGCACTAAAAAAGTTAATGGAAAGACGGTTAGAGAGCGGTATATTAGATACTTTAATATAAGCGGAAGTTGGTCTATGACTTTCGACGATATTTTAGTTCAAGCCTCGACTAGGATAGAGCAAAAGTATATCGACAAAATGCAACCTTTTGACACTAACCAGAGCAGTAAGTACGAGCCCGAGTACCTTTCAGGATATTCGGCGACGCAGTACACTAAAGACGGTATGAGTTGTTGGGCGGAGGCAAAACAAACTATCCAAGCGAAAATTCGTTCGGCGATTTTGTCTAGGTATATATACGATATCGTCGTTTCGTTAGACGTGAAGACGGCGTGCAATGGCATAACTTATAAGTATTTGCTTTTGCCCGTTTACGTAGGACATTGTAATTATAGGAAGAAACTTTATAACTTTTTCGTTAGCGGATATAACGGAAAGGTTGCGGGAAAAACGCCCGTGTCCGCTTTGCGTGTGCTAGGCGTCGTCCTAGGCTCGCTCGCTCTAATCGTGGGGCTAGGGTGCTTGATAATGTATTTATAAAGGAGAATTAAAAATGAGTAAGAAATTTTTATTCGGTTTAACGCTTGGCGTAATAGCGGTAGTTGCGTCGTTGCTTTGGCTTTTATCCGTCGTTGCGGAAGAGTCCTTCGGTTGGTTCTCGTTCGGCTGGGCGGTAGTCGTTCTTTCGGGCGGATTTGGTATTGCTTTCGTCGTTAAGGGCGTGGTGGAGAGAAACTCGATTACCGTAAAGAAGTGGAGCATTTACCTAGGCGGTGGTATGATTACCCTCGCTCTCGTTACGCTTATTAGCGAACTTACGCTTTCTAATAAACTCGTTTTGCCTATAATCGCAGTAGTGCTTACCGTATCGCTACTTCTCGCCTTCGTTGCCGTTGGCGGAAAGAAATGGGACCAAGGCGACAACGAGAACAAGGGTTATAAGAACTATTACGAGAGAAAAGCAGAACAAGAGGCTAAAAAAGAGGAAGAAAATAAGTAAAAGTTAGAGTAGGGAAACCTACTCTTTTCTTTTGCTTGACGGCAAGGTAAAACGGGTGTATAATCTTGTAGAAAAGGAGAGATTTATGCAAGTTAAAACTATTATTTTCGACCTTGACGGCACGCTATTAGATACTTTGACCGACCTTCATATAAGCGTTAATTATATGCTAGAAAAATTCGGTTTTCCTACTCGGACGAGAGCAGAGGTTAGAAGTTACTTAGGCAACGGCGTTCGAGCCTTAGTTCTTTGCGCTTTGCCCGAGGGAAAAAAGGATATGCTTGAAGAGTGCTTGCCCGTTTTTAAGGAGTACTATAATCTGCATAACGCTGACAATACCGCACCTTACGACGGCGTAATCGAAATGCTTGGGCTCGTTAAAAAAATGGGAATTAAAAGCGCAATCGTTTCTAATAAATATAATCAAGCCGTACAAAAATTAAAGGATGAGACTTTTACGGGACTTATTGATTTTGCGCTAGGCGAGGGCGAGGGAATTGCACCAAAGCCTGCACCGGACGGAGTGTTAATTGCGCTAGATAAACTTGGCGCTACTAAAGACGAGAGTATCTACGTCGGCGATAGTGAGGTGGATTTGCTTACCGCTAATAATTCTGCGCTTAAATGCGTGGCGTGTTCGTGGGGGTTTAGGGATAAAGATTTTCTTGTAAACCAAGGTGCGCGCAATATTATTGACGAGCCAATCGACATTATTAGCCTAATTAAGTCGGGAGAAATAAGTTAATTAAAAAAAATAAACGAAAAACCTTGACAAAAGAAAAGTCTTGTGCTAGAATAACAAGGCTATCAGGTGATAGTTAGCACGAAAAGTGGAGAAATACCCAAGAGGCTATAAGGGGACCCCCTGCTAAGGGGTTAGTACGGATATAAACTGTAGCGCGAGTTCGAATCTCGCTTTCTCCGCCAAAAAGCCCACCCAAACTTATGTTTAGGGTGGGCTTTTTCGTTGGAGAAGTCCGAGATTGCGAACACAAATTTTTTCAAAAAATTTGTGTTCGCGGTGGCGTAAGCCACCAAGGGAGCAACTCGTTGCGACTGCTCTCTCGCTTTCTCCGCCACAAAATACCGCCGTTCTTTTGGACGGTGGTATTTTTCGTTACATATAAACTATTGCCGTTGGGATTTAGTGGCATAGGCGGAAAATCGTTTTTGTATTCTTTTTTTAAGTTTGGTTTGCGGATATAAACACCTCATTTTCTCTTGAAAAATGCAAAAAACTATGTTATACTAGAAAAAACGAATTAAAAAGGGATATAGGAGAAAATGAAAATGAAATTTTACGATTTTAGTAAAGGGGCATACGAGGACGAACTTTTCCCGGCGTACTCGCCACAGTCGAAGGCTAGCGACACTTTCACGGTTGAAAGCGGATATATTTGCAATAAACTAATGCCCGTGCCAGAGGGGAAAAAAATTAATATGGGCGATTACGAATACATATCGCTCCTAACGAAAGACAAATATCACGAGGGCGATATTTTTACGACGGAGTGTGATTTTGACGATTACGGCGCACCGCTTATGGTGTTTACGAACGAACTTAAAACGATTAACGGTAAGCCGTCGTATGACCGTCATATCGAGGTCGTAGCGTTTGAAGAGGGATATAACGTATGGGATATCGTGTATGCGCCCGATAGACCGGAGCGTAATTACATTTATCCAAAGAAGATAGCAATCGGACGATTCCCGATAGCGGGGCGTGAGAGAGTTACTATTACTTGCTCGGTAAACGACGGAGTGCTTTCGGTGTGCGTAAACGGGCACGAGGGAAAGGTTGAAATTCCCGATTTTCCCAAAGAGTTCCACGTGGGTATTACCGCTTGCGAGAATATAAACCGTTTTTATAACTTAAAAATCGAAACGAAATAAGGAAACGAAAAATATACTCTATGAAAAAGAGTATATTTTTTATTTTAAAAAAACATTTACTTTTCTCGTTTACTGTGATATAATCGTAAAAAGAGATTTTAGGGAAATGACGGAGGAGAGAAGATGAGTATCGTTCGTTTTCCGTACGGCAAAGAGTTTTGCGAGTACGATTTTAAGGATGAGAATTTGCTTGGCGTGTTGACTTCTAGTTTGCACGAGTATAAGCCAACTCTTGAAGGTATTCCGCTAGTTCAAAACGCGCTTGACAATCCGATAGGTAGCGAGAAACTTTGCGAACTAGCAAAGGGTAAAGATAAGGTCGTAATTATAGCGTCCGACCATACCCGCCCCGTGCCTAGTAAGGTTATAATTCCGCCTATGCTTGCCGAAATTCGCAAGGGTAATCCTAGCGCTGATATAACTATTCTAATCGCAACGGGTTGCCACCGTGATACGACGAGAGAGGAACTCGTTGCAAAGTTCGGAGAGGAAATCGTAGAGCGAGAAAAAATCGTAATTCACCGTAGTACCGAGACTGACAAACTAGTATTTATAGGAACTTTGCCGTCTGGCGGAGAACTTTATATTAATCGTCTTGCTTACGAGTGCGATTTGCTTGTGTCCGAAGGCTTTATCGAGCCTCACTTTTTCGCTGGATTTTCGGGCGGAAGAAAGAGCGTTTTACCTGGCGTTGCGGGAAGAACGAGCGTTTTGGCTAACCATTGTTCGGAGTTCGTAGCGCATAGCAAGGCTCGAACGGGCGTAATCGAGGGCAATCCTATTCACGAAGATATGCTTTGGGCGGCGAAAACGGCAAAACTAAAGTTTATCGTGAACGTGATTATAAATGAGAAAAAAGAGGCGGTTTACGCCGTTGCTGGCGATACCGAACTGGCGCATAAAGCGGGTTGCGAGTTCCTTTCGAAAAAGTGCCGTGTTGCGCCCAAGCCTGCCGATATCGTAGTTTGTACTAACGGCGGTTATCCGCTCGACCAAAATATTTATCAAGCGGTTAAGGGTATGACCGCAGCGGAGGCGACGGTTAAAAAGGGCGGAGTTATCGTAATGCTTGCTCGCTCTAACGACGGCCACGGCGGAGAGGAGTTTTTCCGTTGCATATCAAAGCGTGAGAATATCGAAGAGACTATGCAAGAAATTCTCGCTAGAAAGAGAAATGAAACCGTTCCAGACCAGTGGGAGTCGCAAATACTTCTTCGCATACTTTTGCGAGCAACCGTGATTTATATTTCCGACGCGCCCGACGATATGATTAAGGCTATGCATATGCACCCAGCCCATTCTCTTGAAGAGGGCGTTGCTCTTGCGAAGAAATTAGTCGGCGTAGATAAGCCGACGATTACCGCAATACCCGACGGAGTAGCCGTTATGGTGGTGGGCGAGTAATGAAAAAAAGCGAACTTCTTGAAAAAATAAAAACTCTTTCAAGTGAAAAAGAACGGTTACTAATTGCTCTCGACGGGCCTTGCGCATCTGGAAAGAGTATGCTAGCGGACTATCTAGCCCGTTCTTTATCGGGAGAAGTTATCCACGCCGACGATTTCTTTTTGCCTCCCGAACTTCGAACGCCGTTACGCCGAGCCGAAATCGGAGGGAATATTCACTACGAACGATTGTTAAGCGAGGTAATAGAACCGCTTAAAGCGGGGAAGAGAGAGTTTAGTTACGGCAAATTTAACTGCCACGACTTTTCGCTAACCCCAGTTGAGGTCAAGGAAAATAAGATTTATATAATCGAGGGGAGTTATACGACGCACCCGTACTTTAATAATCCGTATGACCTAACGGTGTTTTTAGAAATTACCGAGGACGAACAAAAAAAGAGGATAACGGAGCGAAACGGCGAAAAAGCCGAGCAGTTTTTCTCGCTTTGGATACCCAAAGAGAACGCATATTTTGAAAAATTCGCAGTTAAACAAAAATGCGATATCACTCTAAACCAAGGAGATTTATTATGTTAATGACGAGGACTTACAGTAAAAGCGTTAGCGTGCAACTACTATATTCTATAATCGGAATTTTCGGAGCGGTTGCTCTTCCGCAGGCGTTTCATATAATCGGATATTTAACGGGGACGGGGAAAGCGTTAGGCGTAGCGTTTTCGCCTATGCACTTGCCCGTACTTGCGCTAGGACTTACCGTAGGACCGATTGCCGGCTTGGTAACGGGCTTGCTTGCGCCCGTAGTTAGTTTCGGTATTACCGGTATGCCGTACCTAGCCTCGTTGCCGTTAATGGTAGTAGAACTCGGCGTGTACGGACTAGTTTCGGGGTTGCTTGCTGACAAGAAAATGCCGGTCGGCGCAAAAATCGTGATTTCCCAAATCGCAGGACGAATAGCGTATATGCTCTCCGTAGTCGTTGCCGTTTATCTTTTTGCGGACGCAAGAATAAGCGTTATATCCTCGGCAACGAGTTTGCTCGGTGGACTTTACGGCGTATTACTTCAACTGATTGCTCTTCCCGTAATCGTAAAAATTTACGATAAATTAAAAAGCGAATAAAACTAAATAAAACAAAAAATCTCCTTTTTGCTAAGGAGATTTTTTCGTAATGCTCGTAATATTTAGATTGAGTACAGCGCCATACCTAAAACGGCGGAACACAAAATTAAGACGATAGGCGAGAGCGCTTTTTTTCTAAACTTTTTATAGAGAGTTCCAAGTGTAAGTATTACTGTGAATATGATAAGACCTCTCCAGTCGAAAGCGACGGTGGATTTAACGGTGGAAACGCCTAGTATCGTGCTTAAGAAAATGGTAACCGAGGTTGCTAGTATCATACCCGCAATAGCAGGGTGGAAAGATTTTAGCACCGCTTTTACGCCCGCATATTTGAGTAGATTGCGGATAACGGCGACGATAATTAGGATAATGATAAACGAGGGTAAAACCGCGCCTAGGGTTGCGCAAAGCGCACCCAAAATTCCGCCTTGCGACGAGCCGACAAAGGTCGCGATATTGACGGCAATCGGGCCAGGAGTGGACTCTGCTACTGCGATAAAGTTTAGCAGTTCGCCCTCCGTTAGCCAGCCGTTTGCAATCGTTTCTTCTCTAATCATAGGTATCATACCATAGCCACCGCCGAAAGAAACAGCGCCGATTTTGAGGAAAGTTAAAAACAATTTAAGAAAAATCATTGTTTATTTTCCTCCTCGTTTTCAGTCGTTACTTTGCTAGCGTTTTTTTGCTCGCTACGGTTTTTTGCGTAACCGATAAGGTAGATAATAAGACCGATAACACCGGAAATAAGGATATAGAATATCGACGAGAACTTGATAGCAAAAAGAGAAAAGCAAATCATACAAGCCATTACCGCAACCAAGACAATCATATTTACTGGTGTTTTGGGGAGTTTTTTGAACATTTTTATTCCGGCGGAGAGAATAAGGTAGATTACGCACGCTTGAATTCCTCTAAACGCATAACTAACGAGCGTTAGCGACAAGAACGCGTCGAAGAAAAGCGAAATGCAAAAAATTATGATTAGCGAGGGTAAAACTACGCCTATCGTTGCAAACACAGAGCCAAGCAGTTTTCCCATTTTATAACCGATATAGGTGGCGCAGTTAATCGCAATAGGTCCGGGCGTGGACTCGGCGATTGCAATAACGTCCATAAATTCGTCGTGCTCGAGCGCTTTTTTGCGTGAAACGAACTCGTTTTCGATAATCGAAATCATAGCGTATCCACCGCCGAAAGTGAATAAGCCTATCTTAAAGAAAGTCAAAAATAATAAAAGAGCCTTTTTCATACCCGTATTATAGCACTTTTTTTCTTCTAACTCAATCGAAAAGCCCGTTAAAAAAGACGAAGAATACATTTTTTTCACGATATTTTCATTTATTTTATTGATTATTATCGTTTTTTTGTGGTATTATATAAACGAAACTTGAAGTTTTGCAAAAGGAGAAATAGATGAAACGAAAAATTTTATTGATTTTACTTTCTATCACGCTTATTTTTAGCGGTATCTTTGGTTGCGTTGGCTCAACCAAGGAAACGGTAAGCGTAGTTTCGATTGAACTTACTTCAACCGAAGGGCTTACCGATACTTATACTATAACTTATTCGGACGGCACGACTTCAACGCTGGAGATTAGTAACGGCGCGGACGGATTAGCGGGGGCAGACGGCAAGGACGGAACGGATTTAACGGTAACCGACCTATTCAATAAGTACAAAGAGCAGTACCCGAGCGCAACTTACGCCGACTTTTTAAGTTTGTTTTCAATAAACGCCGAAGGAAGCGTTAACATAATTAACGAGGCGTTGCTTTCGTCGGCTAAGGTTTATTGCGAGTTTACGCAGTCGAATAGAGGCAGTAAGGAGACCGCCGTATATTTAGGCTCTGCCGTATTATACGAGAAGAATAGCGATTACACTTATTTTATAACGAACTATCACGTCATTTATAATAAGAACGCGCTCGAGACGGGCAAAACGGCGAAGAAAATAGTTTGCTATCTTTACGGTAGTGAGGGAAATCCAACCGCAACGGAGAATAAGGACGCTAACGGTTGTACCGTTTACGAGTACGGCGATTATGCGATTGAGTGCGAGTTAGTAGGCGGTTCGGTTACTGCCGATATAGCGGTTATAAGAGCGAGAACGAGCGACGTTCTTGCGATAAACGACGGCGTAAAAGAAATCGAGTTTGCTAGCGGTTATAAGGTGGGCGAGACGGCGATTGCAATCGGCAACCCCGAAGGCGAAGGCATATCGGTTACCGAGGGAATAGTTAGCGTTGACAACGAATATATAGCGTTATCGGTTGACGGAACTACGAGAAGTTATCGCGTAGTAAGAATAGACACGGCGATTTATAACGGAAGTTCGGGAGGCGGACTTTTCGACGGCGAGGGTAAACTAATCGGTATTACTAACGCAGGCGACGGCGAGGACCAAAACGTGAACTACGCAGTACCCGTCCAAATCGTTAGAGGCGTCGTAGAGAATATTATGCATTATTCGCCGAGCGGAGAAAAGAACGCTAAAAAGGTTAAACTTGGTATCGAGGTAACCAAAGGAGACGCTAAATTCGTGTATTCCGAGCAAGACGGCTACGGAAAAATCGTCGAGAGCATAACGATAAGCAATGTAGAAGAAGGACTTATCGGCGAGGGTATGGGACTTGCGTTAGGCGACGAGATAAAGTCGATTATCGTAAACGGAGTAGAGAAAAAACTAAATCGAATTTTCGAGGTGGGAGATATTCTATTTACCGTTTTCGAGGGCGATAAAATTAATTTTAAGGTTGTAAGAGGCGGAAACGAAATCACGCTTACCGAGTACACCGTACTTAGTAGCGATATAACCCAAACGGAATAACGAAACGATATAATATTAAGCATCGAGAACTTGCATTTTTTGCAATATTACTCGGTGCTTTTTGCAATTTACTTTAAGATAAAGCAATATATAATTAAGGTATAAACCTATTATTAAGGAGGTATTATGAAAAAATTAAGACTTGCAATTATTGGTCAAGGAAGAAGTGGTAGAGATATCCACGGACATTTTTATCGTAGCGCTGACAACGAGTGGTTCGAAGTTGCCGTAGTCGTTGAAACTGACCCGGCTAGAAGAGAACTCGCTCTTAAAGAGTATCCCGGTTGTGAGGCGATCGAGTGCTATACTATGCTTTTCGGCAGAAAAGATATCGACGTAGTGGTAAACGCGTCCTATTCTGAAATGCACTATTCGATTACGAAAGACTTGCTCGAACACGGATTTAACGTGGTGGTAGAAAAACCTTTTGGCGCAAGTTATTACGAGTGTATGACGCTTATGCGCACGGCAAAGGAAAAGGGCGTTGTGCTTGCAGTATTCCAGCAAACTTTCCTTGCTCCGTTCTATCTATACGCACTTGAGACGATTGCTAGCGGAAAACTTGGTAAGATTGAGCAAGTTAGCATACGCTATAACGGATTATCCCGTCGTTGGGACTGGCAGACTTTACAAGTAAAGACTGCGGGTAGTATTTACAATACCGGTCCTCATCCTATCGGTATGGCGTTAGGATTTCTAGATTACGACAAGAACGCGCAAGTAGTATTCTCTCGTTTGGGAAGAACGCTTACTAGCGGAGATGCGGACGACTACGCAAAGATTATTATGACCGCTCCCGACAAGCCCGTAGTTGACGTTGAGATTAGCGCAATCGACGCTTACACCGACTACAACGTAAAAATTCAAGGTAGTAAGGGAACTATGAAGTTGACCGCAGGCGGAGATTACAAAATGAAGTATATCGTTGACGGCGAGAACGAACCTCGTCCCGTAATCCGCGAGTCGCTTAAAGACGAGAATGGTAACCCGATTTACTGCTCTGAGAAACTCATTACTCACGAAGAAGAGGGAAAACTTTGCGGTTCTGCGTTTGACGTTGGAACGAGAGATTTCTATAAAGGACTATATAACACCATAACCACGGGCGCTGAAATGCCCGTAACGGCAGAGACTGCGGCGAGCGTTATTAGAGTTATCGAGAAAGTACACGCAGACAATCCGCTTGACCTTAAATTTTTGTAAGATTATGAAAAAAGTAGTTATTTTAGGGTGTGAAAATTCTCACGCCGACAATTTTTTGAAGTTAGTAGTAAAAGAAAAAGCATACGACGATATTCAGTTTTTGGGCGTTTATTCTGACGAAGTAGAAGCGTCTAAAAAACTTGCCGACGAGTTTGGCGTATCCGTTATGGACAATTATGCCGACGCAGTTGGTAAGGTTGACGGCGTAATCGTTACCGCTCGTCACGGCGACAATCACTATAAGTATGCTCGCCCGTATATTGAGAGCGGAGTGCCTATGTTTATAGACAAGCCTATTACCGTTTCCGAGCAAGAGGCGGTAGAGATGATGCGCCAGTTCCGTAAGTACGGCGTTAAGTTTACGGGTGGAAGTAGTTGCGTATATTCCAGCCTCGTACCCGAACTTAAAAAAATCGCTGAAAGTAAAAGCGAGGGTAGAGTGTACGGAGGATTTTTGCGCGCTCCCGTAAGTTTAAGCAATCCGTACGGTGACTTTTTCTTCTACGCTCAACATATGGTTGAGGTTGCGAGCGAGATTTTTGGATATTATCCCAAAAGCGTTCTCGCGATTAAGAACGGCGACGTAGTTACGGTGACGGTTAGATATAATGAATATGATATTGCGCTTGAGTTTACCGACCAAAATTACAAGTATTACGCATACCTATCCACCGAGAACGGTATGTTTGGCGGTGAGTTTATCGTTGACGACGATAACTTTAAGCAAGAGTTTGCTCATTACTATTCGGCGCTTAACGGCAAAGAGCAAGAAAAGGACGCTCGTGAATTTATTGCGCCCGTGTTCGTTATGAACGCTATTTTCCGTTCGCTTGAGAGTGGAAAAGAAGAAAAGGTTAATCCCGTGGAGGAAATTTAATGTCGAAGATTATTTTGTCCGCTTTTGCCGACGAGTACGGTTCGTCTCTTGACGAGCAAATAGAGGGACTTAAAAAGAATAATATCGAGTATATCGAATTGCGTTTCGTTGACGGGGTGAATATCGCAAACCTTTCTAAAGAGCAGGTAAAAGAAATTAAGGCTAGACTTGATAGAGAGGGTATTAAGGTTTCGGCAATCGGCTCTCCGCTTGGAAAGAGTAATATAGCGGACGACTTTTCGGTAGAACTTGAAAAGGCGAAAAGAGTTTTTGATAACGCCACTATTTTGGGCGCAAAGAATATCCGTATGTTTTCGTTCTATTATCCCGAGGATAAGACGAGAGAAGAGGTTAGAAGCGAAGTTCTAGATAGGTTAGGAAAACTACTCGACCTAGCGGACGAGTATTCGCTTACGCTTTGCCACGAAAACGAGGCGAAGATTTACGGCGAGAGCGACGACCATTGTTTGGACTTACTGCGCTATTTCGGTGGACGACTAAAGTGCGTGTTCGATATGGGCAATTTTACGCTTGACGGCGTAGTTGCGTATCCCACGGCTTATGAAAAATTAAAGGACTATATCGAGTATTTTCATATAAAAGACGCCCTAAAGGCAGGCGCAATCGTACCTGCAGGCAAGGGCGAGGCGAAAATTCAGGAGATTTTGTGCCGTTACGGCGAAGAGTTTGACCGTGAGGTTTTCATTACGCTTGAACCACATTTGCAAACTTTTAGCGGATTAAACGCATTAGTGGGTAAAACTTTCGATAATCCGTATAAGTTTGAAACGCAACAAGAGGCTTTCGATATAGCCGTAAAGGAATTGAGGAGTTTACTATGAAAGAGTATAAAGTAGATAATTTGCGAGTTAAGATTAGCCCGACTAGAAAAGAAATGGGCGAAGTTTCAGCAAAGGATATCGGCGATAAAATCGTAGAGTTGTTAAAGACTAAGAGCGAAATCAATATGATTTTTGCTGCCGCTCCCTCGCAAAACGACGTCCTTGCGTCGCTAATCGAGAGAAAGGATATCGAGTGGAATAGAATTAACGCTTATCATATGGACGAATATATCGGACTATCTGCGTCCGCACCCCAAGGTTTTGGTAACTTCTTAATGGAGCATATTTTCGGTAAAGTTCCGTTCAAGAGCGTAAACCTAATCGATTGTGAGGCAACCGAGCCCGAAAAAGAGGCGGAGCGTTATTCGAATTTACTCAACCGTAACTTAACCGATATCGTAGTTATGGGTATCGGCGAGAACGGTCATATCGCTTTTAACGACCCGTGGGTTGCCGACTTTAACGACGAAAAGACGGTTAAGGTAGTGCCTCTAGACGAGGTTTGCCGTCAGCAACAAGTAAACGATGGTTGTTTTAAGAGCATTGACGAAGTACCCAAGTACGCCCTAACGCTTACTTGTCCTACGCTTATGCGCGCTCCATACTGTTTTTGCATAGTACCTGCGCCCACTAAAGCAAAGGCTGTTAAGCGTACGCTTACGGGCGAGATTAACGAGGAGTGTCCCGCTACGGCTTTGCGTCGTCATAAGAGCGCGGTGCTTTACCTCGACGGAGACAGCAGTAGTTTGTTATGATAATTAAAAGCGACAAAATTATTACGCCTAGCGGATTGCTTAACGGCTATTTGACGACTAACGGAAATAAGATTTCCGCCGTTACGAAGGATAGACCTGCTGGCGAGGTAATAGACCTTACGGGCAAATTCCTCTCGCCGGGGTTTATTGAAATGCACACTCACGGCGGTGGCGGTCACGCTTTCGTAGATAGTACGCCCGCAGAAGTCGTTAAGGGTTGTAATTTTCATTTAGAGAACGGCACGACTTCAATTTTGCCCACGATTTCCGCCTCGCCTTTTTCGGTTATGCAAAAAGCGGTAGAGGATATCGCTGAGGCAAAAAAAAGCGGAGAGAGTAAAGCAAATATTATAGGCGCGCACCTAGAGGGTCCGTACCTATCTGCAACTCAATGCGGAGCGCAATGCCCCGATTTTATTACCGCTCCTAAGCGGGAAGAATATTTGCCGTTTTTGGAAAAGTATGGCGACGAGGTTGCTCGTTGGACTTATGCGCCCGAGTACGACGACGGTAGTTTTTGCGCCGAACTCGTATCACGAGGAATAGTAGCCTCGGCAGGACATACCGACGCAAAGTATGAGGATATGGCACGGGCAATCGACAACGGTTGTTCACTTATAACTCACTTATATTCTTGCACGAGTACGGTTACTAGAAAACAAGGTTTCCGCTCGCTTGGAGTAATAGAGAGCGCATACCTTCGCGACGAACTTTTCGTTGAACTTATTGCCGACGGAAAACATTTGCCTCCCGACCTTATTAAGATGATACTTAAAATTAAGGGAAAGGACAAAGTTGCCCTTATTACCGATAGTTTGCACCTTGCCGGTACGGATATAAAAGAAGGCGTTATGGCTGGTACGCCCTTTATTATCGAAGAGGGTGTTTGTCGCCTTGCCGACCGCTCGGCGTTTGCAGGCAGTATCGCAACTCAAGACCGCCTCGTAAGAGTGCTTACTCGTGAAGTTGGCGAAAGCGTAGTGGATAGCGTGAAAATGCTAACCGAAGTTCCCGC
Organism: Pumilibacteraceae bacterium; assembly: GCA_045654245.1. GTDB lineage: Bacteria > Bacillota > Clostridia > Christensenellales > Pumilibacteraceae > UBA10677. The sequence goes on along the minus strand of JAZOMX010000020.1, from coordinate 106,048 downwards.
TCGAATTTTAGGACTTAATAAAGGTAAACTAGAGTGTGGTTACGACGCTGATATAATTGCGTTTGACGACGATATTTGCGTTTCGTTCGTAGTCGTTGGCGGAGAAAGAGTAAAGTAAAAACGAATATGAAATTTACTGAAAGATTTAACGAAGTAATAAAAACCAGCGGAAAAAGTCAAGCGGAGATTGCTAGCGCCGTAGGAGTTTGTCGTCAATGTATAAACGACTACAAAACGGGTAAAAGCGTACCCTCGCTACAAACTCTTTATGCGCTTTGCAAGTACCTTGACGTTTCAGCCGATTATCTATTAGGCTTAAGTGAATACTAAAACTAAAAAAGTGACCGAAAGCGGTCACTTTTTTAGTTTTAAAGCATAAGTATTAAGGTATGAAAATTCATTTTATCGGTTGTAAGGGAGTTTCGATGGCTCGCCTTATGGAAATAGCGAAAAGAAGTGGGCACGAGGTAAGCGGTTCGGACGAAACGCTATTAGGACATAGCAAGAGCAATATTGCGAGCGTAGATATGGTAGTATTTTCTTCGGCAATACCAAGCGATAACTGTGAACTAATCGAGGCGAAAAAAAGAGGCGTTGCGGTAGTGGAACGGGCGCAATTTTTGGGCGCGGTTGCGAGCGGATATAAAAAAGTGATTGCCGTATCTGGAACTCACGGCAAAACGACTACTACGGCTATGCTATCGAGTATGCTAGAGGGATATTCGGTTACGACGCATATAGGTGGCGAGGTGCAAAACCGAGACGGCGACGAGATTTTTATTACCGAGGCGTGCGAGTATAGGCGTAGTTTTCTTTCTCTTTCGCCTAGCGTTGGCGTAATCCTAAACGCCGAGTTCGACCACCCAGACTGCTATAAAAACGAGAGAGAATATCGAGAGGCTTTTTGTGCGTTTGCTAATAAGTGTGAAACGGTGGTAGTAAACGGCGACGACGCCTTTTTATCGAGGTTAGAGCATCCCAACAAAATTACTTTCGGTATGGCAAGAGGCAACGATTTTTACGCTCGAGAAATTGAAAAGGGGTTTTCGTTGTGGTATAAAGACATTTATCTAGGCGAGTTTGCTATCTCTGTTTTAGGAAAACATAACATTTACAATGCATTAGCAGGCGTAGTCGTTGCTCTTTCGCTTGGAGCAAGCGTTAATACCGCTAGTGAGGGATTGAAAAAGTTTACGGGAGTAAAAAGGCGCGCGGAATATCTCGGGTTGTTTAACGGGCGCGCGGTGTATTCCGATTACGCTCATCACCCGTCTGAAATAGATTGCGCTCTGTCCGTTTTTAGCAAAGCCACGGTGTTCTTCGAGCCTCATACCTATTCTCGAACGAGGGCGCTTTGCGGAGGGTTCGTTCGTAGTTTAGAGCGAGCGGAAAGAGTTGTTCTTCTTCCCGTTTACGGGGCGAGAGAAATAGGCGACGACGAGACGATAAAAGAGTTGTTTTTCCGTCTAAAAAAGAGAAAACTGAATACCGTTTTGCTTTCCGGCTACGATAAAATTGTAAGAGCGATAACGGAACTGACGCGTGATGGCGACACCGTAGTTTTTATGGGCGCAGGCACGCTTGACGGCGAGGCGAGAAAACTAATAAGATAAACGAAAAGTCCGTTATTTAGCGTAACGGACTTTTTTAATTTCTTTACTGTTTGCTGTATAACGCAAGTTGAACTAGTTTTTCGTGCTCGCTAGCAAGGCTGATAGTCTCTTCGGTGATAACGGAATTATCGGAAATTATGAGTTTGCCGTCGCTTGAATAAATCGCTTTGGTTACACGCTTACCGAGAAGAAAATCGTACGAGCCGAATTTGGTAGGAGTAGCGCCGTCTCGCAACTTTTGGGGCAAAGATACGCCTTGATTTTCGGATTGAAGGACGGGTTTTTCTTCTTGCTTAACTTCTTTTTTGAGTATGCGTTTATTTCCGTCGTTTACGATAATCAGTTCGTCGGAGCGAGAAACGATTTTGCTCCCGTCAAATTTATTATCGGGAACTAGCACCGAAATTATTTTGTCGCCCTTAAATTCGAGGTCGTAAACTGCTCCCCACAGCGTACCGCTAACGGTATAGACGAGCGTGTTTATCGGGAAGGGTAAGCCTTCGTTCGGAGAGGAAGAATAACTGCTTACGACGATAGTGTCGGCGCCGAAAGCGACTACCTCGGATACGGGGAAAAAGTTGCCGTTTTCAGTTTCTAGCGCCGTAATTTTTTTAAGTCCGGCGTCGCAAACGGCGTTTTTAATTTTACCAAGGCTAGTAGCATCCCAAAGCGAGAGTGCGTTTTTCCCTATAATTTCGCTTAATTTACACATAAAATACCCTCCTATATGGCAATATAACTACATAATATCTATTGCGCAAAGGTATAAATTATGCCTTTTTTGTTGACAAAACCGCTAATGGCAATTATAATAGTAGAGTAAATTAAAAAGGAGAAACGATTATGAACGACATCACTAAAGATATGACCATTTACGAAGTATTGCAAATCAACCCCGAGATTGCTCCCGTATTTTTCGAGTTCGGTATGCATTGTCTCGGTTGCCCCATCTCTAGAGGCGAAACCGTAGAGCAGGCTGCGGAGGCTCACGGCGTTGATATCAACGAAATGCTCCGTCGTCTTAACGAGTTTAACGACGCTAACAAATAATGAAAATAGTCGTTGGACTAGGAAACTACGGCGATAAGTACGCCTATACTTTTCACAATATGGGCTTTCTTGCCGTGGAACGACTCGCCGATAAACTGTCGCTTAAATTCGACAAAAAAGAGTGCGACGCTATGGTTGCAGTCGGCTTTATCGGTGGCGAGAAAATCGTACTTGCAAAACCTCTTACCTATATGAACCTTTCGGGCGTTGCGGTAAAGCAACTTCTTAAGAAGAATAACGCTACGCTATCCGACCTCGTAGTCATCTACGACGATATCGATATTCCAAAAGGCACGGTAAGAGTTCGCCCAAAGGGTAGTGCCGGTACGCATAACGGTATGCGGAATATTATTGCCGAAATAGGTTCGACGGAATTTGCCCGTATCCGTATAGGAATAGGTCCCGTCCCCGAGCGAGTACCCCTCGTTGACTACGTGCTTGCCACCGTTCCCAAAGCGGAACGCCAAACGCTGTTCGACGCGTTCGAAGTGGCGAGTGACGAGGCGATTAAATTTATACAGAGTAAATAACGCGGAAAAGTACCAAAAAATTATATTTTCCGCTTAAAGGCTCATTTGTCAGAACTAACTCAAATCTTTAATAACGGCTTTGGCTCCGTGATTAAACTAGCCGATTCCTACCGGGATATGAAAAATATCTCGGCTTTTGGGCTAGATAAAAACGCAAAACCGCTCGTCGTTTCGGTTTTAGAAAGCGAGGGCGTAACGCTCGTCGTTACTCCCGATTTTTATCAAGCGCGCGAGTTTTACGAAAGACTAAAAAGCGTGGTAGATAGTACCGTTTTGCTCCCGGGTAGAGACGATACGCTATCTTACCGTGACTCTTTTGCCGGCGAAAATATTATTACTCGGCTAAAATCAATGCACGAAATCGCAACGGGAAAAGCAAGGTTCGCCGTTTGTCCCGTTAGCGCGATTATGCAAGTTTACCCTAAGCGCGAAAAGTTTTTAGAGGGCTGTTTTACGCTTGAGACTGGCAAAACTTACGACCTTGGTAAGGTTTGTGAAAAACTGATTTGCGCAGGCTATCGTAGAGAGGCGCAAATCAGTGACTTAGGTCGGTTTTCGCTCCGTGGCGATATCCTTGATATTTGGTCAATAGCGAGCGAAACGCCCGTGCGAATCGAGTTTTTTGGCGACGAAATAGAAAGTATTCGCGTAATTTCGCTTGATAATCACACTTCGAGCGAAAAAATTTCTAGCGTTGCGGTTGCGCCCGTAACCGAATTTTTCGTAACGGAGCACGAGGCTAACGAGATTGCAAAATCTTTATCTAACGAACTTTCGACTAGCAAACTATCGCCCGATAAAAAGGCGAAACTAGAAAGTTTAGTAAGTACGCTTACGGCAAAACTTACCGGACTAGATAATTCGTTGTCTATGTTATATCTTCTTCCGTACTGTGAAACGGAAACGCTTTTTGAGTTTGCTCGCCCTAGTGGCGTGATTTTCGACGAGGCGAAACACCTCTACGATAACGCCGTAGTAACTATTACGGAGACTGAAAACAGATATAAATCTATGCTTGAGCAAGGCGAAACGGTACGAAAAAGCATAGAACATATTTTGCCTTTGGAAAAAGCATTTGCTTTTAAGTGCAAAAAAATTGCTTTCCATAACCTTATGTCGGCGAATAGAATATTTGCGCCTACTGCGGTTTTCGACTTTAAGATTAAACCTATAAACCCGTATTATAAACAAATTACGGGTATTGATAGCGACCTAGCCGAACTTGAGCGGAAAGGTTTTAAGGTGTATTTTGCGCTAGGCGACGACGAGCGTTATAAGTTCGTGTTCGACTATCTTCGCGAGCGTGATATTTTCGTTAAAAAGGGGTATGAAAACGCCCTTAACAGAGTGCCTTTTTCGGTAAAGAACGGTGCGATTTTTGAACAAGAAAAGGTTGCCGTAATAGGCGAGAACGACCTCGTTTACAAGCAAGTAAAAAAACAAATCAAGCGTAGCAAAAAAGACGTTTTCGTTCAGCCCGAACAAGGCGACTACGTCGTGCACGAATTTCACGGCATAGGCCGTTTCGAGGGCATAGTTAAAGTAGAAATCGACGGGCTTATGCGAGACTACGCACTAGTAAAATATGCGGGCGAGGACGAACTTTACGTTCCCGTCGAGAACCTCGATTCGTTGTCAAAATATTCGGCGGGCGAGGCGACTCCAACTCTATCTAAAATCGGCGGTAAAGATTTTGCGAGGGTAAAGGAAAAGGTTAAAAAGGCGGTTACCGAACTTGCCGTAAACTTAGTCGAACTTTACGGAAAAAGACTGGAAGGAAAAGGTTATAGATATAGCGAGGACGACGGACTACTCAAAGATTTTGAGGACAGTTTTGAGTTTGCCGAAACGGACGACCAACTTACCGCAATTGAGGACGGACTATCCGACCTTAAAAAAGGTAAGATTATGGATAGATTGCTTTGTGGTGACGTTGGTTACGGCAAGACTGAAGTTGCTCTTCGTATAGCGTTCAAAGTAATCGCCGAGGGCAAACAAGTTGCTTTTCTTTCGCCCACGACAATCCTGGCGAAACAACACTTTGAGACGGTAAAAAAGCGTATGGAACCGTTTGGTGTAATCGTGCGTTCGCTTACCCGTTTCGACAGCAGAGCAGAGACGGAAAAGACTACGGCTATGCTAAAAGCGGGTAAAGTAGATATAGTGGTTGGAACGCATAGACTACTATCTAAAGACGTGGGATTTGCCGATTTAGGCTTGCTTATTCTAGACGAAGAACAGCGGTTTGGCGTTGCCGACAAAGAAAAAATCAAAGAACTTAAAAACGAAGTGAACGTGCTTACGCTTTCGGCAACGCCTATTCCGAGAACGCTACATATGTCGCTAGTGGGTATTAGGGATATTAGCATACTCGATACGCCACCAACCTCGAGAATACCAGTCCAAACCTACGTTTCCGAGTATAGCGATACTTTGCTAGTTGACGCCGTTAACCGTGAACTAAACAGGGGCGGTCAGGCGTTTATCGTGTATAACAAGGTTATAAATATGCCCGAATTTGCCTCTCGTATTCAAGCGCTTTTGCCTGATGCGAAAGTGATTTATGCTCACGGACAAATGGAAGAGAGCAAACTCGAAAAGAGAGTAGAACAGTTCGTTTCGGGCGAGTACGACGTAATGATTTCGTCAACGATTATCGAAAACGGAATAGATATTCCAAGGGCGAACACTATGGTTGTTGTGGACGCCGATAAACTAGGTTTGTCGCAACTTTATCAATTGCGTGGACGAGTGGGCAGAAGTAATCGCCTAGCCTACGTTTACTTTACTTTCGACGGGCGCAAAACGCTTACCGAGACGGCGTATAAAAGACTGGACGCAATCACGCAGTTTACAGAGTTTGGTAGCGGATTTAAAATAGCGATGCGCGACCTTGAAATAAGGGGAGCGGGTTCGGTGCTCGGTGCGCAACAGCACGGGCATATGGAGAAAGTTGGATACGATATGTACTGTAAACTTCTCTCTAGTGCGGTAAGTGAATTGAAGGGAGAAAAACAAAGCGACAGAAAGGAAGTTAGGGTAATTGCCGACTACGCCTTGTTTATTCCCGACGGTTATATTCCCGATAAGGACTGGAGATTGCGGATATATTCTAGGATTGCAAAGATAAGCACTCTTATCGAGCGAGAAAGCGTGCTTGCCGATATGACGGATATTTACGGTCCCGTTCCCGATAGCGTTAAGAATTTGGTTGACGTGGCGCTTATTAAGAACTTAGCGGGCGCAATCGGAGCGGAAACGGTAACGCTTAAGCGAGGGGATTTTGCGGTAGGTTTTTCAAAGATTATCGATATAGATAGCGCAGTCAACGCCGAGGCTATAAAAGAGGGTGGACGACTGTCGTTTGACGCTCCGCCTCGCATTAAGTTCCCTAGTGGAGCAAAAATGCTCAAATTTTTACTTAATTGTCACAAATTAAAGCGTTAAACGATTGATTTTTTTTGCAAATAATAGTATAATGAAAATCGGCTATTTGTAATAATTCGCTTAAAATTTCTAAACGAGGATGAATATGCGTAAAATTATAGGAATAATTATTTCAGTTTTGATGAGTGTGTTTCTCTGTACGGGATGCGCTTTGTTTGAGTACGATTTCGAGAGAGACTACAAGCAAGTTGCGGTAACGATTGATTCCGTTACGATTGACGGTGGTGCAGGCACTACGCCTTATACCGCTCCTGAGAAGAAGATTTATAAGTACGATATTGCTACTTACTTTAATCAAGTAGGCGCAACGCTCGTAAACGAGAACGGTTATACGATTGAGGATGCCGTGGATTACTGCGTTGACCAACTAGTTGCAAGAGAACTTCTCTTGAGCGAGGCAGAGGCGCAACTACATTTTGGCAATATGATTTTCTCGCAATACGAGGAAAATCTCGTTCTTCAAAGCGTTTATTCTTTCGTTGACGGCAAACTAGCGTCGCTTAGAAACGATATTCTTACCGAGCACGGTTATCAGACTGCTGACCAAAGTTCGGTAGCAGAGACTACGCCTTCTGCGGAAACGACTTACCCCGTTTACGAAGAAAAGGAAGAGGGACTTTACGATTCTTGGTCGAGAGAAATGCTCCTTGAGAAAGTAAACGAACTCACCAAAGGAACGCTCGAGGGTGATGCTTTGAACGCTCTTTACGAGAAGAACGCAAGTTACTCTGATGAAAAACTCGTTACGATTATTACTCGTTACGACCTAGCAAACGAACCCGTTTGGGCGCCCGATACTCTTCGTTATCCCGGTTTGTACGGTAACGACGAAATTAAATCGCTCGAACTTGAGGCTATGAGACGCTTTATGGCGTACCTTAAGACTACGGTTGACGAGGACTATCGTATTAGCGATAAGGCAAAGAAAGAATACTACGCTGACATTAACGCGCTTAACGCAATCGGCGACGAAAAGGGATTACCTTATATCTATCCTGCGCTAGGCACTTCCAAAGTTATGGCTTACTTCGTTGGCGACGAGTATCGTGAGAGCATTAAAATTCAACTTCTCCAAGAGTACGTAACTAACAGCGTTGACGTAACCAAGGCTGAAGTTGAGGCTCAATACGAATTGCTTTTAGGCGAGCAACGCCAAAAATATTCTTCGAGCGCATCTTTTGAGGCTGATATGTCCGCAGGCAATAATCATCACCTCGTTTATTATCCCAACGGAAGTTACTTCTACGTAAAACATATCCTCGTTCCTTTCTCCGACGCTCAGGCGACTGAACTTTCTAACTACAAGGCTCAGCAAGGTACGGTAGCAGGCGCAGATGCAATCAAGGCTAAGAAAGAGGCTCTCGGTAATGCCGTAACTGGGTTCGAGCATCGTGACGGCGAGAATTACGGCAAACCCGTTACTATTCAGCAAATCTACGCGGATATCACTACGGAAATGGCAAAGGTCGTAGGTAACGCAACGGAACAAGCAAAGACTTTCGATAAACTTATTTATAAGTATAATACCGACGAGGGTATCTTTAATAACGAACTCGGTTATGCCGTTAAGGTAACTACGGGCGACAACTACGACACCAAGTATATGGAAGAGTTCTCTCGCGCCGCTAAAGAACTTTACGAGGCTGGAGTGGAAGGAGCAGTTTCCGAGCCGGTAACAACTGATTACGGCGTTCATATTTTGTTCCTATCCAAGGTTATCCCCTCCGGTGGACTTACCGTTGGTCTTGATGATTACATTTCTTATTCTTCCACCGAAACTTTGTACGAGCATTTGCGTGCAGAAAAACTTGCTAACAAAATTAATCAAGTGTTTGCGGTATGGCAAAACGAGAAAATCGGTAACTATCAAACCATTAAGAAGATTATCACTAGACACGAAAGCGTTTACGCTGACCTTAAAGAATCGAAATAATAAATACGAAAAGACGAGTTAGATTAACTCGTCTTTTTTTCTGCTTTGTAATTGCTCGTAGTGTTACAATAATGTAATTTATTCTACAAAAGAGCGGAAAATATTCTCTTTTTTCCATTATATAATCAAAAGAAAACGGAGAGAGAATATGACGGTGTTAAAAGGCGAGGGAGCGTTTGCTAATCTTCCAAGTGAAATAGAGGCGTTTGTACCATTTCGTTCGAGCGTGTTAGCCGTTTTAGGCGAGGGCGCGGACAAAAATATCGTGAGAGAGTTAAGCAAGTTTTTCTTGTGTAAAGTCGTCGTTTCGTTTAAGGGCGAAGTCGAGATAGAAGAGGGCGTAAAAGCGGTAATAGGAGTGGGCGAGAATAGACTTTCTACTCGTATCGCTAAAAAATACGCTCTACCGCTTATCAGCATTGTTCTTTCGCCCGATTGCGCCGAAGAATTTTCTAGCAATCCCAAAGTGTTAGCGTGCGACTATAAGTATTTAAGCGAGGATGAAAAGGGAATAGCGAGGGCTTTTGGAAAGATTTGTTCTCTGCTTTGCGCCTCGTTTGACCGCTCCGTGTTGGAGGCTTTAGGCGAAACCGAGGCGGTGGAAAAAACGAAAATTGCGGATATTGTTTTCCGTTTGCTCAGCGAAAAGAAAATTACGGCAAGGTTACTTTTTTCCGTTATGGAAGAAATTTTTAAGAGCGGAAACGGAGAACTTTTGCGTGATAGTAGCGCAGTCGGAATAGCCAAGGCGTTAGGTAAAACGGAGTTGGATAACTTGCTCGTTAGCGCGCTTATTTCAATGCGAGCGAGCGTTGCTTTTTTGCGTTACATGCCCGTTCGTTCTTTTTCCGTGCCTAATCAAAACGATAGATTAGACGCTCTTTATACGGCGCTGGGCGTTTCATTATTTTCGGTAATACCCGAGCAAGAATATATCTCGAAAGAAAGGCTTGATAGGTGGATATACTGTATTAACGAAAGGCGTTACGAACTGTTAAAAAGTGCAGTTGCGTGCGAAAAAACGCTTAATTTTGCCTTTTACATACTTAAAAGACTTTACAAAGACAAAGGATTTTTTTATAATAAATACCTAGGGGAAGCGAACTTTGCGCTAGGGCTTGCGCTTGCTCCTGAACTGACGAAAAATTGTGGTCTGCTTGGCGTGATTAAAGCGCTAGGATTATCCGACCGTTATTTGAAAAACAAATGGAGAAGAAAATGAACGAAAAGATTGCACGAGTAAAATGCTTTTTGCTTGATATGGACGGCACGATTTATCTAGATAATAACCTAATCGACGGTGCGCTTGACGCCGTTAAGCGTATGAACGACAGATGTAGAGCAATGTTCTTAACGAACAATAGTTCGGCGTCTCGTACCGATTACGCCGTGCGTTTGTCAAAACTCGGCTTTACCGTAACCGAGGACGACGTTTTTACTTCGGGAAACGCTACGGTGGAATATTTGCAAACGCATTACGCAGGCAAGCGAATTTATCTTTTTGGTAACGAAAAATTAAAGCGTGAGTTCCGTGAGTCGGGAATTAACCCCGTCGGCGGTGATGAAAATCCCGACCTTATCGTGCTTGGATTCCACACGACTTTCGATTACGACGAATTGACCGAATTATGTGACCTTATTCGCGAGGGCGTGCCTTACATAGCGACTCACCCCGATATCAACTGTCCTACGGCGAGAGGCTTTAAGCCCGACGTTGGTTCGTTTATTGCGCTTATTGAAAAATCGACGGGAGTGTCGCCGTTGCTCGTTTGCGGAAAGCCGTTTCGTCCGATAGGCGAGAGCATACAGCGTTTACTAGGACTTGAGCCTCACGAAATTGCAATGGTAGGCGATAGACTTTCTACCGATATGCAGTTTGCAATCAACAACGGGTTCGTTTCCATTTTCGTTCTCTCGGGCGAGGGCACTATGGAAGAACTTGCTAAAACGGGACAAAAAATAGACGTAATCCTCCCATCAATCGCACATTGGGACGAATAATGTAGAAAAAAGTAGGTCGAAAGTAAAAGACCTACTTTTTTAATCTGATTTTAATCTTCGTTTAGTCGTTCGTTAATATAGAGGTGTTATTATTATAGTGTAATCGTGGAGAAGGCTCTATTTTGCCCCGTTTTTGCAGAAGAGTTATCCCGTCGAAAATTATTTTCGATATGCTTTCCGCAAGCGAAAAAATTATACCTAGCGGAAAAGAGGAAATAAGATGAGCCTCCGTTTTTAGACCGACGATACCTAGGACGGAAAAATCGCCCGTTATCGGAAGATTTTTGCCCACGCCTTGCCCCGGCTTAATTCCGCCAGGAAAACATCTAATTTTGCCTACGGCGTGTTCGTTACCTAGTCCCGAATCTACTACGAGGATTTTTCGACTGGGGTGGCGAGAGCGAATAAACGAGAGGATTTTACTCACGTTAAGCGCAGTAACGGTACTACCTAGCGTGCCGTAAACGAAACAAGGTAGAGAGTATTTATTCGTTAGAAGTTCGCCCGTAATCGGACCTAGAGCGTCGCCCGTTACTTTTTCCGAGCCGATACATAGAATTACGGGCAAAAGAGTATCGCTGGAGAAAAAATCGGCAATGCTTTTTGACAAGAGATTGTTATTCATACGCTAATTATTGCCTAACCGCTTATTTTTACACTTAAAAGGAGAAGAAAATGAACTATATTGACGTTGCCATTATTGCCATTATCGCTTTGTTTGCGTTGTTTGGTCTATGGAAAGGCACGGCAAGAACGATTATTAAACTAGTTTGTTTCGTAGTCGCAATCGTCGTTGCTTACTTTATAGCGAATACGCTGATGGATAAAGTAATGAGCGTTGGTTTTGTTAAAAAACTAGTGGTCGGAGAAAAAACTTCGCTTTATAAACTTTACTATAAGGCTCTACCGGCAGAGGTTGCTACCGCAATTGAGCCTCCAGTAGTTAACGGTGCTCTCGGGCTTTTCGTTAAGCCTATGATTAAGCGTTTTACGCTTATGGGTGGACCTTTAGTTTGGGGACTTACTTACGGTCAGTTTATCGCTATTAACCTTGCTGTAAACACGCTTGCAATCGTGCTAACTTTCGTAGTTTACGGAGTCGTTCGTATCGTTGCTCATATTTTGGCGTGGATACTCAAAAAAATCCTCGTCCACGGCAAGCCTCACGGATTTGGTAGAATAGTAGGTTTCTTTACGGGCGCAGTTAGAGGATGCGCAATCGTTTGCGTTTTATTGATAATGTCCACTGCTATTTTCCCGATGAAATTCGGTTTTGCGAAGGCTTATACCTCGACTTTTGAAGATAGCCTAATCGGTAAAAAATCGGCGTCGCTCGTGTATAAGGGTTACGACAAACTTTTATACGGCAAGGGCGTAAAAAAGAGCGAGCAGTTCTTGGTGAACCTAGGTTTTGACAAGGTGGAAATTCCCGTACTTCCCGAAATTCCTACCGATACGCCTACTCCCGACGACGGAGTATCCGACGGTCCGATTGACGTTTACGAATAAATAACGATAAATTTAATAAAAACACGCCTCGAAAGGGCGTGTTTTTTCATATCTTTCGCTCCGTCGGCATATATATAATTATTCCGTTTTTAGGGAGAGAGTTCGTATGGTCATTGAAAGAAAAATGGTGGTATTGTCGCTATATGGAGTGACGAAAGGCACTCTTAAACTAGAGCGAAACGACGATGGCGTAACGGCGTCGCTAGTTGTTTTTGGGCTGGAAAAATCACGCTACGCACTATCGACGCTTTGTTTCGGCGTGGTAGAGCATTATCCGTTCCCGCCCGAGCCTCCGTATAAGTTTACGCTTGCGCCCACTCTCGACTTTGATAAAACGCATTTTTCGGTATGTCGAAGCGACGGCGAAGTCGTTATGTACGGTACGCTTAATAAAGAAAGATTGTGGACGGGAAATTTTCCTAAGTGGAGTGAAAATGCGAAGAGCGAGAAAGAGGATGATATTAGCCGTGAGGAGGAGACGAGTGAAGTTCGCGCCATCGTTACGGATATTTTTCCTACGGGGGAAGGGTACGAGGATAACAAAGTTGCGACGGAAAACTACTTTCCCGAAAGCGTAGATAAAGAGGAAATTGCGACGGTTTTGATTAGCGAAAGCGTAGATAAAGAGGAAATCACGGCGGAAGTTAAAGAGGTCGAGGGTAGAAAAATGACCTTCTACGAGAAGAACAAAGAGAGTATCGATAAACTTTTTTCCGTCGGCGAGCGTGAGGAAACGCTACAATCACTTTTGCCTCAAACGAAGTGGGTAAAAGTTAGTTACGACGAGAGTAGGCATTATATCGTGGGGCTAATCGGCGAATCGCCCGATTATATATGTTACGGTTTGCCGGGAGTGTATTCGTCTCGTCCACCGATAGCCGAGAGTGGATATACTCAATGGTTACCTATTTCGGTAAGAGAGCCCCACGGTAAAGGTTACTGGATACTATATCAATGCGCTAAAACGGGTGAAACGATAAAAAGGGAATAAATATTAAGGAAAAATGAGCAAGTAGCCACGAAAAATTTTTCCTTAATATCGTAAACGGTTGACGAAAATTACTATTTAGGTTATAATATAGGCTGATTAGTATTTTGGAGTACTTTGCAATGTTAAAAAAGATTATCGTTATCGCAGTTGCAATCGTAATGTGCCTTACGGCTTTTGCGGGTTGTAGCGGAGATAACTACGGAAAAGTAAAGATTGAGGGTAAACAAGATATTTCCTACACCGTTACTAGCCAAGGCGGTAGTGCGGTTCAATATGGAAACTACGTTTATTTCATTAACGGTGACCGTGGATTTACGGATAGCGACGGAACTAAAAACGAGTTCGGTAGCGTAGTTAAGGGCGCCGTTTATCGTGCTGAACTTAAGGGCGAGAAGAACGGTAGTGAGTTCGTTGTAAAACTCCCCGAAAACGATACGACTGGTCTTGACTTCGTTTCGCACGTTGAAAAAGACTATAAAAACGACGATACGAACGTAATCGACGTTCAAGCGGTTGCGCCCAAAACGGTTGGAACGCAGTCTTACAGCGGTGGTGGAATTTTCATTTTCGACAACTGTATGTACTATGCGAGCCCCAACAACAATAAGAATAAACTCGGTGCAGTTCAGTATGAAAAGACTGATTTCTTCCGTATGACGCTCGACGGCAAAAAAACGCAGAAGATTTACACCACCGTTAATAACAGCGCGTCTTCTCCGTATATGTTTTATTCGGTTGGCAACAGCGTTTATCTTACCGTGCTTGACGGAACTGACCTTATTTCCGTAAAGATTAACAAAAAATCGGGCAAGAAACAAGATACGATTAAGATTGCCGAGAACGTAACTAGCGCAGTTATGGGAACTAAGCCCGTTTACTATAAAGGTATTTCGGAAAACACGATTTACGACTTTATCGTCTTTGAAAGACCTGCAACTAAGGATGATGCTATTCCTTCCGGCGAGGTACTTGAGTTTATTCGTCCCGACGGAAGTAGCAGAACTGTTTTTGCTGCGGACGGCAAGAGCGATTATAAACTCGAGGGTATGAGAGACGGATATCTTTTCTACCGTCAACCCAAGAACTTCTCTACGGAGAGTATGCTCTACGCTACGAACCTTCACACCGCACTTTGCGCAGATAAGGCGTACAGAGAGGACGCAAACAACGCTAACGCTGAAAATATCGACGAGTTGATTCTTTCCGTAAGCGGACTTAACAACCTTGAAGTATTTGCGTTTGCACCCGGATATGAATTCGGTAAGCATAACAAAAACGCCGTAAACGTAATCACTACGACGAAAGCATCTTCTAGTACTAATCAGTCTGGCGAGCAGGAGCAAAGCACCGTAACCAGTACGCTCTACGTTGCAGGCGTGCTTAAAGGAACGATTGCTACCGCTACGGCGATTACTTATTCGTCTTACGACGGTAACACGCTTTACTATATTGCAGACTCCGTTCTTAAGAAGATTAATTACAACGAGGGAATTACTTCGGACACTATCGTTTCTTCCGTAACGCAAGGAACTTTCGGCGCTGACCTCGTTGGCGAATACCTCTTCTTCTTCGGCAACGTAAACGATAACGTTACCGCTTACACTTTTGTTTACGACGTAAACGGACTTGAAGGAAGAGAGAACAGACACTTTATCGGTAAACTTGGTCCTGACGACAAGATTTCTACTACCGAGTCGCTCGTGGTAGTTGCAAAACCCACTAAGACGACTTACAATATCGGCGAAAAACTCGATATTACCGGATTAATCGTAGAGGCTGTTCCTTATGCTGATAGCGAGGGTAATCGTCCTTCTAACGTCGAGATTAAAGTAACCGAGGATATGCTTTCTGGATTTAGCAGTTCTACTGCAGGCGCATCCACCGTTACCGTAAAGTACGACGGCAAGAGCGTTACTTTCGACCTTACGATTGTTGACCCTAACGCTAACGCGTAATAAAATTAAATAAAGATATGGTTAAAGCGATTTTTCATTTTTGGATAATCGCTTTAATAATATACGGAGGTAAAAATGATTACTGCAAAAACTTATTCTTCGCTTGAAAAAATCTTTCCGCAGGTTACTCCTACGCTAGTGGAAGAGAGCGGGTGTATGCTTAAAAACGAACGCTACAATTTCCAAGTGAATTTGTATAATGACGCAGAACCTACCAGCGTTTGCGTTATGACGGTAGAGAGCGATATTAAAGAATTCGTTTCCGTTAGAATGACGCTTTGCGTTCCTGGAACGGCTAATAATTACCACGATAGCGACGATTTCGTTATTTTTAAGCCAGGCGAGGACGCTAGGTTATATCCAGATGTTTTAATGCCGTTAAACGGTGTTAATTTTGGGCTTAAAGGATATCAAAACAACGCTTTTTGGGTAACGGTACACGCAAAAGAGGGATTGCCCGTAGGCGAACATAAAATCACTTTTAAGTTCGTGGACTACACGGGGGTAAGCGCAGAGTGTAGTTACTCGCTCGAGGTTTTAGACTCCGTATTGCCCGAAAACGACCTTATGTATACGAACTGGATGCATTATGATGGAATTGCTAGAGAGTATCGAACCGAAGTTTTTAGCGAGGAATTTTACGGCTATTTCGATTCGTTTTTAAGAACTGCGGTTGAACACGGTTTAACGGTATTATATACGCCTATTTTTACGCCTGCGCTTGATACTTACGACGGCGGAGAAAGAATTACGGCTCAACTCGTTGGCATAACGAGAAAGGGTAAAGATTATTCGTTTGACTTTTCGTTGCTCGACTACTTTATTGACTTTGCGCTCGAGCGTGGCGTCAAATATTTGGAGATGTCGCATCTTGCTACTCAATGGGGCGGAAGAAGTTGTCCTAAAATTATGGCGACTACCGAAAATGGATACGAGCGTATTTTTGGTTGGGAAACCT
Source organism: Pumilibacteraceae bacterium (assembly GCA_045654245.1). GTDB lineage: Bacteria > Bacillota > Clostridia > Christensenellales > Pumilibacteraceae > UBA10677. The sequence continues at coordinate 90,061 of JAZOMX010000020.1, read as the reverse complement.
GTTCGTTCGGCGAGGATTACCAAAACTTTCTTTCGCAATTTTTACCGGCGCTTGATAAGTTCTTAAAGGCAAAAGGCGTGGATAAGATTACTTTATTCCATATTTCCGACGAACCGCAAAAAGAACATTACGAGGACTTTAAGAAGGTTTACAACTTTATTCGCTCGCTAATTCGTGATTATAAGATTATGGATGCGTCGGGTGATAAAACTAATGCGCTAGGGCTTGATTACCCCGTAATCGGCTTAGCGCATATAGACGACGCCGACGAACTTGGCGACGAATTTTGGGTGTACTATTGCTGTCACCCCGTAAATAAATATAAGCCTAACCGCTTTTTGAATATGCCGTCGCAACGAAATAGAATTTTAGGATTCCAACTGTACGAAACGAATAGAAAAGGTTTTCTCCACTGGGGTTTTAACTTCTATAACGGACAGTATTCACGCCACGCCTTAAATCCTTTCCTTGAAACGGATGCAAGAGGATATTTTCCCTCTGGCGATAGTTTCGTTGTTTATCCCGGTATGACGGGTGCGCTAGATTCTCTTCGTCTCGAGGTGTTCTACGAGGGTATTCAAGACAGGCTTGCGCTTATTGCTCTCGAGAAAAAAATCGGAAGAGAAGAAGTTTTGACCTTGCTCCACGCTGAGGGAGTACGGGGATATACCGAGTATCCGCGCGACGCAGTATGGCACAAAAACTTTAGACAAAAAATTAATCGCTTAATTGCGCAAAAAGAGTAAAAAAGAGTGTTTTTATAGCAAAAACTACTAAAAATTGCTTGACATAAACTTTGTCGTATAGTAAAATATATAGGCATCTTGGGAAAAGGTGTAATTTGTTTTGCCCGAAAAGTTAGCCCCTTAACGGCAAACGGCTTTTTCTCTTGATGAAAGACGAGTGTTTCGTACGGCGTGAAACGGACGAGGCGCGCGCAAAAAATTTAATTTATTTTGAGGATATTTACAGTGAAAACTTTTATGGCTAATGAGCAGAATATCTCCAGAAAATGGTACCTCGTTGACGCTACCGATATGACTATGGGTCGTCTTGCGAGTCAGGTTGCCGCTGTTCTTCGTGGTAAGAACAAGCCCACCTTTACTCCTAACGTGGACTGTGGAGATTTCGTTATCGTAATCAATTCGGACAAGATTGTTGTTACCGGAAACAAACTTGAGGACAAGTATAAGAGACATCATACTCTTTATATGGGCGGACTTAAGAGCATTCAGTACAAGAAATTAATGGCAGAGAAGAGCGACGAAGCACTTTACCTTGCTATTAAGGGTATGCTCCCCAAGAACGCACTTGGAAGAAAGATGCTTAAGAAGGTACGCATTTACAAGGGTGCGGAGCACAATCACGAGGCACAGCAACCCGAAGTTTTAAATCTTGTAAAGAGGTATAACTAATTATGGCAGTTAAGAAGAAATTACAATATTGGGGTACCGGCAGACGCAAAAAGGCTATTGCAAGAGTTCGTCTCGTTCCCGGTAACGGCACTATCAACATCAACAAGCGTAGCATTGACGACTATTTTGGTCTTGACACGCTAAAACTTATCGTTAACCAACCTCTCGCACTCACGAACACGGCTGAGAAATTCGACGTTTTCGTAAACGTTAAGGGTGGTGGACTTTCTGGTCAGGCTGGCGCAATCCGTCACGGTATCGCACGCGCGCTCGTAGTTGCTGACGCAGGATATAAGGCAGAGATTAAGAAGGCTGGATTCCTTACTCGTGACCCGAGAATGAAGGAAAGAAAGAAGTACGGCTTGAAGAAAGCACGTCGTGCTCCTCAGTTCTCCAAGAGATAATCTGCTTTGGGTTATTATTGAACAAAAAACGGCTTACGGAGAGCGTAGGCCGTTTTACTTTTACTGTCAAACAGTTTGGAGTAAAAGGACAGTACGAATCACTTTTAGAGGAATAGAGTTCTTAAAGAGTGTTGTTGATTGACGGAGAAATATGCTGATATGGACATATTATCACTTTTGAAAAAATACGGTTTTTCCTTTTCCAAAAAATACGGACAAAACTTTATCACGGACGAGAACTTGCTAGACGAGATTGCAAAAGACGCTTCGCTTGGCGAGGGCGACACCGTTCTTGAAATCGGCGCGGGCGCAGGTACGCTTACGAGAAGTTTGTGCCGTCACGCAAGCAAGGTAATTGCGTTTGAAATTGACCGCTCGCTAGAGCCTATTTTGGGTGAAACGCTCGCTCCGTTTGATAATTGCTCGTTAATTATGGACGATATTACCAAGTGGAGCGACGAGCAACTAGATGCGATTACGGGCAAAAACTATAAGGTCGTTGCAAACTTACCGTACTATATCACAACGCCGTTACTGTTTATGTTCCTAGAGCGTGAAAATCCGCCGTCTAGCATAACTGTAATGGTGCAAAAAGAGGTTGCCGAGCGAATTTGCGCTACCGAAAAGAAAGGCGATTACGGCGCACTTTCGGTGTCCGTAGCGGTTAGAGCGGATGCAGAAATTACGAGAATAGTTAAGCGTGATATGTTTTTGCCACCACCTAACGTGGATAGCGCAATCGTACGCATAACGCTTAAAGGCAAACCTCCTGTTCGTGACGAGAGAACGCTTTACGAACTTATAAAAAAGGCGTTTTTAATGAAGAGAAAAACGCTAGTAAACAATCTTTCGGCTGGATATGGAATAAGTAAAACGGAGGCTAGCGAACTATTAGTTTCGCTTGGTTTTAGCGATAAAGTTAGAGCGGAAGAACTCTCGAAGGAGGACTTTTTCCGCCTTGCCGACGCTATCGTTGAGAAGAAGAGTAAATAATTTATTACGGATATGGACTACAATTATCATACGCATACTTTTAGGTGCGGTCACGCAACTGGAACTGAAAGAGAATATATAGAGCGCGCAATTTCGTGTGGAATTAAGAAAATGGGATTTTCCGACCATAACCCCTTTCGTCACGCCGACGGTTACGAGGCGGGACATAGAGTTCAAACTAATATGGTTAAGGACTATTTCGATACGCTTAAAGCCCTGCGAGAAGAGTATAAGGATAAAATCGAGATTTATATCGGCTTTGAAATGGAAAACCTTTCGTCGTATTTTGGCGATATCGTTTCCTATGCGCTCTTAAACGGTGCTGAATACTTTATTTTGGGTCAGCATTTTATCAATACGGATAGAAAAGACGACCCAAACGGGCTTGAATTTATCAATGCTTTCGAGCCGTTCGACGACGAAGAACGCCTAATTAAAGCGGTTGACGCCGTAGTTGAGGCGGTAAATTCGGGCTATATTAGTATCGTGGCGCACCCCGACCACATAAATTTCGTAGGGGACGAGCAGATTTACCATAGAGAAATGCTAAGAATTTGCAACGCGTGTATCGAAAACGGAGTGTACGTCGAAATCAACTGTCTTGGAATACGCTCGCATCGTCATTATCCCAACGAAAAATTTTGGCGTCTTGCAGGCGAAACGGGAGTTAAGGTCGTTTATGGCTTTGACGCTCACGACGCTCTTTCCGCTTACGACGGCGAGTCTATTCCCAAAATGCTCGCTTTGGTGGAAAAATATAATCTTAATTTTGAGAAAAATCCCACGCTAAAACTGTTTAATAGGTAAAAGACGGTTTTGTTTAGTTGAAAAATAAAATTGTATGAATAAATAAAACGCTACTGAAAGATAAAAATATTAGTAGCGTTTTTTTATTGCAAAAAATATATTTATATGGTATAATGCGCCTATGAATTTTTTAGACGGCGAAAATGCAAATATTTTTGAGACTAAAACCTGCTGTTTTACGGGAAATCGTCCGCACAAGTTACCTTGGGGGACTGACGAGAACGACGAGCGTTGTTTAGCGGTGGAAAGGAAATTGCTTGAAACGCTAGAAAAACTCGTTCTAGACGGCTACGACTTATTCGTGTGCGGTATGGCTCAAGGCGGAGATATGCTCTTTGCTCGTGTCGTATTGTCGCTTAAAGAAAAGTATCCGCAGATTAAACTGGAGTGCGCTTTGCCTTGTCCTGAGCAAACTAGAGGGTGGAGCGTGGAACTGAACGCGCGATATAATAATATATTGAATAAGGCGGATATCGTAACGATGGTATCCGAGCATTATAGTAAGTGGTGTATGTTTAAGCGCAATCGCTATATGGTAGATAAATCGTCCGTTTTAGTCTCGCTTTGTTTTACTCAAAGCGGTGGAACGGTAGCAACGAGAGATTATGCGATAAAAAAAGGGCTAAAAGTTATAGATTTAGCGTAAAAAACTTAAAAATACCCTTAAAAACAGTTTACAAATTATCGTTGATTGCATATAATATTGCAGTAATCAGCGAGAGCGTTTTTTGACGCTAATTAACAACGGAGAGAAATTATGAGTGAGAACAATAAACCCAAATACAAAATGTGTCCTAGATGCGAACTTAATTTTATTGAGGAATCAGAAGATTACTGTCTCGTTTGTAAGGCTGAATTAGGTCTCGTAGCGCGCGATTTCCTTCTTCCCGAGGATGATGAATTTGCCAACGAGAAACTTTGTCCCGTTTGTAAAATCAACTATATCCGTGAGGACGAGGATATGTGTTCGGCTTGTCGTAGAAGAGAACGCGAAAATAAGGAAACGATTGACGAGAACGACGATAGTTGGATGAAACAATACGACGAAGAGCCTGCCGAAGAGGACGACGAGGAAATGAAACAGATTTCGCTTTCCGAACTTCAAGACGAAGAGGAAGAAGAGGAAGATGACGAAATGTACGACGACAACAATCCCGACGACGATTTCGACGAGGTTAATCCCGACGACTTCGACGACGAGGACGACGAAGAGGAAGAAGACGAGGACGACGACCTCTAATCAATTAGTTCGTCTTACGGCGTAAAAATGAAAGAGAAAAGAGTTGCTTGTAAAAAAGCAACTCTTTTTTTGCAAAAAAAGAAAAAATATTTAAAAAACACGCTCAAAACGCTTTACTACTTTAGTTAAATAAAGTATAATGTTACTGCACTTAAATAAAGAAGGAGATATAAAACAATGAAAAAGATTTTGATGACTATCGTTGCTTTAGTACTTGCAATTACTTGCGCGTTTGCAGTAGTTGGCTGTGGTAAAGACGATAAAGTAGTTGACGTAAAGAAGGGAACCGTTACCGTAGGATATACGCTTTACGAACCTATGAACTACAAGGACAAGAACGACGTTTTGGTTGGCTTTGACACCGAACTTGCTATTATGGTATTCGGCGCGCTTGGTTACGACGTAAGATTTAAACTTATCGAGTGGTCTAACAAGTACAGCGAAGTTGACGGCGGAACGATTGATTGTATTTGGAACGGCTTTACCGCTAACTCTCAAGATAATGGTAAAGACAGAAGTGAATACGTAGATTTCTCGCACTACTATATGGCTAACGCTCAATGCATTATTAGAAAAGCAACCGCTAGTGATATTACTTCTTACGACCAGTTCGCAGGAAAGTCCGTTGCTTACGAGGCAGGTTCTGCTGGCGAAACCTTTATCGGCGACAACATTACCGTAAACGTAAATAAAAAGGGTGTAACGAGCCAAATGGACGCAGTAAGAGAAGTTCTTTCGGGTACTGCTGATTACGCGGTAGTAGATATTCTTTTGGCGCAGTCCGTAGTAGGACAGGGCGACTTTACGGCGCTTGCTCTAAACACCGGTATTGAAATCGAGGGCGAGTATTACGCAATCGGATTTAAGAAAGGTAGCGAACTTACCGCAAAGGTAAACGCAATTCTCGAGGCTTATGCAAAGACGGGATATCTTACTGAACTTGCTAAAAAATACGGTCTAGAGAACCAAGTAATCACTAACTTCGGCGCATAATAATTAAGGAAAATAAAATATGAGTTTTTGGTCAGTTACCCAAAGCCTTCTCGAAGGCTTTGGGATAACTTGTTTATTGTTTGCATTAACGCTCGTTTTCTCGTTGCCGTTAGGTCTTATTATATCTTTCTGCACTATGAGTAAGATTAAGCCCGTGCAAGCGGTATTCAAGGTTATAGTTTGGGTTGTTCGCGGAATACCTTTGATGCTACAACTCTTTATAGTTTACTATCTTCCCGGTATGCTTTCTAAAAGCAACACCAACGTTTTCGGACAGATAGATAACACGCTCTACTTCAAGTTCGGTATCGACAATGGCGGAGCGTTTTTGGCTACCCTTATTGCTTTCTCGCTTAACTACGCTTGCTATTTCTCGGAAATTTTCCGTGGCGGTATTCAGTCGATTGCGAAAGGACAATATGAGGCAGGTCAAGTTTTGGGTATGACGCAAAGACAAATCTTTAGCAAAGTAGTCTTTATGCAAGTAATTAAGCGCATAATTCCGCCTATGAGCAACGAAATTATAACTCTCGTAAAAGATACCGCCCTTGCGCGTGTTATCGGCGTAATCGAAATTATTAAGGTTGCCGACCTATTTGCGAGCAGAGCAATTATTTGGCCGTTGTTCTATACGGGCGCGTTCTACCTCATTTTCGTAGGCTTGCTTACTATTCTTTTTGGTAAGATAGAAAAGAAACTAGGGTATTTTAGGTGATATTATGGTCTTTTATCAATGCGAAAATATTAAAAAGAGTTTTGGCGATAACGAGGTTCTAAAAGGTATTAGTTTTACGCTTAACAAGGGCGAGGTTCTTTCGATTATCGGTTCGTCCGGCTCGGGAAAGACTACGCTACTTCGTTGCATTAACTTTCTTGAAACGCCCACCGAGGGCATTATGAGACAAGAGGGCGAAGTGCTTTTCGACAGTAGTTCTACCGAAAAACTTTCGGATAGCGAGATAAGAAAACGCCGTCTTAACCTTGGTTTAGTTTTCCAGTCGTTTAACCTTTTCCCGCAGTACACGGTACTTCGTAACGTTACGCTTGCGCCGTCGCTACTAATTGAAGAAGAAGTTAAAGCGTATAAAAAGCAACTTAAAGCCCAGAAAAAGCAAACGGGCGAGAAGATTGCTATAAAGAAACTCGTTAAAGAGTTCGAAAAGGAAAAACTGGCTAAAATCGAGCAAGACGCTCACGACCTTATCGCAAGAGTTGGTCTTACCGATAAAGAAAATTCGTACCCACACGAACTTTCGGGTGGACAATGTCAGCGTGCGGCGATTGCTAGAGCGCTTGCGCTAAAACCGGACGTGCTTTGTTTTGACGAGCCCACTTCGGCGTTAGACCCAGAACTTACGGGCGAAGTTTTACGAGTAATCCGTTCGCTTAAAGGACAGGATTGCACTATGATTATCGTAACGCACGAAATGGATTTTGCTCGCTCCGTGTCCGATAAGATTATCTTTATGGCGGACGGCGTGGTTGAAGAAGAGGGAACGCCCGACCAAGTTTTCTCCGCTCCAAAGAGTGAGAAACTAAAACATTTCCTCGCAGGAAAGGATAACGCTAATGAACAATAAAAGACAACAATCGAGCGACGAATTATTTGAGATAATAGCCTCGCTAAAAGACGCAAATCAGGTCAAAGAGTTTATGACCGACCTTTGTTCTTCGGGTGAGATTACGGCGTTTTCGCAACGCTTGGAGGCGGCGAAATTACTTATGGAAGGTAAAACCTACGAACAGGTAATTTCGGCTACGGATATTTCGTCAACGACGCTTTCACGCGTTTCAAAATGCGTAAAAAACGGCGAGGGGTACAAAAAAGTTTTACCACTTATATTAAATAAGGAATAAAAGCGTTACCGCTTGGCAACCCTTTTAGTATGCGAAAGGGCGAAATCGGAATAGAAAGAATAAAAAACGGTGTTAGCGCGCTCGTTGGAAAAAGACTTCGAGTAAGCGTTAATAAGGGTAGGAAACGCATAGTTCGTTACGAGGGCGAAATTTCGGGAGTTTTTCCGTCGTTGATTACCCTAAAAATTTATGGGGATAAGGTTATATCCTCACTAACCGCGTCGTACAGCGATTTGCTGACTGGCGACGTGAAATTGAAAACGATATAGAAAATAACGGCTTGAAAAAAGTCGTTATTTTTTTTTGTCATAAACTTTGTTTGCTTGCAATAGAATATAGTGATTAAACGAATTAAGGAGGCAAATAAGGTGGATTTTCAACCCGTGTACGACCAGATACAAGTGAGCAGTTTGGAGGTGGTGGGCAAAACTCAAACTAATATTGACGCTCGGCTTTTGCCCGCTACGGGGGATAATATCGTAAAGGTGCTATCTATTTCCGCCTCCCCAAAGGTGAAAATTAGCGAAATCTTTACGGGCGAGGCAAGGATAGCGGGCGAGGTTGAGTTTTGCGTGCTATATTTAAGCGCTGACGGGAAAAATAGGGTTATGAGGTATTCCGTTCAGTTTACGGATAAAGTCTCTTCGCCGTATATTTATAGCGATAGTGCGCCCGTTTTGACTAATTCTACGCCCGTAGTAGAGGTTACGGCGGTATCGAGCGAGGAGATTAAACTTTCAGCGGTAGTAGAAAGTACGCTGTATCTTCCCGTGAGTAAGCAGATTAAGTGCTTGCTAGGTGGCGACGGCGCGTATTTTAATCAAGGCGAGATTAAGTGCGAAAACGAGGGTGCATCCTCTTTCGATATTTTTACGCTAGAAAGCGCAGAGGAAAACTTTTTCGGTGGCGAAGTGCTAACCGACGAGCATAGAGTAGTGGTTACCGATAGCGTTGCTCTTCCCGGAGTAGTTAAGGTTTCGGGCGTCGTTATTAGTGATATTTGCTTTGAAAAAGAAGAAGGCCTACTTTCTTATGCTAGAATAGAAACGCCGTTCGTGCGAGAAATAGAGGCGGTTGGCTGTGAAAACGGCGATAAAATCTATGCTTTTGCGTGCGTTGAAGGTCGAAAAAGCGACGAAGATAGGAGTTCGTTTGTTTATACCGTAAGAGTTTCGATATTCGATTTTAGAGAAAAAACGGTAGCCGTTGCTAGCGATATTTTCAGTCCCGAGCGTGAAATTTTAATTTCTGCCGAGAGCGAAGAAATTACTCGTTTATTGCCTGTAACGATTGCTACGGAGCGAGTTGACGGCACGATAACGCTTGACGGCGGAGCGTCGCCAGCGGACAATATTTTGGCTTACGACGCCGTTAAAGCGCAGGTCGTAAGTGCCGTTGCGCTTGACGGAGAAACGCTTGTCGAGGGCGTAATTTCGGGCAATATCGTATATTACAGCGCAGAGGCGGAAAGCGAAAATTCGGTTACCGTTGAACTGCCGTTCTCTATTAAAGAGAGCAACGATTTGATTAGCGAAGGGGATATTTTGGATGCTAGCGTTGTGGTAAGTTCGGTTTCGGCAAAGGTGCGCCGTGGTAATGAAATCGATATACGGTATTCGGTTTATTTGACCGTAATCGCAAAAAGAACGGTAACTAGCGCCGTTATTACGGAGGCTAGAGAGGGCGAGGAAAAGCAGAAAAACAGTTGTGCTTTTACGGTACATATCGTAAAAAAAGGCGAAACGCTTTGGTCGGTTAGTAAGATTTTGGGTTGTACGACTGACGAGATTATAAAACAAAACCCGTCGCTTTCAGACGAACTTATAGAAGGAGAGCGGATAATTATTTATCGGTGTAACTGTTGACACGGCACGGAATTTATAGTACAATACCGTTATGGAAAAGGTAACGGTAAAAGCGAAAGCGAAAGTTAATTTATCGCTAAATATTACGGGAGTAAACGGGAGTTATCACGAACTTGAGAGCGTGATGGTTTCCGTTTCGCTATGTAACGAAATTACCGCTACTAAAAACAACGACAAAAAAGCGTTCGTTCGTTTTTCAAAAGAGCGGATAGAAAACAGTAACGCTCAAAAAATTGCGTCCTATATGATAGAAGAGTTTTCGCTTTCGGGCGTGGATATTTATATCGAGCAAAATATTCCGTCGGGCGGTGGCGTTGGCGGTTCTAGTGCTGACGGTGCGGGCGTAATTAGAGCGATTGACGAGTTGTTTTCGCTTTCTCTTCCAAGGAAGCGTCTTGAAGAAATCGGAGCGAAGTTTGGTAGCGATATTCCATTTATGGTAACGGGTGGAGTTGCTCTCGTGCGAGGTAGAGGGGAGAAAATCGAGTGGCGCAAGTTGGCAAGCGAATTTCCTATTCTATTAGCATACAAGGGCGAGGTTAGTACGAAAGAGTGTTTTGCTCTTTTCGATAAGGACTCGCCTCGGGGCGTTTTAAGTGATAATAACGCTCTTACGCTTGCTCTAGAGCGTGGAGAAATTGTAAAGGTGAGAGAACACCTTGGAAACGCCTTGCAAAGTAGCGCAATTAAACTTAATCCGTGTATAGACGAAATATTACGAGTAATTTGCGATAGCGGTCTATCTTCCGTAATGACGGGTAGCGGAGCGTGCGTAATCGGGCTTGGCGAAATCGAAGAAATGGAAAAAGCGAAAGAGGTTTTACTTTCGCGTGGAATATTCGCTCAAATAGTTTACGCTCAAAAAGAAGGATACGAAATAGTATAAAAGACGGAAAAGTCGTCAATAATCTCCTTGATTTTATTATCGAGGAGATTTTTTTATGAGGAAAATCATATCTTTTTTGCTAGTCAGCGTAATTTTGTTAATAATTTGCGGATGCAACGGACAAACTACGACTACGCCCGAGTATGCGCTAATTCGCATACATATTCGGGCTAACAGTAACCAAAGCGAGGACCAGCAAGTAAAAATGAAAGTTAAAGAGGGAATAACCGATTATCTTTCAACCGAACTTGACGGAATTAGCGATTTTGAAAATGCGTACGGCGTTATCAAAGAAAACCTAGATAAGATACGGGAAATCGCCGACGAAACGCTTGAAAACAACGGTTTTTCGTATTCGTCAAGCGCTAAACTTTCTTGCGAGCATTTTCCCACGAGAGCGTATCAAGATATCGTGATTGAGAGTGGATACTACGACGCGCTTATCGTTTCGTTGGGCGAAGGCGAGGGCGACAACTGGTGGTGCGTAATCTATCCGCCGTTGTGTTTTGTGGGCAAAGAAAACGGGAAAGGGGTTAAGTACAAATCGCTGATTGCTGAACTTTGGAAAAAATTTATTAGTTAGCGGAGGAATAATGATAACGAAAAGGAAGAGATTTGTCAAAATTACAGCGATTTTGCTTTGCTTTTTGACTGCCGTTTCGGCAATTATATTTTTGCCAAAAAGTGATTACGCCGACGCTCTTAACATAGTTAAGGGGGACACTACGGCTAATATTAGGCTAGTTCAAAATCGCTTGTCAAACCTTGGATATTACACTTACAAGGTTGATGGAATTTGGGGAAGTAGAACGAAAACTGCGGTAAGAAAGTTCCAGCGTGATAACGGGCTCGTCGTGGACGGAATAGTAGGAAAGAATACCGAGCGTGCGCTTGGAATTACCCTTTCTTCGTCCTCCTCGTCGGTAGGCTCGTCCGACCTCAATCTTTTGGCTCGGTGCGTTTACTCGGAGGCTAGAGGAGAGCCTTATACGGGGCAGGTTGCGGTAGCGGCGGTAGTGCTAAACAGAGTTCGCTCGTCTAAATTTCCTAACACGATTTCGGGCGTAATCTATCAAAAGGGAGCGTTTACAGCCGTTAGCGACGGCCAAATCAATCTTACGCCTAACGAGAACGCTTACAAAGCGGCGAGAGACGCCCTAAACGGCTGGGACCCCACTAACGGGTGCTTGTATTACTATAATCCCGCAACTGCTACGAGTAAGTGGATATGGTCGCTTACCGTGGAAATTAAAATCGGTCGTCACGCGTTTGCAAGGGGGTAATAATGTCTAAAACGAAGAAGATAATTTTGTCGTCCGTTATATGCCTTCTGGCGGTGCTTAGCGCACTATTAATCGTAGGAACGGCGATTATAAACGAAGAAAGAAATCGACAAAACACGGCGGTTGAAGAAGTTTATCAGCGCGCGCTTTACGACTTGAGCGATAGCGTGAGAAATCTAGAAGTAAACCTATCTAAAATTATGATAATGAACGGCGATTACGAAACGGCGGTACTCTTGTCCGATATTCGTTGTCAGTCCGAACTTGCCGAAAATTCGCTTGGCGTTTTGCCACTTGCGATAAACGAAACTACGGACGCAAGTAAGTTTTTCAATCAGATTTCCGACTGGGCAACCGTTTATAGCGGAGCGGTGGCGAGCAAGCGTGATATAACGGAGTTTAAAAGACAAGCGAAAGATTTGCATTCCGTAACGAAAATTATGGTAGAGGATTTAAGCGAAGTATTGTCTAACGGCGGAAAAATAACTTCTCGCATAGGCGAGAACAAACTTTTCGGCGACGGCATTAAGTTCGGTTTATCTAGCAAAGAGCATACGACGATTGAATATCCTGAACTGATTTACGACGGAGCGTTCTCCGATGCGAAGAAGTATTGTTTCCACGCGCTTGACGGTCTTGATGAAATTTCTAGCGAAGAGGCAACGCAAATTGCTATCGAAAAACTAGGGCTAGAAGAGGCGGTAAACCTAGGATTGACTAACGGTAAAACGGCAATTTATGAAATTGAGGGCAAAATCGACGGCGAAGATGCGCTTGTGTCCATTACGCAAAAGGGCGGATTAGTTATCGGCTTTAACAGAACGAAAAGCGTTAAAGCGGTAACGCTTGACCTTGATAAAGCGGTAGGGCTTGCCACTTACTACGCCGAAACGCTTGGCTATGCGGACTTGCACCCCGTTTGGAAGAGTAGTGAAAACGGTGTTGCGTGTATTAACCTTACGCCTCAAGTAAACGGAGTGATATATTACGCTGATTTAGTTAAGATTAAGGTTGCGCTCTCGGACGGTAGTTTGCTTGGTGTAGAGGCGAGCGGATATTGTATGAGCCACAAAAATCGCGAGGACAAACCCACGATTGCCGAAGACACCGCTCGCTCGCTTGTGGACGAGAGTTTAAGTGTAGAGAAAGTTACGCTAGCGGTTATCCCCGTAGGCGAGGATGAAACGCTATGCTACGAACTTTTCGGCGAGGCGAACGGTATGAAATATTTCGTTTATATCGACGCTTACGACGGAGAGCAAGTAAAGGTTTTAAGGGTAGTGGGCGACAGTTGTGGCGATATGGTAATTTAACAGTTTTTACGAAGTAAACTTGCGCAAAAAAAGGGATAATTTTTCGGAAAAAGTATTGAAAAAGTCAAATAGTTGTGGTACAATAAAATCAATATGATTTAGGAGACTTGACTATGCCTAAAACAAGACTTATCGGCGGATATCCCGTAATCGGAATTCGTCCTACGATTGACGGAAGAAGGGGCGCGCTTAAGGTGCGCGAATCGCTTGAAGAGCAAACTATGAATATGGCCCTTTCGGCAAAAAAATTAATTGAAGAAAACATTTTTTATAGCGACGGAACGCCTGCTAAAGTTATTATCGCAGATACTACGATAGGCCGTGTTGCAGAGTCCGCTGCTTGTGAGGAAAAATTTAAGAAAGAGGGAGTTTCGATTACTCTTACCGTAACGCCGTGTTGGTGCTACGGTTCGGAGACTATGGATATGAACCCCGATACGATTAAGGCGGTTTGGGGCTTTAACGGCACCGAACGCCCCGGAGCGGTGTACCTTGCGTCCGTACTTGCTACGCACGCGCAAAAAGGGTTACCCGCTTTTGGCATTTACGGACACGAAGTTTGCGACGCTACGGATAGCGGACTAACCGACGACGTAAAAGAAAAGATTTTACGCTTTATGCGTTCGGCGGTTGCAACTGCTTCTATGCGTGGAAAGTCGTACTTGCAAATCGGCTCGGTAACTATGGGAATAGGCGGTTCGATTATCGATAGCCATTTTATCGAGGACTACCTCGGTATGAGAGTAGAGTCGGTTGACGAAGTGGAAATTCTTCGCCGTATGGACGAGGGAATTTACTCTAAAAAGGACTATAAGTCTGCTATGGAGTGGATTGAAAAGTACTGCAAAATGGGATTCGACAAAAATCCAGAGTTTATTCGCCGTAGCGACAAGCAAAAGGCGGAAGACTGGAAGTTCCTCGCTAAAATGGCGATTATCATTAAAGACCTTATGCGTGGAAACGACCATTTGCCCAAAGGCTGTGAGGAAGAGGCGGTTGGACATAACGCAATTGCGGCGGGATTTCAAGGTCAGCGTCAATGGACGGACTGGAAACCTAACTGTGATTTCGGCGAGTCAATACTAAACACCTCGTTTGACTGGGAGGGAGTAAGAGAACCGTATATTCTCGCTACCGAAAACGACGTACTAAACGGACTTGGTATGTTGTTTATGAAACTTCTTACCGGTCGCGCGCAAATTTTTGCAGACGTGAGAACTTTTTGGTCGGATAGTAGTGTTAAGCGTGTTACCGACTATGACCTAGAGGGCAAGGCGAAAGATGCTAGGGGTATTATTCACCTTATTAACTCTGGTGCAGCGTGTCTTGACGCTAGCGGAGAGGCGGTTGACGAAAGCGGAAATCACCTAATTAAGAAGTGGTGGGAAGTTACCGAGGCTGACCAAAAGGCGATTATGGACGCAACCGAGTGGGCGCCTGCCGACAACGGTTATTTTAGAGGTGGCGGATACTCGTCGAGATTTGAAACGAAGTATGAAATGCCCGTTACTATGATACGACTTAACCTTGTCAAAGGACTTGGCCCCGTGATGCAGATTGCCGAGGGTTGGACGGTGGCTCTACCCGAAAAAGTATCTGATACGCTTTGGAAGAGAACGGACTACACTTGGCCTTGCACTTGGTTTGCTCCTCGTTGCGACGGCAAAGACGGTAGCGCGTTTAAGACCGCTTATGAGGTTATGAATAACTGGGGCGCAAACCACGGCGCAATCAGTTACGGACATATCGGCGCAGACCTTATTACGCTATGCTCTATGCTCCGTATTCCCGTATCAATGCACAACGTTCCCGACGAGGATATTTTCCGTCCGGCTTGCTGGAACGCATTTGGAACGAAAGATAAAGAAGGCGCGGATTTTAGAGCGTGCAAGGCTTACGGCCCTACTTACAAAAAGACTAATTAATAGTGGAGAAAACAATGTACGATACTATCGTAATCGGAGCGGGCCCGGGCGGACTTACTACCGCAATTTACCTCGCTAGAGCAGGCAAGAGGGTGCTCGTTGCCGAAAAACTACCTTACGGTGGACAAGCAGGCATTATCGAAAATATAGTTAATTATCCTGGACAGGTTTCAGTTACGGGGTTTGACCTTATCGACGCTATGATGAAACAAGCGTCCTCGTTTGGCGCAGAGTTTGAATACGACGAGGTGGTAAGCATTGATACCGATAAAAAAGAGGTTATCTTCGCCTCGGGTAAGACCGAGAGCGCAAAATCAATCGTGCTTGCAAGCGGATGCAAGGCTAAATCGCTTGGACTTGCTCGAGAGGACGAACTGGTGGGTAGTGGAGTAAGTTATTGCGCTACTTGTGACGGAGGATTTTTTAAGGGCAAGACCGTAGCGGTAGTAGGCAAGGGCGACAAGGCGCGTGAGAGCGTATTGTACCTTCGAGATATTGCTAAAAAGACTTACTTTATCACTTCTGGCGAAGAGGTAGAGGGCTCGGAAAAGATTGATGGAACGGTAGTTTCGCTTATAGGAAAGCCACTTTCAGCCATCAAGATTGCCGTGACGGACGGAGAAAAAGAAATAAGCGTGGACGGACTGTTTATATCCGTTGGATACCGTCCGCTTACGCACCTTCTAGCTGGCAAAGTAGAAACTGATGCTGACGGATATATTCTCGTATCGTCCGATATGAGTACGACGCAAGAGGGAATTTACGCCGTTGGCGATATAGTAAAGAAGAGTTTGCGCCAAATAGTAACTGCAACTTCCGACGGAGCGATTTGCGCTCAAACGATACTTAGGAAAAAGTGAGGAGAATATGCCACTTATTGAACTAAAGTGTAAAGAGTGCGGGTACGAGTTCGAGGAACTCGTCCGCCTAGGAGAATATCCGCCTTGTCCAAAGTGCGGAAAGAAAACGGAACAAAATTATAGCGGTAAAATGTGGGTTAACGCACAAAAACCCAAAAAATGTAGTGGAAATTGCGCAACCTGTAAGGGTTGTAAATAGGAGGAAAATTATGCAAGTAAGTAAAGCGCTTTTCGCTCGTCGTAGCGTAAGGAAGTACAAAGAAACGCCCGTTGAGAAACAAAAACTAGAGTATGTGCTCTCGGCTGGTAACTATGCGCCTAGCGCTATGAACAATCAGGACCGCCAGTTTATTGCGGTTACGAAAAAAGAAGAACTAGCCCGTCTTAACGAGGTAATAGAAAGTATTTCGGACGAGGCTACGATAGCGAGAATTAAGGGCAGAACGGGAGGAAAATTCGACTTTTTCTATTCCGCTCCCGTGCTTATTTTGGCGTGCGCTAAGGCAGACGGATTACGCCCTGCCGAAGACTGTGCAACGGCGCTACAAAATATGTTTTTAGCAAGCCTTGACGTTGACCTTGGCTCTTGTTGGATAAATCAACTTTCGGGTAAAGCGTCTTTGCCTAAGATTGCCGAACTGCTAAAAGAGTGGGGGATTAAGGACGGCTACGAAGTTTACGGCTGTTGTGCGCTAGGATATCCCGATGGTAACACAAAACTTTCCGCTCCAAAACAATCGAGCGTAGTAATTATATAAAAAGGAGAAACTTATGAAATTAAACGGATACAAGGGAACGATTACCGATAAAGACGGCTTTTTATACCGTGACGGAGTAACCGAATACAAGATACTAATTCCAAAGAACGCTACCGTTTCGGAAAAATACGCAAGCGAGGAACTAACGAGAATTTTCTCGCTAGCGGGAGTAACGATTGAAACGGTTACCGACGAGGGCGTTACGGTAAACGAGACGGATAAATACATATCGCTAGGTAACACCGTATATTTTGCCTCGCTTGGAGTAAAACTACTCTCTAGTGAGTTTAAGTTCGACGGTTTTATTATTGAAAGCGTAGGAAACACCTACGTTATTAAGGGCGTGGGCGACACGGGAACTTGTTTCGGTGCGTACGGATTTATGGAGTATATCGCAGGATATCGCTATTACGCTCCCGACGAGATTAAAGTGGAAAAGAGCGCTGGAAATAAGGAATTCCACATTAAAGATATTCCCACTTTCTTCGGTAGAGATACCTATTCGTACTATACGCATTGTGACGTAGATAACGGATTTAGACTAAGAGTTAACGGCGAGTATTCTAAGCGAGAGCCAAAGCACGGCGAGGGTTGTCCTTGGTCAACGCTTCACGACCAAAGTTACGCGCTTCAAATCGTGGACTATAAAGAGTATGGCGAGACTCATCCCGAGTGGTATGTTTGGCACCCCGAACACGCAAGCCATACGCCACCGTCACCGATAGCGTATCCGCAAATTTGTTATAGTAGAGGCTTATACGACGACGAGTTTTACGATACTTTTATCAATAACCTCATAAACAGATTTATAATTCCGCAAAAGGACAAAATGTTCTTTATGCTTGGTATGAGCGACAATAACGTATTTTGCGAGTGCGAAAAATGTAACGAAGAGGTTGCAAAGTATACTCGTAGCGGACTTGCTATGAGGTTCGTAAATAAGGTGGCCGATTCGGTGGAAAAGTGGAGAAAGGAAAACGCTCCCGACAGAGTAATTTTCGTAATCGGTTTTGCGTACTTAACGATTTTTGACGCGCCCGTTATCGAGCGTGACGGCGAGTATTACCCGATTGACGAGAGCGTAATTGCTAGAGACAACGTAATTATTCAGTATGCGCCGATAAGAGCGAACTATATGTATCCGCTTTTGGACGAAGAGCATAACGCAGTAAGTAGAAAGTCGATTTTAGGCTGGCAAAAGATTACTAAAAACTTTATGATTTGGGATTACCGCCAAGATTTCGGAACGCAAACTTTCTTCTATCCCACTACGGTATCCGCCCAAGCAAACCTTGACTTGTATATGGATATCAACGTTATCGAGATACTACATCAGGCTCACCCGCTTACGGCAGGCTCGCCCTTTATGATTATGGATGACTTTGCGCGCGCTAGAATTCACTGGAACGGCAAAGAGCGTTATGACGAACTAATCCACGAGTTTAACGAAAACTATTACAAGGACGCTTGCCCCGAGGTAGAAGAATACCTCCACGCCCACGAAAAATACTACGACGTTATGGTAGAGCGTGGTTGGACGACTGCAATCGGAAGTAGAGCGTCGATACGCAAAGAATATTACACGAAAGAAGAAATGTATGCGTTTAAGGAAATCTTGGATAGAGCGTTAGATAAGGCTAACGGAATTTCTGACGAGCAAACGAGAGCAAAGGTAGTAAAAAGAGTAGAAACGCTAACGCTATTTTATAAGTTCGTATTGCTACTTTGCTTTACCAAGGAAATCCCTGAAAGCGAGGCGAAAGCGCTTATTCCAGAACTACGCAGAATTAGTAGCGAGGCGGGATTAGAAACTTTCTTGAGAAGAATACCCACCGAAAAGTACCTCTCCGACGCTGAAAAAATTCTTAATGGCGAAATTGAACAGTCCGACCTATTCCCATATAAGGGATATTACCCCGCATAGGGCATAGTTTTATAAGGAGTAATTATGGATATTAAAAAGATTGATTTAAACGAGATTTACGAACTAGGGGTTGCTACACCCGTAAAAATGTTACTTCACGACCAAGACGGGGAGATGACGAAGTTTAACGAAAAATTGCCTGCTATGATAGTAGTTCCGGGTGGTGGATACGCCGTTGTTTCGGGACGAGAGGCTGACCCGATTGCAACCGAGTATTATATTCGTCACTACAACGCCTTCGTCTTAAACTATGCGATTGCGCCTTATCGTTATCCAACGGCGCTTACCCAACTTGCGTGCCTCGTTGACTTCGTAAAAAAGAACGCAGACGAACTACATATCGACAAAAATAAGATTTTCGTAGTGGGATTTTCCGCAGGCGGACACCTTACCGCTGACCTTGCCGTTGAGTGCGATAATCTACCCGTACCCGTAGTGGGCGGAGTTAAACTCGACGCTCGCCCAAGCGCAGTAGTGCTATCGTACCCCGTAATTACGCCTAATTCCCACAAGGGAAGTTTTATGAACTTGCTTGGAATTGAGAGCGTAGATTGTAAAGAGGCGGAAGAACTCTCGCTCGAAAAGAGAGTAACGGAGGCTCATCCCCCGTGCTTTATTTGGGCGACCGCAACCGACGGAGTCGTTGACCCTATGGCAACGCTAGTTTACGCTATGGCGCTCCAAAAGAACAAGGTGCCTTACGAGTGCCATATGTATCCCGTTGGACCTCACGGGCTTGCTACTTGCGACGAAAGAACATACCTAGAGGTTAAAGACGGATTTTCTAAGGCGAAAACTTGGTTTGATTTTTCGGATAGTTTTTTAAGAAGTTTATAAATTAGGGTAAAATTTATGAGATTAAACGGCTACACGGGAACGATTACCGCTAAAGACGGCTATTTATACCGTGATGGAACAACCGAATATAAAATACTAATTTCAAAAAACGCAACCGTTTCGGAAAAGTATGCAAGCGAAGAATTAACAAGAATTTTCTCGTTTGCGGGAGTAGAGATTGAAACGGTAACCGACGAAGGCGTTACGGTAAACGAGAATGATAAATACATATCGCTAGGAAACACCGTATATTTTGCCTCGCTAGGAATAAAACTACTCTCTAGCGAGTTTAAGTTCGACGGCTTTATTATTGAAAGCGTAGGGAACACCTACGTAATTAAGGGCGTAGGCGATACGGGAACTTGTTTCGGCGTGTACGGATTTATGGAGTATATCGCAGGATATCGTTATTACGCATCCGACGAGATAAAAGTAGATAAGAGCGCGGTAAATAAGGAATTTCATATTAAAGATATTCCTACTTTCTTCGGCAGAAACGCTAAGTCTTATTATTCGGTATCTGATATCGACCACGCGTTTAGGCTACGAGTGAACGGAGAATACGCTGTTCGAGAGCCAAAGCACGGCGAGGGTACGCCTTGGGCAACACTCCACGACCAAAGTTACGCACTTCAAATCGTGGACTATAAAGAGTACGGCGAGGTGTACCCCGAGTGGTATATTTGGCATCCCGAACACGCTAGTCATACGCCACCCTCACCGAAAGCGTATCCGCAAATCTGTTACAGTAGAGGCTTATACGACGACGAGTTTTACGATACTTTTATTAACAATCTAATAAACAGATTTATAATTCCGCAAAAAGACAAAATGTTCTTTATGCTTGGTATGAGCGACAACGATGCGTTTTGCGAGTGTGAAAAGTGCCGTGAAGAAGTTGCAAAGTACACTAAGAGTGGACTTGCTATGCGGTTTGTAAATAAGGTAGCCGACTCTGTGGAAAAGTGGCGACAAGAAAATGCTCCCGATAGAGTGATTTACGTAATCGGCTTTGCGTATCGTATGATTTTCGACGCCCCCGTTGTCGAGCGTGACGGCGAGTATTATCCGATTGACGAGAGCGTAATTGCTCGTGATAACGTAATTATTCAGTATGCGCCTATGTACGCAAACTATATGTATCCGCTTTTGAACGAAGAGCATAACGCGGTAAGTAGAAAGTCGATTTTAGGCTGGCAAAAGATTACTAAAAACTTTATGATTTGGGATTATCGCCAGGATTTTTGCACGCAAACTTTCTTCTATCCAACTACGCTAACTGCTCAAGCGAATAACGATTTGTATATGCAAATAAACGCGATGGAAGTGTTTAACCAGGCTCAACCGTTTACGGCAGGCTCGCCCTTTATCGTTATGGACGACTTTGCTCGTGCTAGAATTCACTGGAACGGAAAAGAGCGTTACGACGACCTAATCCACGAGTTTAACGAAAACTATTACAAGGACGCTTGCCCCGAGGTGGAAGAATACCTCCACGCCCACGAAAAATATTACGATATTATGGTAGAGCGTGGTTGGGGCGTAGAGGCGACTTGTAAGGGCGCTGCGCTGTATAAAGAGTATTTCACGATAGACGAAATGTGCTCGTTTAAGGAAATATTAGATAGAGCGCTAGCAAAAGCAAACGCAATCGAGGACGAGCAGACGAGAGAAAAAGTAGTAAAAAGAGTGGAAACCCTAACGCTATTTTATAAGTTCGTATTACTCCTCTGTTTTACCAAGGAAATCGGACGAGAAGAGGGATTAGCCCTCGTTAATCATCTTCGCGCGCTATGTAAAAAGGTTGGGCTCGTAACTTTCTATCGAAGAGAAAAAACCGAGGTTTACCTTGCCGAGGCGGAAAAACTCATAAAAGGCGAAATCACTTCAACAAAACTTTTCCCCCAAAAGGACTAAAAAACTCGACTTTTTATGCGAGTTGTCGTTAGAAATTTTAATTGAACAAATAGCAAAACTCGACTTTTTATAAAGTCGAGTTTTCTTTTATTTGCGCAAAACCGCTTGAATTAAATTTGATTTTGCGATATAATAAATTCGCTGATAAAAAAGAACTTGACGAGGTAAATGACTGTGGAATGGAATTCATTGTTATATGATAATAAACACGATTTTGTGGCTGAATATGGAAAAGGATTGTTGGAGTTTATCCCCAAGAATAATAAGCAAACCATCTTGGATTTGGGTTGTGGAACGGGGACGCTCACAGCGCAATTAAGCGACTTGTGTAGCAAAGTCGTTGGGCAAAGTAAAAATGAAAAGACTAACGAAAATTTTCGTTAGTCTTTTATAATGTCTAAAAAATTACCAAAAAGCCCCCTAGACGTTTTTCCCACAAAATGCTGATAAATAATTTCCAAGGATATTCATAGTGAGGATGTGAGGCACAGCGAATTGACTTTGCTCCCAAACGGACTCTGGAAAACTTTTGATGTAAGCGAGGAAATATTTTGAAAAATCGATAAGGTCTTTATATAATACGGTATCAGTTATAACTAAACTACGGAAAGCCATAATTGTTTTGTCGTTGATAGAGGATAATAAAACTTCACTTAAAAGAAAGATGAGTTTTTGCCTGTCATTTTGAAGAAATATAACGGGTAAATAATGTTCTAAATTTGCATAATCAATAACGTTTGAGTCGGTATCAAAAATATCATAATCAAAGTTTTTCACGGTTTGAGTAGTTTGGTATGGTTCCTCACTAATTTCACACGTTTTACTAGTTTCGTTGTCGGTTTTTATATCAGTTTTGTCGGTACTGCCAATGAGTAAAAAATAAAAGAATAATACAAAAGCGAAAACAATCAAAAATACAGTCATCAATAAAATCCTCCAAAAATATCTTAACACTAAAAATAGTGTATGTCAAGTATAAACACTTAATATAGTGTAAAATATAGATATGAGTACACTTGGAGAAAACTTAAAAGCATTGAGAAGGCAAAGTAAATTAACGCAGTTTGAGTTTGCGGTAAAGATTAAGACGACGCAACAACGTGTTAGTGAGTGGGAATGCAATTTAGTGGAGCCTTCGCTATATAATTTAAGGCGAATTTTGGATTTTTATGGAATAACTTTTGAAGAGTTAGTTGAGGGAATAGAAATGGATTAAAAAAGCAGTACGAAGAGTACTGCTTTTTTTATTGCTTGATTATTCGGTTTTCGTCAACGGCGAGGATAGTCGTTGAGGTTTTCGCTTTACCTTTTAGTATTAGTCGAGCGGTAGGCGAGGTAAAGACGAGGGAGCAAACGGTGTTATTTTCGCCCTCGATTACGATATCGCCGTCGCAAATATTAGAGAGTAAAATATTATTGTTGCCCGTTACTTCTATAGAAGATGAGGAACTGTTTAGGAAAGTATTATTCGTAATCCTATTGCCGTTTCCCTTTATAGTGAGGGCAACCGTTTTTCTATGCGAGGGCTGACGCTCTTCGTTTTTGGTTGAGTTTTTGGGGTAGTACCAAAAAGTACCGGGCGCATCAAAAAGGCAATTCGTTACGCAACTGTTATTAAGCCCGTCGAAGAAAATAGCGGAGGGGGTAAGGTCGTTATCTATAAAAGCGCCACCGTTACGGACTAGCGTGCAAGAGGATATTTCAAGATTATGGAAAGTGTCGTTGCCTTTTGCGTAAATTCCATAGTAAGGATTGTCGGCGATAACGCAGTTTTTTATTTTTGCATAATACGACGCTCTAGGCGCAAAATAAATTCCGACGGCGCAACCGTCAAGGTTCATTTTCTCAAAAGAGCAGGCATCAATTTCAGAGTTACCGATAGCGCAAACACCCACTCCAAGTCCGCAAAACGAGAGGCGAGAAAACTCGCACTGGTCGGTGCGAACGCTAGAAAGTGTAATTCCTGCGTTTTCGCTCGGGGTTTCTTTGCTAAACGACGGACGAGTGTCCATACCATCTATATTGCCTTGAAAACCGAGGTTTGATATTATCGCTCCACTAATCGGGTCGGTGTTTTTGCCGACTTTAAGAATAGTCCCGTTCGTTTTTACGAGGCGGAGTTTAGTGCCGTAAGGCGATTCAAAAACGCCGTTGGGGTCGGTATTGCAACTCCAAACCTCGCCCGATAGCCGAGAAGAGGGCGTATCGAAAATAATCGGCTCGCTAATATCGTATCGTCCGCATTTTAGCGTTACTGCGCCACCGCGAGATGATAATGAGGATAGTAAATCGTTAATTCCCGCCCTGCCGTCAATCGAGGTAAATGGATTGTTTTCGGAACCGTTGCCGATAAGTTTTGTCATAAATCCTCCTTAAAGTTTGATTTTACGGGCGTCGGGGGCGGTAAACTCGCGTGCATAGCAAAGTTTTTTATCGAAAAGACGGGAGATAATGCGTTCGCCGTATCTTACCGCTAGTTGGTCGATAGTAAGGTTTGAAGTAATTACCGTCGTTTTGCCGTTTAATTGTCGTTCGTTGATAACGTGGTATAGGTATTCAAGAGTAACGTTTTTGAAAATACTTTCCGTGCCGAGGTCGTCGATAATGAGGATATCGCTCTCGATAAGAGGCGCAATATGTTCTTCTTTGTGAGAGTTAAAAGTAGTGTGGTACGCAAGCGTTTTGGAAACGAAAGAAAATGCGGTAATAAAGGTTACCGTACGACCTTGTTCGAGACTTTCGTAAGCAAAGCAAGATGCTAAAAAAGTTTTACCCGTACCCGTTGCGCCTAGAAGATTGATATTCTTTTTTTGAGCGTACTCGCCTTTTTTTGCGATTAGTTCTAGTTCTTTAGCAGTTCTAACGAAGATTTCGTCGTTGTTAAAGAGTGATGCGTCAACCGAAGAAAAGGGGTGGAGGTCGAATTCGATATTGTCCTTATTAGACGATAGAGCAAGCGTTTTTACGCAAGAGCAATATTTTCCGTTCACTCTGCCCGTGTCGTTACAGCGTTTACAACGGGGTGCTGGGTAAAGTTTGTCGCTAACCCCTAGCGAAGAAACAACCTCGTCTCGCGTTTTATAAAGGGGCGCGAGAACGGATTTATCCGCTTTTCCATAGGCAACGGCAAGTTCAGCCTCGCGTACGGCAAGTTCAGCCTCGCGGAATTTTTCGTTCGACGAAAGTAACTCCTTAAAAAAGGCGTCGGCGGAGGCTAGGTCGTCGCTACGGCGAGACAGTATTAAGTTGATTGCGTCGCTGTAAGTCATTTATTAAAGGTCCTTATAGTCAAGATTATCGAATAACGAGTTGAGTTGGTCGGCGGTGTACGAGCGAGTAACCGTCGTTTCGGTCTTTTCAGTCTTGGGCGCAGAGTTGCCTTTGTATGCCTTTGCCGAGGCTAGGTCGGTAACGCCGGCGTTGTACCACGCGCCTAGCACGGAGCCTAGGTAAGCAATCGGGTTAGGACACCCCCTAGAAAGAGTAGAGGCGTATAGTATAACTTCGAGAGGCAATTTCCAAGTATAAGTCCAAGTGCGGTAACAATCTCTATCACGGCTAGTAACCGCTCTCGTTACGCCTGCCGAATCGAGAATTTTCTTGATTTCTTCGTCACGGCGTACCGCCTCGTTCATAAACTCTGATATGCTTTCGCCCGTCATAAGACCTTGGCGATAGAATTTTTCTACCGTATCGTTCATACCGTCTAGCGTTCTTATGCCACGACGGAAACAGTAATCGGCAATAAGAAGTAGCGTTTCGTCCGAAAATCCGTAGCCGAGCCACTTTGACAAATGCGTTTCGATAATGTAGTCGAGTTGCTCGTAGTAAACGCCGATAATACGGTTAATATTTTTCGCAAGAGCGTAGGTTTGTTCTCTGTTTTTATTGAACTGCTCGATTTCTTCGTAGGATAGGATATGGTTTTCATAGTAGCGTGAAAGCAAACTGTCGAGTTTTTCCATACCCCCTTTTTTAACGTCCTTTGCAACTTTAATTACCGTTTCTAGCGCAAAGCCCATTTCTTTCGTCCACTTCTTGAACATACGCTTATCCTCGAGCGTGGGCGCTTTTTTAGAGCCGATGTTCTTTATAACGGCTAGTAAGTCTTGGTCGTAGTTGTCGAATTCGGAGAGTTGCTCGTTTACTCTATCGTAAGTTAAACAGCCTTGGTGCGCTAGGTTTCTAGCAACGGCTAGTATGTACTGATATGGAACGTCCTGTCCTTTTAAGCGTATGCTGTACGCAATAATTGCTAGCATAGCGGTAGGCTCTATGTGCATAGCCTCCATAATCGAATAGTATTCGTTATATTCGCTAGGAAGTATCGTTCGAGAGGGAAGCATAGCGTTTAGTTGGTCGTTAAACTCCTTGTACTTCGTCTTGGAGAACTTGCGAAGAGCAATCGTATGCTTGGTTACGGGCAAATATTCTACCGATACGGGCGAAGAGGAGAGTACGTTGACTACGCCGTTTACTTGCCAGTATTCAAAAGCCTCGGTAACGGTATTAACTTCGATATTAAGACGGCGAGCAATCTCTTCGGGAGCATTGACTTCTTCGTTTCCGCTCGTTGCTAGATAAAATCCGTAAAGATAAACTTTGACGTAGTTTTCAGGGGCAAATGGCATAAAATCTACGATAAACGAGTTGTCAATCGTAGTTTTTCCGTCGAGAGAAAATTCTTTTGATAATCTTGTGTACATATTATTTACCCCAAATTTTTTTACTTTAAGCGGAATTTTTACCCTAAATCCCTAGGGTAATGTATAATAGCATAAAAAAGAGAAATTTTCAAGTGTTTTCCACGCGATTTTTAAATTGACCATATCTTGTATATAACGAAAAAGCCGAGCACAATTTTTTAAGTGGGAGAAAAACTGAAAGCGTAGTCGGAGGGAACGAAAACCTAGTTTTTTCCAAGCGGAGAAAAAGTTTTTTGTATCAAAAAAACGACTACGGTTATTGATTTTTAGTGCAAAAGAGTACTAAAAATCGTGTTTTCTGCTAAAAAAACGAAACGAAAAGAGGTAATACGCAGGAAAAAAGGCAAAAATTTATTTCGTTTTTTTGTCAAAAGAGCGCAATTTCGTCAAAAAGTCGTAGTAAATCTTTTGCTCTTTTTCTCGATATGTGTTATAATAATTTGGTAACTGCCCTAAAAGGGCAGACGAAAATTAACGAGGAACTAGATTATGATAGCGCTTTTTAGTGAAAAAGAAATAATTGATGCTTTCATCACCAAAAGAAAATGGACTTTTGCGTGGTGGTTTTTCTTCATACTCTATCTTGCAACAGCAATTACGCTAGTAACGATAAATATCGTGCAAATATCGGTCAATCGTTCTAGGACGGTGTATAAGCCGTTTTTAATTACTATGGTCGTTTTTTCAATCGTGTTTTGGTGCGTTACCATATTTTTCCGTGGAACGAAGTACCGCTTGATTAAGAAATACTGTCTAATGCTCGACGATATGGAGTTTGGTGTTCGTTATCACGGCGAAGGAGTTTATCTCCGTACTGAAACGGATATAAAATATCGTGACGGCGTGTACTTTTATACGGTAATCGTGGGAATTGCGCCACATAGAAAAGACGAAATGCGAGAAGAGGTGACGGAGCATATAATCTTCGTCGAGAGAGAACACTCGTTACCGCCTTTAGAGCCGGGCGATGTATTCAAATTCGTAACGCACTCCAACCGCTTAATAGCGTACGAGATAGTAAAAAATCAACAAAATACAAGAGAAGAACAGCAAGGAGAGTAAAAAATGAAAGCAATCGTAACCGTTATAGGCAAAGACAAAGTGGGCATAATTGCAAAAGTATCGTCGCTTCTAAGCGACCTCCGCGTAAACGTAGAGGATATTTCTCAGACGATTATGCAAGAATATTTCGTAATGATGATGATGGTAAACGTGTCCGAGGCGAGTGAAATTTCGGTAATTTCCACTCAACTTGAAGAACTTGGAAAGCAAATCGGCGTTAGTATAAGAATTCAACACGAAGACATCTTTAACGCTATGCACAGAATTTAAGGGGCTAGAGAAATGCTTAACAAGAACGAAATTTACGAAACTATACAAATGATTGACAATCAGAACCTCGACGTCAGAACGATTACTATGGCAATTTCGTTGTTCGATTGTATTTCGCGCTCTAAAGAGGAGACGGCGTCTAGAGTTTACGATAAGATTTACGCTAGAGCGAAAAACCTCGTTGCGACGGGAGACGCTATTGCAAGCGAGTACGGTGTGCCTATCGTTAATAAGCGAGTTTCCGTTACCCCAGCCTCGCTAATCGGCGCTGCGAGCGGAGGCTACCTCGAAATTGCGAAGGCTATGGATAAGGTTGCTCAAGATATCGGCATTGATTTTATCGGTGGATACGGTGCGCTCGTGCATAAGTCCACTACGCCTTACGAAATGGATTTTTTAAATACTATTCCCGAGGCGCTTTCTACCACGAAAAAAGTTTGCTCGTCGGTAAACGTAGGTAGTACCAAGAGCGGAATCAATATGGACGCGGTAAAGATTTTGGGCGAAAAGATTAAAGACCTTGCTTTTATTACGAGAGCGGAGGACAGTATCGGTTGCGCGAAGTTCGTAGTGTTCTGTAACGCAGTCGAGGACAACCCCTTCATGGCGGGCGCGTTCAACGGCGTGGGCGAGGGCGACACGGTAATTAACGTGGGCGTATCGGGCCCCGGCGTAGTTCAGTACGCAATCGCAAAGCATAAGGGCGAGAGCATTGATACGATTGCTGAAGTTATTAAGAAAACGGCGTTTAAGATTACGAGAATAGGACAACTCGTGGCTCGAGAGGCAAGTAAGCGTCTCGGCGCAGAGTTTGGTATCGTTGACCTTTCGCTTGCGCCTACTCCCAAGGTTGGAGATTCGGTAGCGCATATTTTGGAAGAAATGGGACTATCGTCGGTGGGTAGCGCAGGTACGACGGCGTGCCTAGCAATACTAAACGACGCCGTTAAAAAGGGCGGAGTTATGGCGTCTAGTTCGGTTGGAGGCTTATCCGGAGCATTTATCCCCGTTTCCGAAGATATCGGTATGATTAACGCCGTAAAGAGAGGCTCGCTCTCTATCGAGAAATTAGAGGCTATGACTTGCGTATGTTCGGTTGGACTTGATATGATAGCAATCCCTGGCGACACGCCGGCATCTACGATTAGCGCAATTATCGCTGACGAGTGCGCAATCGGTATGGTAAACAATAAGACTACGGCGGTAAGAATAATCCCCGTTTACGGAAAAGGCGTAGGCGAGGAAGTTGAGTTCGGTGGACTACTTGGCTCTGCGCCTATTATGCCCGTTCGTGGAGACAGCGCCGAAGCGTTTATCGCTCGTGGCGGAAGAGTGCCTGCGCCTCTTCACAGCAATAAAAACTAGAATTTGGAGCAAAAATGAAAAGAGAAGATGTATTAGAACAATATAAATGGAAACTCGAGGACATTTTCCCTAGCAACGAGGCTTGGGAAGATGCTTTTGCCTCGTTCAGCGAGAAGAGTAAATCTTTGTTGGATTACAAGGGAACGCTGGGCGACAAGGCGAAACTAAAACAATGTCTTGATTTTTCCGACGAACTGGATATTTTACTTGAGAAACTCTATTCGTATGCACATATGCGCCGTGATGAAAACGGAGCGATTGATTGCTATCAAGCGCTTTGCGATAGAATAGACGAGGCTAGCGTAAATTATTCGGCGCTTTGTTCTTTCATTTCTCCCGAACTTTGCGCTCAAAGCGACGAGTACTTAAAGTCGTTGATTGAGGATAAAGATTTTAGCGATTACGATTATGCGATTGAGGGACTACTTCGCAAAAAGAAATTCGTCTTGCCGGCAAGTGAGGAACGAATTTTGGCTCTGTCTAAGTCTATGTCTGGCTCGTTCGAGGATATTTTCGGCAAACTAGACTACGTTGACTTGCCGTTGCCCGAACTTGAAATCGAGGGTAAAAAAGAGAAACTTACGCAAGGAAAGTATTCGTATTATTTACAAAACCCGTCGGTAGAAGTTAGAAAAACGGTGTTCGACGGACTTTACGAAACTTATAAAAAACTGATTAACACTATAACGGCAATTTACGCCGGCTCGGTAAAGTCGGACAATTTTTACGCTAAAGTAAGAGGGTACGAGAGCGCGCTAAAAAAGGCTCTCTACGAGGATAATATTCCCTTTGGCGTTTACGATAATCTTATTTCCGCAGTTTCTAGCAATCTTAAAGCGGTTCACGACTATGTGAAACTTCGTAAAAATGCGCTCGGCGGAGAAATTCATATGTACGATATGTACGTGCCACTTACGGAAAACGCAACGAAGGATTACGATTTCGAGCAAGGTTTTTCGCTAGTTTTAGACGGACTTGCGCCTCTTGGCGAGGAATATATTTCTTTGCTTAAAAAGGCGAAAGCGCAGCGCTGGCTCGACGTGTACGAAACGGAGAATAAGCGCACGGGCGCGTACAGTTGGGGAGTTTTCGGCGTTCATCCTATGGTACTACTTAACCATACGGGAACTACACACGACGTATTCACGATTGCGCACGAACTCGGACACTCTTTGCACTCGCATTATTCGTCGTCCGCTCAACCTCACGCAAAGGCGCACTATTCGATTTTCGTAGCCGAAGTTGCATCTACCGTAAACGAGGTTTTACTCCTTAAACACCTTATCGAAAAAGCGACGGACGATAGCGAGAAGAAATATCTTCTTTCGTATTACCTCGATACTTTTAGAACGACGCTTTTCCGTCAAACTATGTTCGCTGAGTTTGAAAAAATCAGCCACGATTTGGCTGACGAGGGCGCACCTTTAACCCCGGCGTCGCTTTCGGAAAAATATTACGAATTAAACAAGAAATATTACGGCGAAAGCGTAATTCACGACGATTATATTCGTTACGAGTGGGCGAGAATTCCGCATTTTTATAATTCGTTCTACGTGTATAAGTACGCAACGGGACTTACCGCTGCGGTAAATATTGCAGGCGCAATCCTTCGTGAAGGACAGCCTGCGGTGGAAAGATACAAAAAATTCTTGCAAAGCGGTTCTACGGCGTCCCCGTACGAACTACTCAAGATTACGGGCGTTGACCTTATGAAGAAAGAACCGTTTGAGTACGCTATGGCGGAGTTTAGAGAAATTCTACGCGCGCTTGAGAAAATGACGGAGGAGAGTAAGTGAGGAAAATAGTATGTCTGTTGCTTATTATTGCTTGTGCGTTAGCGCTTTGCGGTTGCGGAGCGGAAATTAACTATTTCTACGAGCAAAATGGTGACGATTACAAATACGAATATACTATCGCTCTTGACGACGACCTCGTAAACGAACTCGAGAGTAACGCTAGTTTGAAAACGCCCACTGAAAAATGGACGCTTGGCTCGTACTTTTCGATTTTAGCGGAAGGCTTTGGATACGACTACGGCTACGGCGAGACGGAAACGAAGAAATTATATTCGCTCTCTCGCACGATAAACGAAACTGATTTGCCTGATGATGACGACGAAGAGGACGGTACTACCGTAGAGGTAATTCCGCATTTCTTTACTAGGGAATACCGCTATACGGCGTTTCATCCGCTCGCAGATGCCGTTGGTAAGTTTGAAAGCGGAGAGCGTGGCGAGGGAACGATTTACGAGGTGATTGCCTCGGGTTACGGTGTTTTGCCTGCGCTTAAGACTGCTTTTCCGTTGCTTGAGGGCAAAGATATTTCGGACTTAACGCTTAATTTTTACTGGCGCACGGACGAACTCGAGACGAACGACGGTCAAAAAGTTAAGGTTAACGGCAAGACTTACCTTAAATGGACGGCGCATTGCGACGAGCAAACGAGTAAGATAACTTATTCGTACTACGGCGTAAATCCGCTTGGTTGGTACGTTGTAATCATAGCGCTTGGAGTGCTTGCGGTAGTTATAGTTTGGCTAGTTGCTAGAAAGAGAAAGAAAAGCGGAACGCTAACTCTTGCTGGCGAAAAAAGAAAAAGACGAAACGAGCCTACCGTAGTTTACGACGAGGCTAATTTCGAGCGGTTTGGATTTGGTTCTTCCGCTCGGCAAGAACTTGACGATTTGTTTTCGGGCAAGGCTGAAAACGAAGAGAAAGAGAGATTGCGAAGTCGAATAGACGAGTTTTTCTCTCCCGAAGAAGCGGAAGAGATTAAGAAAAAGATGCAAGACAAGAAGTAGTTAGTGGGAACTGATGAAGACTAATACTCAAGGAAAACTTTTATGACTAATCAATACATTAGAAACGTAGCAATAATAGCGCACGTTGACCACGGTAAGACGACGCTAGTGGACGCGCTCTTAAAACAGGGCGGAGCGTTCCGCTCCAACCAAGTAGTTGCAGACCGAGTTATGGACAGCAACGATATCGAGCGTGAGCGTGGAATAACTATTCTAGCGAAGAACACTTCCGTTAAGTACGGAAACTACAAAATCAATATCGTAGATACTCCCGGCCACGCAGATTTCGGCGGAGAGGTAGAACGCATACTTAAAATGGTGAACGGAGTAGTTCTTTTAGTTGACGCTTACGAGGGAACTATGCCTCAAACGAGATTCGTTCTTCAAAAGGCGCTTGAACTTGGTCATCCCGTAATTATCGTAGTGAACAAGATTGACCGTCCTGACGCTCGAATTACCGAGGTTTGCGACGAGGTGCTTGAACTACTTATGGAACTTGACGCTACCGAAGAGCAACTAGATAGTCCTATCGTGTTCTGTTCCGCTCGTCAAGGAACGGCTACGACGGATATGGCGGTAGAGGGCGAAAACTTAATTCCGTTGTTTGAGAAAATCGTTCGTCACATACCCGCTCCTAGCGGAGACGCCGAGCAACCCGTTCAAATGCTCGTGTCTGCGCTCGACTACTCCGAGTACGTGGGCGCAATCGGAATAGGTAGAATAGAGCAAGGAACTTTGCGCCAAAACCAGCAGGTCGTTTTGGTAAACTACCATAAGCCCGAACAGTTGATTAGGGCGAAAGTTACTAATATTTATCAGTTCGAGGGGCTTGCTAGAGTTGCTACCGAGAGCGCAACGGTGGGCGATATCGTATGCGTAAGCGGAGTTGAGGGCGTTTCAATAGGAGATACGCTTTGCGACCCCATTAATCCCACTCCGATTGCCTTTCCCGAAATATCCGAGCCGAGCGTTGAGATGACTTTCTCGGTAAACGATTCGCCGTTTGCTGGAAAAGAGGGTAAGTTCGTAACTTCTCGCCATCTAAGAGCAAGGCTATATAAAGAGCAAATTCGCGACGTAAGTTTGAAAGTTAGCGATACCGATTCGTCGGAGGCGTTTACCGTTTGCGGACGAGGCGAAATGCACCTCTCAATCTTGATTGAGAATATGCGTAGAGAGGGTTATGAATTCCAAGTATCTATGCCCAAAGTACTATTTAAGGAAATCGACGGCGTACTTTGCGAGCCGATTGATACTCTAGTTGCCGACGTGCCCGAAAATTGCGTTGGCGTAGTTATGGAAAAAATGGGAAGTAGGGCAGGCGAACTTAAAACTATGACACCCGTTGGCGGTCGTATGAGATTAGAGTTCTCCGTGCCGAGCCGTGGACTTTTCGGTTACAAATCGGAATTTTTAACGGACACTAAGGGCGAAGGAATACTTACTTCTGTGTTTGATAAGTACGACAAATACCGTGGCGACTTCGAGAGAAGAAATTGCGGTTCGCTAGTTGCTTACGAGACGGGAGAGTCTATTACTTACGGACTGTTTAACGCACAAGATAGAGGTCCGCTCTTTATCGGACCTGGCGTAAAGGTTTACGAAGGTATGGTAGTCGGCGAAAATCCCAAGGGTGGAGATATCGTCGTCAACGTATGCAAGCGTAAACAAATGAGTAATATGCGTGCGTCGGGGTCTGACGACGCTCTAAAACTAGTTCCGCCCGTTACTTTCTCGCTTGAACAATGTCTAGAATTTATTGCGGACGACGAGTTGCTTGAAGTAACGCCCGTTTCGCTTAGAATAAGAAAGAAAATACTTGATGCGTCACTCCGCGCAAAAGCGGATTATCGCAAAAAGATGATGAACGAAAAATAGAAGAAAGGAGGAAATTATGCCTACTCCGCAAAACAAAAACAAACAACACCCTAATATTACGGCTAGAGTATTGCCTCATAACGACGAGGCGGAACAAGCCGTCCTTGGTTGTGTGCTAATTAGCGACGAAAAATCGATTACTACCGACAACTTTGGAAAAGTGGGAGAGGACCCCGTAGCGGCAATCCTCAACGAACTTAAGGAAACGGACTTTTACGCGCCTGCGCATAAGTTTATTTTCCGCGCTATGAGTGAACTTTACTCTAAAAGTAAACCGATTGATTTCGTAACGCTCGTTCAAGAAGTGGAAGAAATGGGCGAAATGGAATCGGTGGGTGGTCTTACTTACCTATCGTCGCTTACGACTTTCGTGCCTAGCGCGGACAACTACCGCCACTACGTAGATATCGTGAAGAAGACTTCTTTGCTTCGTCAATTAATTGCGTCGGGACAAAAGATTATGGACTGCGCTTTCTCGGGCGACGCTGAAGAGGACGCTCTCGCTCTTGCCGAGCGTGAAGTTTACGCCTTGAGTGAAAAGCAAGATAAATCAACGCTCGAGAATATGAACGAAGCGTTAAAGCGTGCAATGATTACGATTGACGAAAAGCAAAAGAACCCAGACGAGCAAAATACCGTACCTATTCCGTTTACCAAACTAAACGAACTTTTGGGCGGTTTTCACCCCTCAGACCTAGTTCTAATCGCCGCTCGTCCTGCGCAAGGAAAAACCTCGCTTGGTATGAACTTTATTTCTCACGCTGCGCTTGATAAGTCGAGAAAAACGCCGTCTGGTAAGGTTGACCCATTTAAGTGCGCCGTATTCTCGCTAGAAATGTCCTCCGAACAACTTGCTACCCGTCTTCTTTGCTCGGTAGCCAAAGTTAGTATGGAGGCTGTTAAGAACGGAAAGCGTACTTTTAAGGACACCGAGCGTTTAGTAGAGGCGCAAAAGAGATTGTCGGAGGCACAAATTTACGTTGACGATAGTTCTCTTACTACTCCGATTGAGATTTTGTCGAAGTGCAGAAGACTTAAAAGAGAGAAAGGTCTTGACCTCGTTCTCGTCGATTACTTACAACTTATGTCGAGCGGAAAGAGAGTGGATAGCCGTCAACAAGAGGTTGCGGATATTACTAGAACTATGAAAATCGCCGCTAAGGAACTTAACGTGCCTATTCTTCTTCTTTCACAGATGAGCCGTGATATTGAAAAGCGTGAGAATAAAAAACCGCAAATGTCCGACCTTCGTGAATCGGGAGCAATCGAGCAAGACGCTGATATTATAATGTTCCTCCACCGTGAACACGATATGAACGACCAAACCGTGGACGAGGATACGAGAACGAAGTGTGATATTATCGTTGCTAAACACCGTAACGGTAGAACGGACACCGTTTCGGTAAGATGGAACGGCGCATATACCACCTTTACCGACCTTAACGCAAGAGCGGAAACGGCGGAAGAGGGAAGAAATACGCAGTTTAAGACGAACTTTATCGGCGCTGAAGAGGCGGAACGCGCTATGGCTAGCAAAGACGAAATTTACGCTCCTATGACTGAAGATTTGCCCGCTCCTCCTCCCGAGAAAGACGATAATTCTTCGCTAGGACTAGACGACCCGTTCGTTAGTTTTGATATGAACGGAGACGATATAATCTAGCAAAAACAAAAAACGGATTGCCGTAAGGCGGTCCGTTTTCATACAATATACGGGAGAGAAAAAATTGACTGAAAGCGAAAACAAGGGAATAAATAGGATTAAAATAGGCGTTAGAGCGGTTGCGCTAGGGTTTATATTAAATATTTTACTTGCAATAACTAAACTCGTAGCGGGTATTGTTGCTCGTTCCGTTTCCGTTTTTTCGGATGCCGTGAACAATTTTTCGGACGCGGGGGTTAGCGGAGTTGCGATTTTCTCCTTTCTCTTTGCTGGTAAAAAAGCGGACAAAGAACACCCGTACGGACACGGTAGGAGTGAGTATATCGCTAGTTTTATTATAAGTTTGCTAGTAATATTTATCGCAATCGAAATTTTGCGTTCTTCGATTTCTCGCCTTATTACGCCAACCCCTTACACCTATTCGACTTTTACGGTAATCGTTTTATTGATTTCGGTTGCGGTAAAGGGCGGTATGGGAGCGCTATATATAATAAGGAATAGGGTGGTTCGTTCCGATACGCTTTCGTCGTCGGCAATCGACAGCGTAGCGGATGCTTTTACGACTGCAATAATTACCGTTTGCTATATTCTAGGAAAGGATATGTCGTTCCCGTTAGACGGCGTAATCGGAGTGATTTCGTCGGTAATAATCGCCATAGGTGGCGTAAAAATTATAATAAAGACGGTAGGAAAACTTTTAGGTAGAGCGGATACGGGCGAGGTTGAGGAAGAAATCAAGGGTTTGCTTTGCGAGTTCCCAGAAGTTATCGGCTTTCACGACTTACGAGTTCACGACTACGGCGAGACGAATAAGGTTGCCTCGCTCGACGCTGAGTTCGACGAGAATACTCCTTTTCTTACCGTGCATAATATCGCCTACGAAATCGAACGCAAAGCCGTTTCAGTTTACGGCATAGACCTCGTTGTGCATTGTGACCCCGTGCCTACCTCTAATCCTAGATATTTATCGCTTAGAAAAACGGTAGTGTCCGCTCTCGAACAGTATGGAGTGGAGGTGTCTTTCCACGAACTAGAACTAGACGAGGAAAGAAAAATTATAGGTTTGCACCTTTGTCTTGCGCCACGACTGATGCGAGAAAAAGAGAGAGTAGTTTATGAAATACGGGAAAATATTATGCCAGAGTGGTGCGATTACAGCGTTAAAATCGAGTACGACTTTATCTAAATAAAACGAGTATAAAAGATTGAATTTTTGGAAATAATCCGTTTTGCAAAAGCGGATTATTTTTTTGTTTTGGAGAAATTATTGTGGTTAAAGCGTTTAGATTTTCACTCGTTATCTTTCTTTTTGCGCTTTTAGTTGCGTTGAGATTTTTTTGTAACGGCTTGCTGTTTTTTAAGACGGGAGAATATTCTTTCTTTTCTCATAGCGACGAGCAAATTTATCTTTCTTCGCCTACTTTTAACGCGTTAGGGCGTTATGAAAGAATAGATTTTTGCGGTGGAGAAGAAGAGGCGGAAGAACTACTAAGGAAAGCGCACGCGGTAATAAAAAAACGGGAACGTATAGAAAATATCGTTATCATTTACGCATATTCGCCCTTAATTTTGGGTAACGAAACGGTAAACGGAACTAAAGTAAATCTTATGATTGCGCTCTCTGGCGGTAAAGTCGCAGTAGGTAGTCCGCTGATTAAGGGAAGTTTTTGAAAAAAGATTATTTTCGTGGTATAAAACGGCTTTGTGCCGTCAAGAATTGTTTTCGACGGAGGTAAAAAATGAAAACTTATTCTACTAAAAACAAACCAAACAAAAACAAAAAGTTGTACCTAGCGCTTATCTTGGTGGCGTCTTGCGTTATCACGCTAACCGTAATGTTGATTGCGCTATCTGGAGGAAGTAAAGCGCCCGTAGTTGATACGCCTAGCCCCACGCCAGACCAAGGTGTCGTTACGCCTATTCCCACGCCTGACGACGAGCAGGTATCTACGCCCGACCCCGACCAAGGTGCGGACGCTCCCGTAGTCGTTGCGCCAACCTTTACTTTGCCGATTTCTTCCGGCACGCTAATAAGAGAGTGTTCGCTTACTTCACTCGTATATATGCCCTCGCTTAATATGTGGAAAACGCATAACGGTATGGACTTTAGTGCGAGCGAAAACTCGTCGGTGCTAGCGGTAACGGACGGAAAGGTTAAGGCGGTTGAAAACACTACACTCGAAGGCGTAGTAGTAACGGTAGAGCACGCCGGCGGACTAGTTAGCGTTTACAAATCGCTCTCGTCAGCGTCCGTAAGCGTTGGCGACAGCGTACAAACGGGTAGCGTGCTTGGCGTAGTTGGAACTATGCTTACCGAAAATAGCGACGGTATTCACCTTCACCTTGAGATGACTAAGGACGGCGCGCTAGTTGACCCAGCGCAATATATCGGCTACGATATCAATAAGTAATGGAACTGAAAAAGACGGAAAACCCGTCTTTTTTCGTTTTCGGAGGTTTTTATTTTGCTAAACGCATCCTTTTTTTGCAAAGAGAGTTGACACTAGTGTAAAAACAAGTTATAATATAACTTGATAAGTATCGGCTTATAAGGAGGACAGGGGAATATGCCCGTAAGAATAGCAAAAGATTTACCAGCAAGAAAGTTTTTGGAGAAAGAAAATATCTTCGTTATGACTTATGAAAGAGCGGAGAAACAGGATATTAGACCCTTACGCGTTGCCGTGCTTAATCTTATGCCGAATAAGATTGATACTGAAACGCAACTTCTTCGCCTAATCGGAAACACTCCCTTGCAGGTAGAAGTGGTATTTCTAACTACCGCTACCTACGTTTCTACGCATACTTCCGAAGAACACTTAAAGTCGTTTTATAAAACGCTTGACGAGATTATCGAAGAGAAACAAAAGTTCGACGGCCTCGTAGTTACTGGTGCGCCGGTAGAAAAAATGGACTTTACCGAAGTCGCTTACTGGAAAGAGTTCGAGCGAATAATGGAGTGGGCAAGCCATAACGTTTATTCGTCTATGTATATTTGTTGGGCGGCGCAAGCGGCTATGTATTACTATTACGGAGTAAACAAAACGCTATACGACACCAAAATTTTCGGTGTGTTCCGTCATAGAGTTCGCCATAGAAAAAATCCGCTCGTTAGAGGTTTCGACGACTATTTTTATGCGCCTCACTCTCGTTATACAGATATTCCTCGCTCTGAGTTTGACAATGTAGATGACGTGAAAGTGCTAGCGCAAAGCGACGAAGCGGGAGTGTATTTAGCGTCCAGCAAGGATTTGCGCCGAGTTTTCGTTTTCGGTCACGGCGAGTACGACGCGGAATCGCTTAAGAACGAGTACGAAAGAGACGTAGCCAAAGGACTTGATATTGCGTTGCCAAAAAACTACTATGAAAATAACGACCCCAAAAAATCGCCCGTAATGCGTTGGCGCGCTCACGAATCGCTACTGATGTCCAACTGGCTTAACTATTGCGTATATCAAGCAACGCCGTTTGATATTGAGAAAATCGGTTAATAGGTGACGATATGTACCATATCCTAATAGTGGAAGACGAATATAAAATCGCGCGTTTCGTTTCGCTCGAATTAGAGCACGAGGGATATAAAACGACGATTGTTTCAGACGGACGAGAGGCGTTAGAGGTTGCGCTAGACTGCGACTTCGATTTAATCGTTCTCGACGTAATGTTACCGTCGCTTAACGGCATAGAAATACTGCGCCGTCTTCGTCAAACGAAGGATACGCCCGTAATAATTCTTACCGCTCGAGACCAAGTGGTGGATAAGGTTGCCGGGCTTGATATCGGCGCAAACGATTATATGACCAAGCCGTTTGCAATCGAAGAATTGCTTGCTCGCATTAGAGCGAACATCAAGAAAAAGAGCGTCGTTTACGAAATAGGAAAACTAAAGATAGATATAAACGCTCACGAGGCGAGTTACGACGGGGATTTACTAGACCTTACGAAAAAGGAATATGACCTTTTGGTTTACCTTGCTCAAAATCGCAATAAGGTAATCTCGCGCGAGCAAGTTCTCGACGTCGTTTGGGGGTATGATTTTATAGGAAACACCAACGTCGTGGACGTGTATATTAGATATCTTCGCGCCAAAATCGACGATATTTACGGCGTTAAGTTAATTGAAACGGTGCGTGGATACGGCTATGTTATAAGATAGTTTTTATGGACGAAAGGAAACAACAAAATCTAGAGGAAGTAGAGAAAACTCTAGAAGAAATTAAAGCGCAAAGAAAAAAGCCCACGGCAGTAAAAAAATGGAGACGTGTGCTTTATTTTGCGTTCTTTCCGTTTGTAAAACTATATGAATTATTTATAAAACTGATTAGGAAAATTCATATTCCGATTACTGCTAAAACGACGATTATCTACGTTTTTATGTTTGCCGTAGCGCTTACTCTTTTAGGCGTATTCGTTGTTTCTTCAGTAGAGAGCCGTATGGCGGAAATGGGCGAAGTCGATAAGGCGTACGTTACTGAACTAAGAGTAACCGTCGCAATCGTAATCGTGCTGTCGCTCGTAGTCATTACTGCGCTTGGCGGAATAGCGAGTTCGACTATGCTCTCGCCGATTAGAAAAATGATTGGCAAGATTGACGACATAAGCCCCGACGACCTATCGACGAGAATAGACGCCGTGGATTCGCAGGACGAACTTAAAGAACTAACAGAGAGAATAAACTCTATGCTTGACGAACTAGAACAATCGTTTGAACAGCAAAAGAAGTTCGTTTCCGACGCAAGCCACGAATTAAAAACGCCGATAGCCGTTATTCAAGGCTATTCTAATCTTTTGTTGCGTTGGGGTAAAAACGACCCGTCCGTGCTTGACGAGAGTGTAGATTCGATTGCTCGTGAGGCGGAGAATATGCAACGCATAGTTGAACAGTTGCTCACTTTAGCAAGAATGGGAAAAATTAGTATAGTTGCTGAAACGCTCGACCTTCACGGTGTTCTTTCCGAAATTGCCGAGGCGTACTCAATCGCCGTAAAAACTCATAAAGTCGTTTTCGTGGGCGAGAAGAATATGACGGTTAGCGTTGATAAAAACTTATTCGTAGAAAGCATAAGAGCGCTCGTCGATAACGCGATTAAATATTCGCCCGAGGGTAGCGTGGTGCGAATTATGGGTAGCGTAACGCCTACTCACGCCGTAGTCCACGTTGCTGATAGCGGACTGGGAATATCCAAAGAAGATTTACCGCATATTTTCGATAGATTTTATCGTTGCGATAAGTCTCGTAACCGTGACGGAAAGGGTACGGGGCTTGGTCTTACGATTGCCAAAACGATTATTGAAAGTATGCACGGCACGATTGAGGCGAAGAGTGAGCCTGGTGTCGGCTCGACTTTTAGCGTTAGAATTCCCGTTAAAGGAGGAGACAAACTATGAGATACGCTCTATTTTGCGATTACGGGTTAGACGACGCCGTTGCAACCACTTATATTCTCGATAAGCGAGAAAAAGGAGACCAGATTGATATTATAGCAATAGGCGGAAATAGCGAGAAAAGCGTTGCTTATAGGAACGGTAAAACTTTGCTTAATCGTTACGCATATTTTGGCGGAGACCTTACTGGCGTTAGGTTTGTAAACACGCTCGAAGTAGAGCAACCTTACGCTTGTTTACCCTCAATCCACGGCGCAGACGGTATGGGTGACGCTTTTGCGCCCTTGACCGTAGATATAGAAGAAATTTCGTTTTCAGACTGGCTAGAAGAGGAGGACGAAGTTTATCTTTGCTCGTTCGGACCTTGCACGCTAGTAGTTCCAGCGCTTGAAAAAAGAAAATGCGCAGGCTTGCTTATTATGGGCGGGTGCGTCCACGAAGAGCCCAACTTTAACGGTTACGAATTCAATCACGCCCTAGACCGAAAAGCGTTTTCGGAGTCGGTTAAATATCCGCATTTCGTAGCAACGCTAGACGGCTGTCGTGCGCCCGAGTTTAACGCAGTTTTGCATAAGCCGAGCGGGGGAGAACTTTTTAACCTCTTGGTTGACACTTCGCTTAAATACGCAACCGCTCGTCATGCCGATAGGTGCTTTATTTACGATTATATAACGGCTCGTTTCTTGTTTGAAAAAGAATTGTTCAAAGTGGAAAATACCGTTGATAAAGACGGTAACCGCTTGACGGAAATAAAAATTAAATAAAGGCTTTATTGTGATAAAATCCCCTACGAAGAAAGTAGGGGATTTTTTGTGCGGAAAACGGACGATTTTTGTCGATTTACTTATAAAAATACCCTCAACAAAAACTCGGAAAAATTTTGTTAAAAATATTTTTTAAAAAACGCTTGACAAACGCTTGAAAACTGTGATATTATTTTATAATGCTGTATTATGCGGTCTTTTCGCCTTTTGAGGCTGAAAAACACGCCGTTATTATACGCGTATATATAAAGAAAAAACCAAGTTTGAAGGAGAAAAAAATGTCCGACAGAACAATCAGAAAGGTCAAGTACGGAAACACTGAAAGACTATCCTTTGCGCAAGTTCACGAAGTATGCGAAATGCCTTACCTCGTTGAAGTTCAAAAGGATTCTTACAAAGAGTTCATCCAAAACGGCATTAGCGAAGTATTTAAGGACTTCTCGCCGATTAAGGATTTCAGCAACAAAATGGAACTCCGTTTCCTTGATTCTCACATTGAGATGAAACCCAAGTATAACGAGAAAGAGTGCAAGGACCGTGACGCGACTTACGCAGCGCCCCTTAAGGTAAACGTAAGCCTTCTTAACAAAGAGACGGGACTAATCACTAAGTCCGAAGTATTTATGGGAGATATTCCCCTAATGACGCCCAACGGCTCGTTTATTATTAACGGAGCAGAGCGCGTAGTAGTATCGCAGTTGGTTCGTAGCCCTGGCGTGTACTTCGATTTCGAGTCCGATAAGATTACGGGTGTAAACTACTATAAGGCGACTAATATTCCCTCTCGTGGAGCGTGGCTCGAGTTTGAAGAGGACGATAAGGGCGTTTTGTGGGTACACGTTGACCGTCAAAGAAAGGTACAAGCGTCCGTTCTTTTGCGTACCTTGTCCGCAATTTTGGGAACTGAGTGGGAAGAAGAACCTAAGACTATTCTCGATTGCTTTAAGTACGCGCCTTTTGCAGGTGCGCTAGCAACCGCTCCCGAATACACTTCGTTCTCGTCGGACGAGAATATGACTTCGCTCTTCTACGGCGAGGCTTTAATGGCAAGCACGATTGATAAAGACGTTGCTAAAACGGAAGACGAAGCGCTTAAAGAACTCAACAAGAAAATGCGTCCGGGCGAAATTCCCAACGTAGATTCTATTAAACAGTACGCTAGAGGACTGTTCTTTGACCGTAGAAAATACGACCTCTCGAGAGTAGGTAGATATAAGTTCAACAAAAAACTTTCGCTTGCATCTCGTATCACCGGTATGAGAGCGTATATGGATATCGTTGATAACGACGGCGTAGTTTACGTAGCGAAAGGAAAGAGAATTACCGAAGAGGTTGCTTTCCAAATTCAAAACGCAGGTATTAACTGCGTTCCCGTTCAAGTTGGCAAGGAAAAGGCTTGCTACTGGGTAATGGGTAACCGCCACGTTGATATCGCTAGTTTCGTTTCTTTCGACGCTAAAGAACTCGGTGTAAACGAAAAAGTATATTATCCCACGCTTAAAAAACTTCTCGACGACGCAAACGGCGACGATGAGAAACTTAAGAGCCTTATCGTAGAGAATCTTGACCTTCTCGTAGTTAAGCACCTCTTACCCGACGATATTATCGCAACCATTAACTATATTACCGGACTTCGCCACGGCGTTGGCTACTGCGACAACATTGACCACTTAGGTAACCGTCGCGTTCGTAGCGTAGGCGAACTTCTCCAAAATCAATTCCGTATCGGTATTGCTAGACTTGAAAGACTCGTAAGAGAGCGTATGCAGATTCAGTCTGACAGCGAGCCTCCCACGCCTCAAAGCCTACTCAATATCCGTCCCGTAACTAGCGCGATTAGAGAGTTCTTTGGTTCTAGCCAGTTGTCGCAATTTATGGACGAGACTAACCCGATTGCGGAACTTACTCATAAGCGTAAACTTTCTGCGCTTGGTCCTGGTGGACTTAACCGTGAGCGCGCGTCCTTCGAAGTTCGTGACGTACACTACTCGCACTATTCGAGAATGTGTCCTATCGAGACGCCTGAAGGACAGAATATCGGTCTTATCAACTCGCTTTCTTCTTACGCTCGCATCAATCAGTACGGATTTATCGAAGCGCCTTATAGAAAGGTAGATAAAGAGAACCAAAAGGTTACCGAAGAGGTTTATTACCTCGCTGCGGACGAAGAGGACCGCTACCGCGTAGCGATGGCGAACGAGCCTCTCGACGAGAACGGCTGGTTTGCTAACGAGCGTGTAATGATGCGTTACCGTGACGATATCGCAGAGCACAGAAGAGAAGAGATTGACTATATGGACGTAAGCCCCCGTCAAATGATTTCGGTTGCAACGGCTCTTATTCCGTTCCTAGAGAACGACGATACCAACCGTGCGCTAATGGGCTCTAACATGCAACGTCAGGCAGTTCCTCTACTTAAACCCGAGGCTCCGATTGTAGGAACGGGTATCGAGCATAAGATTGCTTACGACTCGGGCGTTATGCTTATCGCAAGAAAGAGCGGTGTAGTAACTTACGTTGACGCAGGCAAGATTGTCGTTGCTGAAGATATTGACGGCGCAACGATTTCGGCTAACGACGATATTATCGAAAATATCGTTCACACCACCGACGGTGCAACGCAGTATTCTGAGTATATCTTAAAGAAATTCGTTCGTTCTAACCAAGGAACTTGTATCAATCAGCGTCCTATCGTTGCTAAAGGCGATAGAGTATTCGCAGGACAAGTTATTGCTGACGGACACTCTACCGAGAATGCTGAACTTGCTCTTGGTAGAAACATCTTGGTAGGATTTATGACCTGGGAGGGTTATAACTACGAGGACGCAATCCTTATTTCCGAAAAGATTGTAAAAGACGACGTATTCACTTCTATTCATATTGAAGAACACGAAATCGAGGCAAGAGATACTAAACTCGGCGAAGAGGAAATCACTCGTGATATTCCTAACGTAGGCGACGACGCTCTTAAGAACCTCGACGAGAACGGTATTATCCGTATCGGAGCGGAAGTTACGAGCGGAGATATCTTGGTAGGAAAGGTTACTCCCAAGGGCGAAACCGACCTTACCCCCGAAGAGAGATTGCTCCGTGCAATCTTTGGCGAAAAGGCAAGAGAAGTTCGCGATACCTCGCTTAAAGTTAACAACGGCGAAGGCGGTATCGTAGTTGACGTTAAGGTATTTACCCGTGCTAACAAAGACGAACTCGAGCCGGGCGTTAACAAGCGCGTAAGAGTATATATCGCTCAAAAGCGTAAGATTTCGGTAGGCGACAAGATGGCAGGCCGTCACGGTAACAAGGGTGTTATTTCCCGTATTCTTCCTCAAGAAGATATGCCGTTTATGGCTGACGGAACGCCTCTACAAATCGTTCTTAACCCCCTCGGCGTACCTTCTCGTATGAATATCGGACAGGTACTAGAAGTTCACCTCGGTCTCGTTGCGAAAGCACTTGGCTGGAAAGTGGCAACCCCCGTATTCGACGGCGCTCTCGAGAGTGATATCCACGACCTACTTAAGGACAACGGATTTACTACCGACGGCAAGGTTGACGGAAAAATCCAAAT
The DNA here is from genome assembly GCA_045654245.1 of Pumilibacteraceae bacterium. Classification (GTDB taxonomy): domain Bacteria; phylum Bacillota; class Clostridia; order Christensenellales; family Pumilibacteraceae; genus UBA10677. The sequence goes on along the minus strand of JAZOMX010000020.1, from coordinate 45,323 downwards.
GTACGACGGAAGAACGGGTGAGCCGTTCGAGAACCGCTCTACGGTTGGATATATGTATATGATTAAACTTATCCACCTCGTTGACGATAAGATTCACGCTCGTTCGATTGGACCGTACTCGCTCGTAACCCAGCAACCGCTTGGAGGAAAGGCGCAGTTCGGTGGACAGCGTTTCGGAGAAATGGAGGTTTGGGCTCTATACGCTTACGGTGCTGCTAATATCTTGCAAGAGATTATGACCGTAAAATCGGACGACGTCGTTGGAAGAACCAAGACTTACGACGCAATCGTTAAGGGCAACAAAAACGGTGACCCCTCCGTTCCCGAGTCTTTCAAAGTTCTTATCAAGGAACTTCAATCGCTCGCTCTTGACATTAAGGTTCTAAACGAGGACAAACAGGAAATCGGTATCCAAGAACTTATCGAGTCTGAGCGTGACGAGTACGACCACGGCGAGAGAGAAAAACACTACACCGGTAGTGATAGCGCTCTTACCGACGGCGTTGACCTCGGCGACGTAACGGCGTTTGACGACGACCTCGACGACGATTTTGGTGACGACGAAGTTAGCCTTATGGACGACGATGACGACGAGGCGTTCGCATCTAGCGCCGAGGCTCTAGAGGAAAGCGATTCGATTATCGACGAAGATGACCTCGATATCGCTGACCTACTAGGCGGACTCGGACTTGACGACCTCGACGACGAAAGCGAAGAAGGAGACAACGAATAATGTTTGAATTAAATAATTTCGATTCGATGCAAATAGCAATTGCAGGCCCCGATAAAATCCACGAGTGGTCGCGCGGTGAGGTTACTAAACCCGAAACTATTAACTATCGTACGCAAAAACCCGAACGCGACGGACTTTTCTGCGAAAGAATTTTCGGACCTACTAAGGACTGGGAATGCCATTGTGGTAAGTATAAAAGAGTTAGACATAAAGGCGTAGTTTGTGATAAGTGCGGAGTAGAAGTTACCCGTTCTAAGGTTAGACGCGAGCGTATGGGACATATCGACCTTGCCGCTCCCGTAACGCACATTTGGTACTTTAGAGGCGTTCCCTCCCGTATCGCAACTTTGCTTGAAATGAGCCCCAAGGCGTTAGAGCAAGTAGTTTACTTCGTATCCTACGTTGTTCTTGACCCCAAGGACAGTCCCCTAGAGTATAAGCAAGTTCTTACCTCTAACCAGTACTACGACTATCGTGAACAGTACGGTGAAGACGCGTTCAGAGTTGGAATGGGCGCAGAGGCAGTTAAAGAACTTCTTAACGCAATTGACGTAAAGAAAGACCTCGAAGAGGTTCGTAAAATCGTAAACGAAAGTTCGGGACAAAAGAAATTAAAGGCAATCAAACGCCTTGAAATCCTCGACGCTTTCGCAAAGAGCGGTAACAATCCCGCGTGGATGGTACTCGACGTACTTCCCGTTCTTCCTCCCGAACTCCGTCCTATGGTACAACTCGACGGTGGAAGATTTGCTACTAGCGACTTAAACGACCTTTACAGAAGAGTTATCGCTAGAAACAACAGACTTAAAAGACTTATCGAGATTAACGCGCCCGATATTATCGTAAGAAACGAAAAGCGTATGCTCCAAGAGGCAGTTGACGCTCTTATTGATAACGGTAGAAAGGGTAAAGCGGTTACCGGCCCTGGCGGAAGAGAACTTAAATCTTTGTCGGCTTACCTCCGTGGTAAGAACGGTCGTTTCCGTCAAAACCTACTCGGAAAGCGTGTTGACTACTCGGGTCGTTCGGTTATCGTAGTAGGACCTGAACTTAAGATGTATCAATGCGGACTCCCCAAGGAGATGGCGCTTGAACTCTTTAAGCCCTTTATTATGCACGAACTTCTTGCCGAGAACAAGGCAAACAATCCCAAGAGCGCAAAGCGTTACGTTGAGCGTGGCGGAAAGGAAGTTTGGGGAATTCTAGAGCGCGTAATCAAAGAGCATCCCGTTCTTCTTAACCGTGCTCCGACTTTGCACCGTCTTGGTATTCAGGCGTTCGAACCCGTGCTCGTAGAGGGTAGAGCAATTAAACTTCACCCCCTTGCGTGCGGAGCGTTCAACGCAGACTTCGACGGAGACCAAATGGCAGTTCACGTTCCTCTCTCGATTGAGGCGCAGACTGAGGCGAGATTCTTGATGCTCGCTACCAACAATGTCTTGAAACTTTCTGATGGTAAACCCGTATGTTCGCCTTCTCAAGATATGGTTATCGGTTCGTTCTATCTTACGATGGATAAGCCGGGAGCAAAGGGCGAGGGTATGACCTTCTGCGACGTTGACGAGGCTAAGATGGCTTATGCGAACAAGGAAATCGAACTCCAGAGTAAGATTAAAGTTCGTATGACGGGCGAGTTTAACGGCGAGAAGATTAGTAAGATTATCGAGACTACCGTAGGAAGAATTCTTTTCAACGAGTATATTCCTCAAGACCTCGGTAAGGTTGATAGAACTAACAAAGATACTTTCCTCGACCTCGAGGTTGACTATCGCGTAGGTAAGAGCGAACTCAAAAAGATTGTTGACTGGACCTTTAAAAAGCACGGCGCAACCGTTACTTGCAAGGTTTTGGACGCAATCAAGAGCGAGGGCTTTAAGTATTCTACGATTGGCGCAATCACGACTTCCGTATTCGATATGACTATTCCTGAACAAAAGAAAGCGATTATCGACGCTGCGGAAGAGCAAGTTATTAAGTACGAGAAGAGTTATGAGGACGGAGCAATTACCCGTCACGATAAATACCGTTACGTTGTAGAGACTTGGACGAAGGCTAACGAGGACCTCTCTAAAGCCGTTCAAGACGCTCTCGACGAGTTTAACCCCATCAAGATGATGGCTGTTTCCGGAGCGCGTGGTAGCAATAAGCAGATTGCCCAACTTTCTGGTATGCGTGGTCTAATGACCAACCCCCAAGGTGAAACGCTTGAAACCCCCGTTCGTTCTTCGTTCCGTGAAGGACTATCCCCCCTTGAGTACTTCATTTCTTCTCTCGGTGGTCGTAAAGGACTTGCCGATACCGCTCTTAAGACTGCAAACTCGGGATACCTTACCCGTCGTTTGGTTGACGTATCGCAAGACGTTATCGTTCGTGAGGAAGATTGTTGCTCGGGTAGTGGCGTAATTCCCGGAATTTACGTTGACCGTATTATGGAAGGAATCGACGCGATTGATACGCTCGAGGATATCTATAACAAACTCGACAATAAGAAAGCAAAGGTTATCGAGAGCCTTAAGGATAGACTTGCAGGCAGATTTGCAGCAGAGGATATCGTAAATCCGCTTACGGGCGAAGTACTCGTTCCCGCAAACGAAATGATTTCCGAAGATATGGCTGGCAAAATCGACAAACTCGATATGGCTCTTATGAAAGAAGGTAAGAGAATTAGCCCCATCAATAAGGCTACGGGCGCATACGAGAACGGCGTTAAGATTCGTTCCGTACTTACTTGTAAGTCTAAGCACGGCGTTTGCTCGAAGTGCTACGGAAAGGATATGTCCGCATCCGTACCCGTAAGAGTAGGCGAGGCAGTTGGTATTATCGCAGCGCAATCGATTGGTGAGCCTGGTACCCAGCTTACGATGCGTACCTTCCACTCGGGTGGTGTCGCAGCAGCAGGAGATATTACGCAAGGTTTGCCCCGTGTCGAAGAGTTGTTCGAAGCAAGACGCCCGAAGGGTGTGGCTACGATTACCAAAGAAAACGGCGTAGTAACCTTAATTGAGGACGGCGGAAAGCGTGAGGTTATCGTTAAGAATAACGAAAAGGAAGTTTCTTATCCTCTTCCGTTCGCTGCTAAAATTAAGACGAATATCGTTAACGGTGCGGTAGTTAAAGCCGGTGACCCGCTCACCGAAGGTCCTATTGACCCCCACGATATTTTGGCAACTAAGGGATATAGCGCAGTTCAAGAGTATATCGTAAACCAAGTTCAATCCGTTTACCGTTCGCAAGACGTTGAAATTGCCGACAAGCATATCGAGGTTATCGTTCATCAGATGTTGAAGAAGGTAAGAGTAGAGGTTGTAAACGATACCGACCTTCTCCCTGGCGAAATGATTGATACCGTAGCGTTTGCAGAGGCAAACAACAAAACTCTTATGGAAGGCGGAAGACCTGCAGTAGCAAAACACACTTTGCTTGGTATTACTAAAGCAGCGCTTGCTACCGACAGTTTCTTGTCCGCAGCATCCTTCCAAGAGACTGCTAGAGTTCTTACCGAGGCTGCAATCAAGAACAAGATTGACCCGCTAATCGGACTTAAAGAAAACGTTATTATCGGTAAACTTATTCCCGCAGGTACGGGTATGAAGAACTACAAGAACTTCTATCCTGCCGAAGTGAATAACACCTCCGAAAATCCGCTTTTTGATAACGAGGACTAATATAATATAAAGAAAAAGCGTACTGCGTTTTCGTGAAAATCGAAACGCAATACGCTTTTTTATTTTTTGGGTATTGACAAAAGTGGAAAATGGTGCTATAATAAATACAGAAATAATAAACTTAATTTATGGGGGCTTTTATGGAAAAGAAATTAGTTATTACTATTGCTCGTGAGTATGGAAGTGGTGGACGCATTATCGGTAGAAAGGTTGCAGAAAAACTTGGTATTCCTTTTTATGACGGTCAACTTATTGATATGTCGGCACAAAAAAGCGGACTTGCGGTAAGTTATATTGAAAAGACTGAGCAAAAAATTAAAAATAAATTCTTCCATAATCTTGCGTTCGGCGGATATCACACGGGCGCTGATTACGGCGCGGCTCAACTTTCGCTTGCCGATAAACTCTTTATTACGACTTGTGAAATTATTCGCGACCTAGCAGAGCAAGGCTCTTGCGTAATCGTAGGTAGATGTGCCGACTACGTGCTTAAGGACCGTGACGACGTAATCAATATTTTCGTTTATTCGGATAAGCAAGATAAACTCAATCGTATGGTTAACGAGTACGGAGTGCCCGCTGAAAAAGCGGAGAGTATGCTCGCAAAAGAAGATAAGTACAGAGCAAATCATTATAGTTATTACACGGAGAGAAACTGGGGCGATAAAAAGCACTATCAACTTTGCGTAAATAGCGGTTTCCTTGGTGTTGACAAGGCGGTAAATATTATCGTTGATGCAATAAAGGATTATCTCGAAGAAGAAAAGTAAATTAAAAGAAAAAAGAAAGACGTCTTTTATCAAAAGGCGTCTTTTTAATATCCCAGCACTTGACAATTGTGGATAACTTTTATATAATAAATGCGTATGGATGATGCAGTTGAGATTTTAAATAGGCTGGTAGGAGCAAGCGATAGACTTGGCGTTGCCGTTAGCGGTGGCGCAGACTCTATGTGCTTGCTTGCGATTTTGCTTAACGAAAGTAAAATTGACAAGAGCAACCTTACCGTGATTAACTTTGAACACGGGATTCGTGGTGAAAGTTCTTTGCGCGATAGCCAGTTCGTTCGCTCTTATGCGGAGGAAAACGGGCTAAAATTTCTCGGCTTTTCGGCGGATATTCCCTCTCTAAAAAAAGAGAACGGTAGAAGTGAGGAAACGGAGGCTAGGCTTTTTAGAAAACGGATTTTTGAAGAGTTGCTCTCCTTAGGAAAGGTCGATTATATACTAACTGCGCATCACGAGGGCGATAGAACCGAAAGCGTGCTTATGCACCTATTTCGAGGCGCAGGCGTGGGCGGTTTAGTCGGTATGACCGAGCAAAACGGAAAGTATATCCGTCCGCTAATAAACACGCCTAAGGACGAAATTTTGCGATACGTTAAGCAAAATAATATACCGTTCGTGACCGACGAGAGTAATTTTGACGACAAATACGCGCGTAATTTTCTGCGCCTAAAAGTAATCCCGCTAATTGAAGAAAAATATCCTCTATCTAGTTCTATATCCGCTTTGTCGCAATCGGCGAAAGAGGACGACGAGTTTATTTATTCGCTATTAGACGAAGAAAAGAATATTTTTGCAGAAAACGGCAAGGTCTATCTTGATGCGAGCGTGCTATCGCTTGCTCCGTCGCTAGCGAAACGATATATTCTAGTTGCGCTAAAGAAAGTCGGGCTTACCGCAGACTTTGAGCGCAAACATATTGAAAGCGTACTTTCTCTTTGCGATAAGCAGTCGGGAAAGACGGTAGAACTTCCTCACGGGTTCGTAGCGAGAAGAGAATTTTCTAGCATAGTAATAACTAAGGCAACGGACGAAGAAAGGGGCGAGGACGAAACTGAGTTTTGTTTGGGACTAACGCCTTTTGGGGCGGGACTAGTGAGCGTCGTTTCTACGAATAGCAAACTTGAAAAAGGCGAACTTAAAGTTGACGGCGACAAAATTCCGGACGGCGCAGTAATTAGATATCGCAAGGACGGAGATATATTCACTCCCTTCGGTGGTGGAACTAAAAAACTTAAAGAATATCTAATCGACAAGAAAATTCCATTGTCGAAAAGGGATTATCTTCCCCTCGTTTGCGTAGAAAACAAAGTTTTGTGCGTGCTAGGCGTTGAGATTTCGGACGAGATAAAGATAACGGAAAATAGTAAAAACTGTTTACTTATAAGATATACGGAGGATTGAAATGGGACTTAACAAAAGAATTTTATTCGACGAAAAGACGATTAGAGAGCGCATTAAAGTTATAGCGAAAGAAATCGTAAAAGATTTTGGTTCGGAGGATACTGAACTCGTTTGCGTATGCGTACTTCGTGGCGCAGTAATGTTCTATACTGACCTAATGAAAGAACTTGACGTTGAGAACCTTGTTTACGATTTCGTAACATTACAAAGTTACGAGTCTGCTCGTATCGACGGCGGAACGATGGGTACTTCGGGCAAGATTAAACTTATCCAAGAACTACGCACTAACGTTGAGGGTAAGAACGTAATCGTCGTTGAAGATATCGTGGATTCGGGCTATACCGTAGAATATTTGCGTCGTTATTTCGAGGATAAAAAAGCGAAGAACGTTCGTATTGCTGCGCTACTTGACAAGCCTCTCGGCAGAAAGATTGAGGCGAAAGCGGACTATCTTGCTTTCACGCTCGAGCGTAATGCGTTTATCGTCGGTTACGGATTAGACTGTGACCAAAAATATCGTAATCTTCCTGGAATTTACGAGGTAGTGTAGTGAGCGAAATGCTTAAGCCCAACGAACGAATTGACGACCTACTCGTAAACGGATTGAAGATTATTCAAAATCCCGATGCGTTTTGTTTTGGTTGCGACGCCGTTGAACTCGCTAATTTCGTAACGGGTGGAATTAAAGATAGGGCGGTTGACCTTGGAAGTGGAACGGGTATTATCACTATTCTCCTTGCTGGAAAGAAGAATATTGATTGCGTAGGCGTGGAAATTCAACCCGAAATGGCGGAAATGTCGCGCCGTAGTATCGAGTTGAACGAACTGGAAAACGCTCGCGTCATAACCGCTCCTATGCAAGAAATTAGGGAGCATTTGCCGTCGGGTTACGCTACGATTGTAGTAAGTAATCCGCCTTATCGCAAGGGCGACACGGGAGAGAAAACGGAAAATCCGTCCGTTAGGATTGCTCGTCACGAGGTTAAGGTAAACCTTAGAGAAGTCGTCTCTTGCGCGTCGTACCTACTAAATACGGGCGGTAGTTTTTATATCGTCCATCAAGCGGAAAGATTGTCTGAAGTAATCGAAGAGTGTGTTTCCACTCGCTTAGAACCTAAAATTTTACAGATATTAACCCCTAACGAGACTAAACCGCCACATCTGTTTTTGTTAAAGGCGGTAAAAGATGGCAAAAAAGGACTTAAAGTTTTGCCTGAGCGCGTAGTCGATACTTGGGTATAGAGGAGAAAAATGCTTTACATAATAGCAACGCCAATAGGAAATCTGGGTGAAATCACCTATCGCGCCGTGCAGACGCTCGGCGAGGTTGACGCTATTCTTTGCGAGGATACTAGGCGTACGGCTATACTCCTTAACCATTACGGCATAAGCAAACCGCTCGTTTCTTATCAAAAGTTTAACGAGCGTGAGAAATCGGCGTATATCGTCGAGCGTCTTAAAAACGGCGAAAACTTGGCGCTAGTTTCGGATGCGGGTATGCCTCTCGTTTCCGACCCCGGGAGCGTACTACTTTCAAGCGTAATCGAAAACGGACTAGATTATACGGTAGTTAGTGGACCTTGCGCACTAGTAAACGCCGTGGTGCTAAGCGGACTTTCCGTTTCTTCGTTTTGTATGGCTGGGTTTTTGCCCGAGAAAAAAAGCGAGCGAGAAAAGTACGTCAAGAAATTCGAGGATTTACAAAGCACTCTAATTTTCTATTCGCCACCGCATAATGTTTTGTCCGATTTACAGTTCTTGTTCTCTGCGCTAGGAAACCGAAAATTCTCGGCGGTAAGAGAAATTAGTAAACTACACGAAGAAGTAATTCGTGGAACGCTAGGCGAAATTCCCGAGTTTACTCAAAAAGGCGAGTTCGTAATCGTCGTTGAGGGCGCAAAGGAAAAAGAAAACGAGTTAAATAGCCTTACGATAGTCGAGCATATCGACGCCTACATAGCGCAAGGGCTTACGAAAAAAGACGCTATGAAAAAGGTTGCGAGTGATAGAAATATTTCCAAGTCCGAAGTATATTCGCAATATGAAAAAAACAACGATAGGTAAAAGTGGAGAAATTTATGAATTTAGCAAAAGAAATATGGCAGGAAATGCTACCGATACTTGAAACGGAAGTTAACGCAATTAGTTTTGACGTTTGGATTAAGCCTCTCGAAGCGCTTGATACGGAGCAAGAAAGACTAATTTTGCTTGCGCCTACCGAGGGAAACCGTGATGCGATTAACAATAATTTTCGTCCGCTTATAAAGAAAGTTCTTTCGTCCGTAAACCAACTTTTTACCGATATTACGATTTTATTGCCGTTTGAGGCGGAGCGTTACACCTCGGGAGCGGAAGAGTTGCCCGACACGGAAAAGGAAGAGGTAATTCCCAAGATTGATGCAACGCTAATAAACAGAAGATATACTTTCGATAACTTCGTAGTAGGCGATTGCAATCGCATAGCCGTAGCGGCGGCGCGTGCCGTAGCGGAAAACCCGGGAACGAAGTTCAATCCGCTCTTTATTTACGGTGGAGTTGGACTTGGAAAAACTCATATTATGCACGCAATCGGCAATTACATAAGAAAGAACAACCAACACTTAAAGGTTTTATACGTTTCTAGTGAGAAATTCGTAAACGAACTCGTAGCATCTATTCGCTCGAAAAGTGGCGCAACCTTCGATTTTAGAGAGAAATATCGTAGCGCAGACGTGCTTATGATTGACGATATTCAGTTCATATCCAAGAAAGAGGGAACGCAGGTGGAAATGTTCCATACCTTTAACGACCTCTATCAAATGAACAAGCAAATGATTTTCGCCTCCGACCGTTCGCCCAAGGAAATCCCCGATATCGAGGATAGACTTCGCAGTAGATTTGAGTGGGGTATGATAGCGGATATTCAGCCCCCCGACCTTGAAACGAGAATAGCAATCTTGCAGAAAAAGGCGCAAATCGAAAAGTACAACGTACCTCTTGAAGTTCTTAACTTTATGGCGGTAAACAGCGATAGCAATATTCGTGAACTCGAGAGTTTGCTTAATAAAGTTATTCTTCTAGCAAAACTGTACGATAAGCCCGTAAGCGTAGATTTCGTTAAAGAGGCGCTTAAAGACTATACCCCCAAAGCGGAAGAAGTAATTTCGCCCGACGATATAATTTCCGCTACGCTTAAACTTTACCCAAGCGTTACGAAAGAAGAACTTTTGGGCAAAAAGCGTGACAAGGAAATCGTTGAACCTCGTATGATTTGCATTTACTTAATCGACGAAATGTTACCCTTGCCGTTGACCTCAATCGGCGCAATTATGGGCGGACGAGACCACACTACGATTATGCACGCCAAGAGTAAGATAGGTGAAAAAATTGCTAAAGACGAGCGAATTCGCAAGACTGTGGACGATATTAGAAATATGATACACAAAAACTAGTTAAAAAAGCGTTAAACCGTATGATTTTAAATGAAAATAGCGGTTAAACGGTTGACAAAGACAACAAAAAGCGGTATAATATCAAACGCAAGTAATTTTGAGGAGATATAAAGATGAAGAAAGATATACATCCCGATTATCACGAGGTTACGGCGGTTTGCGCTTGTGGTGCAACCTTCGTTACCGGAACTACCAAGAAAGGCGACGTTTTGAAACTTGACGTATGCTCTAAGTGCCATCCTTTCTATACCGGCAAGCAGAAACAGGCTGAAACCGGCGGACGTATCGATAAATTCAATCGTCGTTTCGGAAGATAGGAAATTTATAATCAAAACGGAAAAACCGTACCTTTTTGCGCAAGCATATTAGTGTATGGTTTTCTTTTTTTATCGAGGGATATTTTTTGGAAGAAAAAAACAACAATTCTTGTCCTAGAACGCTGATAGGCGGTCAAGCGCTTATGGAAGGCGTTATGATGCAGGGCAAAAACATTATGGCTATGACCGTACGCACGGAGAGTGGGGATATACTAACCGAGACAAAACGCCTCAAAAAGCGCTCGTTTGCTAGTAAAATTCCCGTTATTCGTGGTATGGTTGCTTTCGTGCGCTCGCTCGTATCGGGTACGGGTAGTATGCTCCGCTCAGCGGAAGTGATTTATCCCGAGGAAGAAACGCCGTCGAAAGGTGCGTTTGCGATTGCTACCGTTTTGGGTGTAGCGCTAGCCGTAGGTTTGTTTATTCTTTTGCCGTCGTTTATCGCGTCAATGATTGATAAGCACCTCGTTGCCCTTGGCGTACTTTTGTATTCGGTAATCGAGGGCGTAACGAGAATAGTAATCTTTTTGTCGTACCTAGCCCTTATATCTAAACTAAAAGATATTCGTAGAACTTTTATGTATCACGGTGCGGAACACAAAACGATTAACTGTTTCGAGAGCGGACAACCTCTTACCGTAGAGAACGTGCAGAAATGTTCGACGAGGCATAACCGTTGTGGAACTACTTTCCTTTTCTTCGTAATAATAGTTTCCATTTTAGTTTTCTCGCTCGTAACTTGGATTTTGTCGTTACTTGGCTGGACGAATATAGGGACTTTTGCTCGTATGGGCATACGATTGCTTTTGCTCCCCTTCGTAGCAGGTCTTTCGTATGAACTATTGCGCTTTTTAGCAGTTTTGCCCGACAATAAGTTTACCGCAGTTCTTCGTGCGCCCGGGTTAGCGCTACAACGCCTTACGACTCGTCAGCCCGACGACGAAATGGTGGAGATTGCAATCGCAAGTTTTAATCTAGTGCTAAGCGCTGACGACAAGCCCGAGATAGAAGAGCGCAAGTTCGGCGAAATGAGTATGCCCGAACTTAAAGCGTTAGTAAAAAAGCGTCTCGAAAAAGCGAATATAACGGAAGAAAGTGAAGTGGACTGGCTTATTTGCTCGGCGCTTTCGATTAAGCGTGGCGAACTGGTAAGCGTAGAGAAAACTTCGTATGCTCAATATCGCGCCGTAAACTCTTTGCTTGAAAAAAGAGAAAAGGGCGTGCCTCTCGACTATATTTTAGGCGAGAGCGAGTTTTATGGAATTAAGATTAAAGTTAACGACAGCGTGCTAATTCCTCGCCTTGATACTGAAATTTTGGCGGACGAGGTTATTAAGGCGGTTGGCGAGAAGAATTTAACCGTGCTTGACCTTATGACGGGTAGCGGTTGTATTGCCGTTGCCGTTAAAGAAAAGACGGGCGCAACGGTTACTGCGTCGGATATATCAGAAAAGGCTCTTGCCGTTGCCAAAGAAAACTGCGCTAGCCGTGGAATAGAGTTAGTTTGCTCGGACGGATTTAACTCGCTAGAGGGAAGAAAGTTTGATATTATCGTGTCGAACCCTCCGTATATAAAAAGCGAAGTAGTAAAAACGCTTTCGCCTGAGGTTCTTTGTCAACCGCATATCGCGCTTGACGGAGGCGAAGACGGACTTGATTTTTACCGTATGATTGCCGAGCAATCGCCTAAATATCTAAACGACGGAGGTAAACTCCTTTTAGAGATAGGCTTTGACCAGCGAGAAGAGGTAACTAGTATTTTGGAAGAAAACTTCACCGACCTTGCTTGCGTTCGTGATTACGCTGGTAACGATAGAGTGATTATAGCAATTAGGAAATAGAAAAATGAATTTAGCAAAGTTAGAAACGATTAAACAAAAATACGCTGAACTTACCACGCTTATTGCAAAACCCGAGATTATTGCCGACAATAAGGAGTGGACGAAACTCGTTAAAGAGCATTCTAGCCTCGAACCGGTAGTCGAGACTTTTTCGCGTTATACTGCAATCCAAAAAGAGATTGAGGACTTAACCTTTATGTCCGAAAACGAAGAGGACGGCGAACTACGCGAAATGGCGGAAATGGAACTCGCCGAGAAAAAGGAAGAACTTGAAAAAGTCAATCACGAACTACGCATTTTGCTTTTGCCCGTTGACCCCAACGACGACAAGAACGTCATAGTTGAAATTAGAGCGGGCGCAGGTGGAGACGAGGCGGCGTTATTTGCATCCGACCTTATGCGTATGTATAAAATGTACGCCGAAAAGAACCGTTGGAAGGTTGAGGATATGGATATCAACGAGACCGAACTTGGTGGCGTAAAAGAGGCGGTATTCTCCGTTTCGGGCGACAACCTATTCTCGATTATGAAATTCGAAAGTGGCGTTCACCGTGTTCAACGCGTTCCCGATACCGAGTCGCAAGGCAGAATTCATACCTCTACGGTAACGGTTGCCGTGCTCCCCGAGGTCGAGGACGTTGTAGTAGAAATCAATGAACGGGATTTAAAAATTGATACCTATCGTAGTGGTGGAGCGGGTGGTCAGCACGTTAATAAGACGGAGTCCGCAATTAGAATTACGCATCTTCCTACGGGTATAGTCGTTCAATGTCAAGACGAGCGTTCGCAAATTAAGAATAGAGAAAAGGCTATGCGCGTGCTTAAAACTAAACTTTACGACAAGATGCAAGAGGACGCTAATAAAGAGTACTCGCAAAACCGTAAGGCGCAAGTCGGAACGGGAGATAGAAGTGAGAGAATTAGAACTTATAACTTCCCCCAAGGTAGAGTTACCGACCACAGAATTAACTTGACTTTATATTCGCTCGATACTTTCTTAAACGGCGATATTGAAGAAATGCTCGACGCACTTCGTATTGCCGACCAAACTGCGAAGTTAGAGGCTGAAATCGAAGTATAATAAACGAAATAAAAGCGGTAAAAACCGCTTTTTTCAAAGGATAAGATGGTAAAAAAATCGTTTTACAAACAAATATTATTTCTTGCCGTGCCGATTGCTTTGCAAAACTTACTGACGGCGTTACTTAATATCTTCGACCAAACGATGGTAGGCTGGTTACCGGGGGGAGTGGCGGACAACGCTCTTTCCGCCGTGCTTTTGGCTAACCAAGTAGTGTTCGTTTTTCAAATAGTTTGCTTTGCTATTAGTAATACCGTAAATATTTTCATAGTTCAGTACACCGAAAACGGGAAAAACGATATAATCAAAAACAGGTCGTTTTTTACGCTTATCGTAGTTGCCGTCGTTTCGGCGCTTGCAACTATTTTGTGTCGTTTTGCGCCCGATTTCGTAATAGGATTATTTTCTCCCGACGAGGCGTACAGGCAGATGGCGGTTGACTTTTTGCGAGTAGTTTCGCTCTCGTTTATTCCTATGGGAATATCGACGGCGTTAGTATTTATGAGCAGAGCGCTTAAGAAAATGACCGCTCCGCTTATCGTAAACGTTTGCGCCGTTGCCCTTAACGTGTGTTTTAATTATACCTTTATGTTCGGATTTTGGTTCGTTGCGCCGATGGGGCTTGTTGGAGCAGCGGTAGGCACTATCGTTTCTCGTATTATCGAGTGCGTTGCGCTAATCGTCGTTCTGCTCGTGTCGAAGAGCGAACTTTTTGGCAAACTAAAGGATATGGTGAAATTCGATATTCGTTTTATCAAGCAATACTTTAAGATGTTTTTGCCTATTCTTTGCAACGAACTATTTTGGGTGCTTTCGTCCACCGTACTACTTTTCGTGTACGACAAACTCCCCGACAGCGAAACGGTGCTAGCCTCCGTAAATATTGCGCAAAGTTTAGATAAAATCGTTAGCGTAATTATGATAGGCGTGGGTAACGCATCTGGCATAGTGCTTGGTAATATAGTGGGTAGAGGCGACAAAAAAGAGATTATGGAATCGTCTAAAAAAATCGTTTTCTTCGCAATCTTGTCAGGACTTGCTATATCGGTAATTACTTTTGCGGGCGCGTTTATTGCTCCAGCGATATTTAAGAACGCTTCGAGCGCAACTAAACTACTATCGAGAAATCTAATTTTCCTCTACGCTCTTACCGCAACTTTTAGAATACTTAGTTTTGCGTACTGCATATCAATTCTTCGCACGGGCGGAGACACGACTTTTTGTATGGTTTCCGAAACGCTTATTATTTGGCTGATAATTATGCCGTTAGTTCTTTTGTGCGGGCTTGTTTTACACGCTAATCTTTACACGATTTTCCTTATTTACAATATTGCCGAAGTCCTCAAAATTGCCGTTTGGGCGATTAGAGTTAAGAGAGGAAACTGGATTAAGTTTGACTTAAATAGCGAGGGGGAGTGTAATGAATAGATTACTGCCTACCACAAAAGCCGAAATGAAAGAAAGAGGCTGGGAACAAGTCGATTTCGTGTACCTCACGGGTGACGCCTACGTTGACCACCCTTCGTTTGGGCCTGCGATTATATCGAGAGTGCTAGAGAGTAAGGGGTATAAAGTTGGTATTATCGCTCAACCCGACTGGAGAACGGGAGACGATATTAAGCGTCTTGGCGAGCCTCGACTAGGTTTTTTAGTTAGCGCGGGCAATATGGACTCTATGGTAAACCATTATTCGGTGGCGAAACGCCGTAGAGAAAGCGACGCCTATACTCCCGGTGGAGTTATGGGCAAACGCCCAGACTACGCTTGCACGGTGTATGGTAATTACATAAGAAGTCATTTTAAGAACGCCGTGATTATAATGGGCGGAATAGAGGCGAGTTTGCGCCGTCTTGCTCACTACGATTATTGGTCGGATAGCCTAAAAAAATCGGCGCTACTTACTGCGCAAGCCGACCTAATATCGTACGGTATGGGCGAGCGTTCAATCGTGGAAATAGCCGACGCTCTAAACGCTGGGATACCAGTCAGCGAGATTACTTTTGTTAAAGGTACGGTATATAAAACCAAAGATTTATCGGTAACGGGCGAGCATATTTTGCTCCCACCGTACAGCGAACTATGCGCCGATAAGAAAACTTACGCGCGTTCGTTTTCCGTTCAGCGTGATAATATGGACGCTATTACGGCAAAACCGCTCGTCGAGAAGTACGACGACTGTTTCGTAGTCGTAAATCCGCCGTCCGCTCCGCTTACCACGGAAGAAATGGACGCCGTGTACGAACTTCCGTACGCTCGAGTATGGCACCCAAGTTACGATAAATTAGGCGGAATTCCTGCATATAGCGAGGTTAAGTTCTCGATTTGCTCGTCGAGAGGTTGTTTTGGCGCGTGTTCGTTTTGCGCTTTAACCTTTCATCAAGGTAGAACGATTTCGGCTCGCTCGCACGAGAGCATACTAAACGAGGCGCAAATTCTAATTAATAGTCCCGATTTTAAGGGGTATATTCACGATATAGGTGGACCGACTGCGAACTTCCGTGCGCCGTCGTGCAAGGCTCAACTTCGCCGTGGCGTATGCAAAAATCGTCAATGCCTTTTCCCCAAGCCCTGTCCGTCGCTTGAGGTTTCGCACGCTGACTATAACGAACTACTAGAAAAAGTTCGTAAACTCAAGGGCGTGAAAAAAGTATTCGTTCGTAGCGGAATAAGGTTTGACTATCTTATGTGCGATAGCGACGATACTTTCTTTAGAAACCTCGTTTCGCACCACGTTAGCGGACAGTTAAAGGTCGCTCCCGAGCATATTTCGGATAAGGTACTCTCGCTTATGGGTAAGCCTAGTAAGGCGGTATATAAGGCGTTTAGTAAAAAGTTTTACGCTATTACGAAATCCGTGGGGAAAGAGCAATACCTCGTTCCGTACCTTATGAGTTCGCACCCGGGCTCTGGGCTTAAAGAGGCGATTGAACTAGCCGAGTTTTTGCGAGATAATGGAATAACGCCCGAGCAAGTGCAAGACTTTTACCCAACGCCTAGTACGATTTCGACTTGTATGTACTATACGGGCATAGACCCGAGAAACGGCGAGAGCGTTTACTCGCCCAAAAATCCGCACGATAAAGCGATGCAACGCGCGCTTATCCAGTATAAAAACCCCAAAAATTACGAACTTGTAAAAGAGGCTTTGACAAAGGCTGGTAGAGCGGACCTAATAGGAACGGGCGAAAAGTGTTTAATCCGTCCGCCAAAGCGAGTGCACGAGCAAGTAAAAAGAACGAATATTAAACCTAAAAGCAAAAAAAGATAGTTTTTAGTAAAAAGCGTTTGCTTAAACGGTTGTAAAGTGGTATAATGAACTTAAGACAAGGAGGCGTAATGAACTTAATAGGATTCGACAATGAAAAATACGTAGAACTGCAATCGGAACATATTAGAGATAGAATTGCCAAGTTCGGCGGTAAACTTTATCTTGAATTCGGCGGAAAATTGTTCGACGACTTCCACGCATCTAGAGTTTTGCCCGGTTTTAAACCCGATAGCAAACTTAAAATGCTCTTAACCTTGAAAGAACAAGCGGAAATCGTAGTAGTAATTTCGGCAGAATCGCTCGAAAAGAAGAAGATGAGAGGCGACCTTGGTATTACTTACGACCTCGACGTCCTTCGCCTTATTGACGCTTTCCGTAGCGTTGAACTTTTCGTAGGTAGCGTAGTTCTTACGCAGTACTGTGGACAAACTCTTGCAAAGCAGTTTGAGGAAAAACTAACCTCGTTAGGAATTAAGGTTTATCGTCATTACCCGATTGAGGGATATCCGTACGATATTAGTAGAATCGTGTCCGACGACGGCTACGGCGTTAACGATTATATTGAAACTTCTCGTTCGCTTATCGTAGTAACCGCGCCCGGTCCTGGTAGCGGAAAAATGGCGACTTGTTTGAGCCAACTTTATCACGACCATAAGCGTGGAATTAAAGCGGGCTATGCTAAGTTCGAAACTTTCCCTATTTGGAATTTGCCTCTAAAACACCCCGTAAATATGGCTTACGAGGCTGCTACTGCCGACCTTAACGACGTCAATATGATTGACCCGTTCCACCTCGAGGCTTACGGCGTAACCACCGTAAACTATAACCGTGACGTGGAAATTTTCCCCGTTCTTAACGATATTTTCGAGAAGATTTACGGTTCTTCGCCTTATAAATCGCCTACCGATATGGGCGAAAATATGGCTGGAAATTGCATTACCGACGACAATGCGGTAAAAGAGGCGGCTAATCAAGAAATCATAAGAAGATATTACCAAGCGCAAAAAGACTTTATTGAAGATAGAGTAAAAGAAGAGACCGTAACTAAGATTAAACTTTTGATGAAACACAGCGGTCTTGACGAAACGCTTCGTCCCGTAGTTTCCGTAGCGCTTGATAAATCCGAGCAAACGGGTGCGCCTGCGGCTGCGCTCCAACTAAACGACGGCACGATTGTAACGGGTAAAACTTCGTCGTTGCTCGGCGCAAGTTCGGCAATGCTCCTTAACGCTCTAAAAACGCTAGCGGGAATTCATGATAGCGTACCTCTTCTTTCGCCTACCGTTATAGAGCCTATTCAAAAATTAAAGACTAAACACCTCGGCAACGGCAATCCGAGATTACATACGGACGAAATTCTAATTGCGCTCTCGATTTGTGCGGTTACTAGTCCAACGGCGCAACTGGCGATGAACCAACTTTCCAAACTTAAAGGCTCTGAGATGCACTCGACGGTAATACTTTCGCAAGTTGACGTGAACGTGCTTAAAAAACTAGGCATTAATCTCACTTGCGAACCTAAATATCAGTCTAAAAAATTGTATCACAAACAGTAAAATAAAAAAACTCGTCACCTTAAAGTGGCGTAGCGATAGGGATTATCGCTACGCCACAACTATATTTGCCTAAAGGCAAGTTATATTGCTTTCGCAGTTTTATTTTGCTACGCAAAGTTGTATTTACCCTTTGGGTAAGTTTTAGGCAAATATACTATCACTTTGACTATAAGTCAAAATATAACGCAAGGAACTTGCATATCACTTTTAGCCAGAAGGCTAAAATATAACTTGTTTAACTTAATTTTCTGGATAAAATAGCCCACCATATTTCGCTTTTTTGCGAAGTATAGTGGGCTACACTTTTATTTTTTTATAAAAATCCCTATGGCTATTACAGTAATAGAGACGAGTTTTTTATTCGTTTTATAGTGGGAATTCGAATTTGTCGAGTTCGGTTAAAGACAATAGCGAGGCAATATTTTCAAAATTTGCTTTCGCTTTTTTTAGTGCGTCGGGGGTGTGGGAGTCGCTACCGAAATAGAACTTGCAACCGCACTCCTTTGCGATAAAGTAAGGGCGCAAAATTTGTTTTATTTGCTCGGGGGAGTAGGAAAAAGAGTCGAAGTTTAGTTCAAAGCCGATACCCTTTTGAGCGCAACGGGTAAACGCTTTACCGTAAACCTCGTCGGGAATTAGCGAAAACAAAGTGACGTGGTCGGTGTCGATATGGAATTGCATTAAGTCGCAAGTGATATGAGCAAGACCTATTTTATGCCACGGTAAGTCTTTGTCGAGTAGGGCGTGTAATCTTTGCTCCCAAATCGCAATTTTTCGCTCGAGAGTGTTGTCCTCGTCGAAGTATGTAAATCCTTTCATATGTAAATGCGTGGTAGGTATAATCAAGAAATCGAGTTCGTCAAGAGCCTCTTTCGAGCAACCCACCGTCATAAACTTATCCATATCCGTTTCCGCTCCGAAAAAGAACTGAACGCCCTCCGTTTGCGGAAGAGGTAACGATTTTTTGATATGCGCTAGGGTTTGTGGTTTATACCACTCTGATGCGCCCGGCACGGTTTCGTCCCAAAAGTGGTCGGTAAGACAAATTTTCTTAAACCCGTTTTCTTTTGCGTAAGACAAGATTGCTTCGGGCGTTTGCTTTTCGTGGCGAGAGCAAGAAGATAAAAGCGAGTGAATATGGTAGTCGTGGTCGATAGAAAATTTCATTTTTAGCCTCCTAATAAAATTATAAATGAAAAAGTATTATTTGTCAATACCGTAAGGCAAATTGAATAGGATAAAGCGCATATAATATTTGTGTAGAAAACAACTTTGTTTTGCTTGAAAATTTGCTTAAAATGAGGTACAATATAATGTACGAAACCGTATCGGCTAAAACGCTTACTTCAATCAAGATAGGAGGAAATGTTCGGGTAAAGTTTATCCGAGAAAAGTCAGACCTGCTTGCGACTCAAGAGCCTAGTTGCGTACTAGGTAGAGGAACGAATATTCTATTTTGCGAGCGAGTGGATTTTCCTATTTTAGTTAATCGGCTTTATGCATTTTCTTTTGTCGGAGAACGCCTCGTTGCCGAGAGTGGCGTGCCGTTGCCTCTCGTTTGTATGGAGGCGAAAAAGCGAGGCTTGTCGGGGCTAGAGTGGGCTAGTGGTATTCCCGGTTCAGTTGGCGGAGCGGTCAAAATGAACGCAGGCGCTTTCGGTAGTTCGATTAGCGAGGTGCTAGAGCGAGTTACGGTAATAAAAGACGGTAAAACCGAAGATTATCATAACTCCGATTGCGGTTTTTCTTACCGTTCGAGCAAGATAGACGGGTTTGTTTTCTCTGCCGAGTTTGCTCTTAAACGGGCGGATAGAGAAGAGATTGAGCGAAAAACGGCGGAATATAGACTAAAAAGGCTTGCAAGCCAACCCTCTTTGCCGTCCGCTGGGTGCGTTTTCCGCAACGGCGAAAAACCTGCCGGGTGGTATATAGATAACGCAGGGCTTAAAGGCGAGCGTGAGGGCGACGCGGTAGTGTCGAGCAAGCACGCGAATTTTATAGTCAACGAGGGAAACGCTACGGCGAGGCAAGTCGTTGCGCTTATGGAAAGAATAGAAAAGAGAGTTTACGCCCTTTTCGGCGTTAAACTACAGCGAGAAATAAAGATTGTTGGAGAAAATTAGATGGCATTTTTTGGTGATTACCATACGCATACCGTTCACTCCCACGGCAAAGGGAGTATAACTCAAAACGTCGAGAGGGCAAGAGAAATCGGGCTTAAGGAAGTGGCGATTACCGACCACGGATTTAGGCATATGGTTTACAACGTGCCTCGTAGAGAGTGGGCGCAAATGCGCGCCGAGACTGACAAACTAAACGAACTTTATCCCGATATTAAGGTTTATTTAGGGCTTGAAACAAACTTAAGTTCTAGGTTTGGAACGGCGGACTTAAGAGAAAGAGATAAAGAACTTTTAGATATTACCGTTTGTGGATATCACAAACTCGTTGTTCCGCATAAAGTTTCGGATATTTTTAGGTTCTTTTTGCCAAACCTCATTAAAGGCGAGGACGGGAAATACACTAAAAAGCAAATCGTAAGGAATACGGACGCTTACTTAAAATTGCTTGAAAATTATGAGATTGATATCGTTTCGCACATAAATTACGGAATAAAAGCGGACGCCGTTGAAGTCGCTCGGGCGTGTAAACATTTTGGAACTTACGTCGAACTTAACGGTAAGCGCATATCTATGACGGACGAAGAACTTTCCATTATGGCGTCGGAGGGTGTGGAGTTCGTGTGTAACTCGGATGCGCACTCGGTAGATAGAGTGGGCGATATGTCCCTTCCGCTCGAGACGGTAAAAAGAGTGGGCATTGATTTAAGTCAGATTGCGAACTGGGAAAGATTGCCCTCGTTTAGAAGTAGAAAGAATAAGGAAAAATAATGGACGGATATTCGGCAAAAGCAAAAGATGAAATAGTGAGACTATCGTCGCAACTCCCTTGTTGCAGACGAGCCTTTTTGTCTGCACTCGTGCATACTGGCGGTTCACTAGTGTTCTCGCGGGACGGTATGAGAATATCTTTTCCATCGCTTGCGGACAAGTTGTCGGACAAGGTTACTGCAATCGTTAGCGGATTAATCGACGGCGTAAAAGCGCAAAAAGACGCCAGCGGATTTTATTTATCGGGTGAAAAATTATTCGGTGCACTTTTCGCACTCGGAATTTTCGAGCAAGAAGACGGCGAAACTGCGGTAGTAGGCGGAATTAAACCGTTTATAATTTCGTCCGAGTGTTGCGTGGTTAATTACCTTCGAGGCGCGTTCTTGGGTAGTGGTAGCGTTACGCTAAAAAAAGGTTATCACCTCGAGTTCTCACTATCTAATACGGCGCTTGCTAACGACCTCGTTTCGCTTTTTGCTGAGTTCAATATTACGGCTAAGGTGGTCGAGCGCAAAGAACGAGTGGTAGTGTACCTAAAAGGTGGCGAAGCCGTATCCGACGCTCTTGCTCTTATGGGTGCGAGCGAAGCGGTACTTAAACTGAATAACGAACTCGCACTTCGTCAGTTTAGGAGCGATACGAATAGAAGAAACAACTGTGAACTTGGCAATATCTCGAAAACGGTAAATGCGTCTATGCGCCATATCGACGATATTAAACTTATAAAGAAGAAAATCGGGATAGCGTCGCTTAACGAGAAACTGCAAATGGTTGCAGAATTAAGGCTTGATTATCCCGAGGATAGTTTGTCCGAACTCTCGGCGCGAGTTGGACTAAACAAAAGCACGCTAAAAAATAGACTTGCAAAGATTGAAGAGATTGCAAACGAAATTCGTCAAAAGGAGGAGAGACGCTAATGGGCAACTTCGTTCACTTACACGTTCATACCGAGTACAGCCTACTCGACGGCGCAACGAGAATATCCAAAATTTTCAAAAAGTGCGACGAACTAGGTATGCCTGCCGTCGCTATCACCGACCACGGTAATATGTACGGTGCGCTCGAATTCGTAAAAACGGCGATTAGTTTTACGGACAAAGATGCAAACCCCTTCGAATTTTTGGCGAAACGCCGTGAATTTAAGGTTAAGCCGATTATAGGTTGTGAGGTTTATCTTACCGACGATATGTCGGTTAAGACGACTACGGGTGGTAAAATGCCAAAGTTTCATCACCTCGTACTACTTGCAAAAAACGAGGTGGGCTATAAAAACCTAATTCGTTTAGTTTCAGACGCATATACCGAAGGACTTTACTATAAGCCGAGAACTGACTTTAACCAACTTCGCCAACACGCAGAGGGCTTGGTTTGTCTTTCAGCGTGTTTAGCGGGCGAACTTCCGCAAGCGCTCTTAGCAGGCGCGATGGACGAGGCGGACGAAATAGTACAAAGATATAAGGCGCTTTTTGGAGACGACTACTATATAGAAATTCAAGACCACGGCATTACCGACCAAAAGAAAGTTTTACCAATGCTTATTTCGATTGCGAGAAAGCACGGCGTAAAACTCGTTGCTACCAACGACGTGCATTATCTTAATAAGCGTGATAGCGCAATGCAAAAGGTGTTACAATGTATATCGTTTAGAACGACGATGTCGCCCGAGAGCCTTGACGAGGATATGGACGCTAACACGATTGACGAGGGTGGGTACTTCCCGACGAAGGAGTTTTACCTTAAGTCCGAAGACGAAATGCGCGCGCTTTTCCCCAACCTTGACGATAGTATCGTAAATACGCTCGAGATTGCAAACAAGTGCGAACCGTACTTCTTCGCTAAAGAACCGCTAATGCCGGCGTATATTCCGGACGACGGCTCTACGCCGTACGAGTTCTTACGCAAACTCACCTACGAAGGACTAGAGAGAAAGTACGGAGTGATTACCGACCAAATTAGAGAGCGTGCCGAGTACGAACTTGGAATAGTAAGCAAGATGGGGTTCGTCGATTATTTTCTAATCGTTTGGGACTTTATCAACTGGTCGGAGCGCCACGACGTACCCGTAGGCCCTGGACGAGGCTCGGGCGTAGGCAGTATCGTTGCGTACGCTATCGGTATAACAAAGGTTGAACCGCTTAAATACGACCTGATTTTCGAGCGTTTCCTTAACCCCGAGCGTGTATCTAACCCCGACTTCGATATAGACTTTTGCGTTGACGGACGAGAGCGTACGATTGAGTACGTTATCGGAAAATACGGTGTAAATAACGTATCGCAGATTATTACTTTCGGTACGCTTGCAGCCAAAGCAGCGGTAAAAGACGTGGGAAGAGTGTTTAATCAACCCTTTGCCGAAGTAGATAAAATTACTAAACTTATGCCTAAGATGATGGGTAAAAACCACATAGGGCATCTTTTAGGCTTGGAAAAACCCAAAAAAGCGGACGAAAATCCCGTTATCCCCGATTTGGTAGAACTTTATCAAAACGACGAAATGGTGCATAAAATCCTAGATATGGCTATGGAAATCGAGGGTATGCCTCGCCAAACTGGTATGCACGCAGCAGGCGTTATTATTTGTCGTGACCCGATTGCCGAGCACGTGCCTATGGCAAAATCTAGCGAAGGTATCGTAACTACGCAGTTTAATATGATTGAGTGCGAGGAGTTAGGACTGCTTAAAATGGACTTTTTGGGATTGCGTACGCTTACCGATATTTCAAAAGCGGTTAAGTACGTAAAGCAGACTAGAGGCGTTGACCTCGACTTTTACTCTGGCGCAATAGGGTATGACGACCAGCCCACCTACCGCTTAATCGGAGAAGGCGATACGCACGCCGTATTCCAGTTGGAGTCCGACGGTATGAAAAAGTTTATGCGCGACCTTCGACCAACTACGCTCGAGGAGATTATCGCAGGAATTTCGTTGTACCGCCCCGGCCCTATGGACAAAATTGATATTTATATCGAGAATAAGCATAACCCCGACAAGATTATTTACGACCACGCACTACTCGAGCCAACTCTTAAAGTAACTTACGGCATAATGGTTTACCAAGAACAAGTTATGCGTATAGTTCAAGATATCGCAGGCTACACGCTTGGAAGAGCGGACGAAGTTCGCCGTATGATGAGCAAGAAAAAGCACGAGAAAATGGAAAAAGAGCGTAAGGTGTTCTTGCACGGATATAGCGACGAAAAGGTAACGATTAAGGGTGCGCTCGCTAACGGAGTGCCCGAGGACGTTGCGAATAAGATATATGACGATATGTCCACTTTTGCAAGTTACGCATTTAACAAGTCTCACGCCGCCGCATATGCGCATTTGTCATATCAAACGGCGTACCTAAAATGCTATTATACCGTTGAGTTTATTACGGCGGTGCTAAACAATAGAATTAACTCGATTGAAGAGATTTCTAACTACCTAAACTACCTAAAAGAGCACGGATACGGAGTTCGTCCGCCTAATATTAACCGTTCGTTTGCCGAGTATTCGGTAGAGGACGGATGCGTTCGAATCGGTATGGCAGGCATTAAGAACGTGGGCGTTGCGGCGGTAGAGAATATCGTAGCAGAGCGCGAGGCGAACGGAGAGTTCAAGGACTTTTACGATTTCGTTAAGCGTATGAAAACGGCTATGATAAACAAAAAACAACTTGAAAGCCTAATTTATGCAGGCACTTTCGACTGTTTTGGACTTCATCGCTCTCAACTTATCAATAAGTACGAGGAAATTCTCGACAGAGTTTCGCGCGATTATAAGAATTCTTTAAGCGGACAAATATCTATATTTGATACGGAAAAAGTTGAAGAGAAAATCGAGTATCCCGTTATGGACGAATACGACACGGCGACTAAACTTGAAAAGGAAAAAGAGGTTGCAGGCGTTTATCTTACCGGTCACCCGCTCGACGAGTACAAGAGCCACCTAAAAAATTACAAGCACAATACGGGTATGCTTAATGAAAAGCGTGAAGAGGTTGCTATTTACGGTGATGCGGAGGAAACTTACCTAGTCCCCGAGGATAGTATGGTAACTCTTGGCGGAATGTTAGTCGAGGCTACGAAAAAGGTTAGCAAAAAGTCCGGTAAAGAGTTTGGCGTGGGCAAACTAGAGGACCTATACGGAACGGTAGAACTAATGCTCGGCGGATTTAAGATGAGCCAGTACAAAAAACTGTTCGTCAAAGACCGACTCGTTACGATTACGGGAAAGGTTCGTCATCGTGAAGAGGGCGCAACAATTTCGGTAGAGAGAATCGAACCGTGGGAAAACGTTAAGCAAAAGGCGAGCAAAAAGATTTGTATTTACATTTCCTTTATCGAGTCTGACGCTGATATTATGGATAGAATTCGCGACGTTTTGGACGTTTATCCGGGCGACGACGAGGCTTATTTGAAAAATATCGACGACGGTACTTTATACGCGCTTAAAGAAAATCCCGTTGACGTGAGTGATTCGTTCCTTACGGAATTATGCGGAATAGTGGGCGAGAAAAATATTAAGGTTATACAGAACTAAAATTTTGCAAAATCGTTCGTAATCACTTTACAACGAGAGTATAAAAGTTTATAATAATATCAATAAAATTTAATCGATTACAAAAAGAGGTTTACTTTTATGAAAAAAATAGCAATTTTAACAAGTGGCGGAGATGCTCCTGGAATGAACGCAGCCGTTCGCGCGGCGGTAAGATACGGCATTAACGCTGGTATGGAAGTAGTTGGTATTGAAAATGGTTACGCAGGACTTTTGGAAAAGAGATTTATTCCTATGAACTTGCGTAGCGTATCTGATATCGTTCATCGTGGAGGCACGATTCTTCGTTCGGCTCGCTGTAAAGAATTTACCACTCCCGAAGGTCAACAAAAGGGCGTGGAAAATCTTATCGAGGCAGGAATTGAAGGTTTGATAGTAATCGGAGGCGACGGCTCGTTTAGAGGCGCAGAAATTCTCTCGAAGAAAGGTTTCCCAACGATTGGCGTACCTGGCACGATTGATAACGACCTATCGTATACCGACTTTACGCTCGGCTTTGATACTGCTTGCAACACCGTGCTAGATTGTATCAATAAAATTAGAGACACTATGTCCTCTCACGAGAGAGTGGCAATTATCGAGGTAATGGGCCGTCATTGTGGCGATATGGCGCTCTACACGGGTGTTACCGGTGGTGCGGAGATGATTATTCTCCCCGAAATGCCTATGACGAAAGAGGAAATCCTGGAAAAACTACACGAGTACGAAAATAGCGGAAAGCGTAGCGGAATTATCGTCCTTGCCGAGGGCGCTGGCAATTCCGAAGAACTTGCTAAATATCTATCGGCAAACTCGAACCTTGAGATTAGAGCGTCGGTGCTTGGACACTTGCAAAGAGGCGGTTCGCCCACGCTTACGGATAGATATCTTGGCACTATGTTCGGTGTTCACGCAGTTCAACTACTAGAAAAAGGAATCGGCAATAGAATAGTCGGAATTAAGGACAATCAGATTTTCGACGTTGATATTATTGAAGGACTTTCAATGCCGAGAAAATTTAACAAAGAACTTTACGATATCGCTGGTATCGTAGCGAAGTAGTAACTAAACGGAAGGGCGTAGTGATATGCCCTTTTCTAATACAAGGAGAAACTTATGAAGTTTGACGTAAACGCTCCTATTTTGTTCGTTCTAGTTGCGATAGTGATTGCCGTCGTTATGGCGCAGTCAGTATTCTTTTTGGTTAGAGCATACAAAAGAGCAAAAGAAAAAGGTATGGATATGAGCGTAGTTAAGCGCACGATTAAGAAAGCAACGCTTTTCACTATTGCGCCTGCTATATCCGTGTTTATCGGCGTAATCACGCTTTCGTATAGCCTAGGAATACCTCTTCCGTGGCTACGCTTAAGCGTAATCGGTTCGCTCACTTACGAGACTACCGCCGCAGAGTCCGCGCTCGTTGCAGTAGGCTCGTCGCTTGGTAGTGATATTAACGCACAGCAATTCGTAACGGTTGCTATCGTAATGATGCTTGGCATAATCGTAGGATTAGTTGCAATTCCGCTACTTTGCAAGAAAGTTGATACGGGTATGCTTAAGTTTAAGGAAAAAGACAAAAAGTGGGGCGAGATTTTCAATTCCGCTTTGTTTATGGGTATGATTTCTGCGTTTACAGGCTTTATTTTCTGCGACGTAACGACGGGTGCGCCCGGTTTTATTCCCGTACTCGTAATGCTAGTTTCTATGGTCGTTATGCTTTTATGCGGACTACTTATGAAAAAACTCAAATGGAACTGGATATCCGATTACGCTTTACCGATTAGTATGGTAATAGCGATGGTATCCGCTATACCCATTACGGCGTGGTTGGGCTAAGGAGGCGAGAAAAATGAAAAAGCAAAGAACTTATCTTGAAAGCGTACACTTCTACGGAAAAATTTGGGGTTGGATTGCTTGCGGAATTATTTTCGCTTTTCCTTTCGTGTTGATGATAATCTTTAAGGTAACTCCTAATATGGGCGGAGTTCTAAAAGGACTTTTGTCCGTCGCTCCTATCTTTTGGGCGGTAGGACTTATCGAAGTATTTACTTATATTCCGATGCTCGGAGCAGGTAGTTCGTATCTATCTTTCGTTACGGGAAACATCACTAACCTAAAAGCGCCTTGCGCAATTAGTTGTATGGACGACGCAGGCGTTAAGGCTGGTACTGAGGAGGGCGAGATTATATCGACTATTGCGACTGCCGTTTCGTCTATCGTGACGACTGCAATCATTATTGTCGGCGTAATACTTATTATTCCGCTAACCGACGTTCTTTCTAGCAAGATTTTGCAACCGGCTTTCGCCAACATTTTGCCTGCGTTATTCGGTGGGCTTGGCGTTGTGTATATTTCCAAGAACTGGAAAATCGCAATCGTACCCGTTGCTCTAATGCTCGTGCTCTTTATCACTATTCCTGCGCTCAATGCCGGTATGGTAGGAATTATGGTGCCCGTTGGCGCAATCGTAGCAATCGGTTCTTCTCGCGTTATGTATAAGAAAGGTTGGCTTGGTGAAGTTACTCCCGTTAAAAAAGAGGAACAAAAAACTGAAAAGGACGAAGAATAATTATGGAGTGGTGGATAATCGTTATAATTTCAGTAGGCGCGCTCTTGGGCTTGCTTTTAGCCGTAGTGTTTATACGAACGCTTTTGTTTAGACCGCTACCGGAAAAAGAATACGAGATTACGCCCGTTGAGTTTGACCGTGAAAAAGCGGTGTCCGACCTAGCGAAAATGGTTAGAGTTAAGACTGTTTCGTCTAGGAATAAGGCGGACGAGGACGAGGGCGAGTTTAGAAAGTTTGAAAAAGTGCTTTTCGACTGTTTCCCCGTTTTGGTCAAGACTTGCTCGTTTGAAAAGGTGGGCGAGAGAGGACTGCTCTTTAAGTGGGCGGGAAAGTCTAGTAAAAACCCAACTATCCTTATGTCACACTACGACGTGGTGTCCGCAGTCGAAGAAAACTGGCAAAAGCCTGCGTTTGAAGGGATTGTGGAGGACGGCGAACTTTGGGGTAGAGGAACGCTTGATACGAAAGTCACGCTAAATTCTGCGCTCCAAGCGTCCGAAACGCTAATGAAAAAAGGCTTTACGCCCGAAAACGATATCTATTTTGCGTTCGCCGGCGACGAAGAAATCGCTGGAACGGGTGCGCAAGGTATAGTGGACAAGTTCTTAAAAGAGGGCATTACCCCGTCGCTCGTGCTTGACGAGGGCGGAGCGGTAGTTCAAGGCGTTTTCCCCGGAGTAAAAGAAAAATGCGCGCTAATCGGTATTGCCGAAAAGGGTATGACCGACATTGAATTTATGGTTAAGACGAACGGTGGACACGCCTCGTCGCCTCCGAGAAATACGGCAATCGGTAAACTTGCTAAAGCGTGCGTAAAGGTGGAAAGTCACCCGGCAAAGTTTACTATGGGCGAGCCTGCTAGACTTATGTTCGATACTTTGGGCAGAAAATCGACTTTTACGCTCCGTCTTATTATGGCTAATCTATGGCTATTTAAGGGCGTGCTTAACTCTATGTGCAAGAAAAAAGGTGGAGAAATGAACGCTCTACTTCGTACTACCGTAGCGTTTACGCAAATGCAAGGAAGTAAGGGCGCAAACGTATTGCCTCCCGAGGCTAAAATGGTGGCAAACCTCCGTCTTATTAGCGGAGATACGCCCGAAAAGGCAATCGAGAGACTTCGTAAAACGATAGGCGACGACGAGGTTGAAATTCGCAAAATTCACGGTATGGCGCCGTCAAGAATATCTACTACGAACTGTGAGGGTTGGCAAAGAGTAAAAGATGCAATTTTATGCACTTGGCAAGGAGCACTTGTTTCTCCTTACCTTATGGTCGCTTGTAGCGATTCTCGTCACTACGGCGTGCTATCCGACAAGGTTTATCGTTTCTCGTCAATGGAACTATCCACTTACGAGCGTAGCCTAATCCACGGTAACGACGAAAGAGTACCGCTTGAGACGATTTATAAATCGGTTGAGTTCTATATTCGCCTTATAAAATCTTGTTAAAAGTCAAACAAAAAACCTTGCTTTGTTAAGCAAGGTTTTTTTAAGTTTAATAATTGTATTTTTTGCGCATAGCGATTAAGAATACGAACGATAGTGTAAACGCCATAACTTCGGCTACGATTAGGGAAAGCCAAATTCCGTCTAGACCAAACCAAAGCGGAAGGAGTAGTATTGCGCCAAGTTGGAATACGAGCGTTCGTAAAAACGAGAGGATTGCCGAAACTAGACCGTTATTAAGCGCAGTAAAGAAAGACGAACCGAATATTGCAAATCCGCAAAACAGATACGCAAAAGCGAAAAATCTAAAACCGCGTTTCGTCATTTCGAATAGCGTTTTATCATATCCAACGAAGAGGGTAGAAAGTGGCGAGGCTAGGATAAAACAAAGCGTGAACATAACTAGCGAGGTAATCGTCGTAATCATTAAACTTTTTCTTTTGAGATTTTGTAGTTCGTTATGGTTGTTTGCGCCGTAATGATAACTGATTACGGGCGAAGAGCCGATAGAATAGCCTATGAAAATCGCGCTAAAAATCATACTTACGTACATAATTACGCCGTATGACGCTATTCCGTTTTCACCGGCGTATTTCATAAGTTGCACGTTATAGAGCATACCGACGAGCGACGACGAGATAAAGCCCATAAGTTCGCTTGAGCCGTTCCCCGACGCTTTCAAGATAGCCTTAATATCGAAAGACGGCTTGACGATACGGAGCAAAGACTTGTTGCGCTTGGACAAGAAGTAGAATAGCGGTCCTATTCCGCCTACGGCTTGACTGGAAATCGTTGCCCACGCAGCACCCTCGATTCCCCACCTAAGCACTCCTACGAAAAGTGCGTCCAAAACGATATTAGTGCAACCCGACGCTACCGTGAATAGTAGTCCTAGTTTTGGGCGTTCTGCAGTAACGAATAGCGTTTGAAAGAAAATTTGTAGCATATACGCCGTTTGAAAGAATATGATAATTTGTCCGTAACGAACGCAAGCGTTAAGTAATCGTCCTTCAGCGCCTAAAAGTTTTGCAACGGGGCGCAGAAAAATTAGTCCTAGAACGGTAAGAATTACGCTCAAAACGACAGTCGTAGCAACGATAAGAGAGAAGAGTTTGTTCGCCCTCTCGTTTTCGCCCTCTCCAAGAGATTTTCCGACGAGTGCCGAGCCTCCAGCGCCGAACATAAAGCCAACGGCGGAGAGTATCATCAGGTATGGCATAATAAAATTGACGGATGCAAAATCCGTTTTTCCTGCAAAGTTAGACACGAAAAAGCCGTCCACGATACCGTAAACGGAAGTGAAAACCATCATAATAATAGATGGAAAGCAAAAACGCAAAAGTTTTTTATAAGTAAAATGGTCGGAAAGTTTAATTCTCATAGCGTTCCTTTTTGAAAAAAATAAAGGCGATGCTTTAATGCACCGCCTTATTATAACTAATTAGTAATTATAAGTCAAGTTTTAGGTCACCGTAACCGATAAGTTTATATTTTCTCATAAGTTCGCTAATGCCAAGGCAAATGAGCGCCGGCAATACGATATGCATAAGCGCAATTTCGCCTAGCGTTATCCAGGGCGAAACGCCAGCCGTAGTCATAGCGGTAAAAGTATCAATGCAACCTACTAAACCCGAAGTTCCCATACCTGCGCCTATTTTCGTAGCGGTCATACCGAATACCGCAGAGGCAATCGGACCTAAAATAGCGGATGCTATAATAGGCGGTAACCACACGATAGGACGGCGAATAATGTTAGGCATTTGTAGCATACTCGTTCCAACGCCTTGAGCAACGATACCGCTCCACTTGTTTTCACGGAAACTCATAACGGCAAAACCAACCATTTGACAGCAACAGCCTACGACTGCAGCGCCCGCAGCGATACCGCTTAGTCCAAGCGAAACGCCGATTGCGGCGGAGGAGATGGGGAGCGTGAGTGCAATACCCATAAGTACGGCTACCAAAATACCCATAAGAACGGGTTGTTGGTCGGTAGCGTAGTTAATTACCTTGCCTACAGCCACCATAAACGACGAAATGGGCGGTCCAACGAGTAAACCTATTATCGAGCCCGAGAGAATTGCAACTAGGGGAGTAACGATAATATCGACTTTAGTCTTGCCAGACACTAGCGAGCCAACTTCGATTGCTACGAAAGCAGCGACGAACGCGCCCAAGGGCTCGCCCACACCGCTAATCGTTGTTACGCCGTCTATAATCTTGCTTGCATACGCTCCTATCGAGCCTGCAACACCGGCGGAAATTGATACCATAGGCGCTTTTTTTAGTTTGTACGCCATACCAACTCCGATACCAGCGCCCATAAGCATTTTTGCAAATGTACCGATTGAAACGATAAAGTAACCGATTTTTCCGGGGATATAACCGCCGACGGTGGAGATTATCGTTCCGATAATAAGGGTAGCGAAAAGACCGAGCGCCATACCCGACAGTCCGTCGATAAAGATATAGTTAAGAACGCTAAGCACCTTTTTCCAAACGGGGGAGGGGGTCTTTTGCTTTTTAGGTTTATTTACTTCCATACCGAAAGGGTTTCCGTCCGCTTTATCAACGAGAACGGCTCCGCTTTCTACTTGAGTTTCTTCCACGGCTTGCGTGGTTAATTTTTCTTCTTGCTGTAACATAATTTATACTTTCCTTTTTTAATTATTATTATTATTTATAATGAATTGTTCCACGAAGGAAAGTAAAAATAACGCGTACGCTATTTTACGGGGAGCCAATCGGTGCGTACACCGATTTTAGTAACGGGGCGCATATATGTGCGCCCCGTACTTGATTTATACTAATTTGTCGGCCAAATATTACTTGCCAGCCATCTTCTTGTAACCAGCGAGTCTATCCATAGCGGACTTCTCGGTCTTAGCGAAGAGTTCGTCTGCAAGAGCAGGTTGAGTCTTCTTAAGAGATGCGTAACGAGTCTCGCCAAGGATAAATTCTTGGTAATTTCCAGTCGGGTCTTTGCTGTCAAGCGTGAACGGATTCTCGCCCTTTTCGGTCTTATCGGGGTTGAATCTGTAAAGTTGCCAGTAACCGCAATCAACAGCAGCCTTCTCTTCGTGTTGCGACTTAGCCATATTGATACCGTGGTTGATACAGGGCGCGTAGCAAATGATAATCGAAGGTCCTTTGTAAGCCTCAGCCTCGTTAATAGCGTTGAGGAATTGTTGCGGGTCAGAACCCATAGCGCATTGAGCAACGTAAACGTAGCCGTAGGATGCAGCAATCATACCGAGGTCTTTCTTCTTAACTCTCTTACCTGCAGCAGCGAACTTAGCAACAGCACCAATGTTGGTAGCCTTAGATGCTTGTCCACCAGTGTTGGAGTAAACTTCGGTATCGAGAACGAGGATATTTACGTCTTCGCCAGATGCTAGAACGTGGTCAAGTCCACCGTAACCGATATCGTATGCCCAACCGTCACCACCGATAATCCAGAAGGAAGGTTTAACTAGGCAGTCAGCGTTAGCCTTGATGTTCTCAAGACCGTCTTCGTTCTTAAGAGCCTCTTTAACTTTTGCAGATGCAACTTTGGAAGCCTCTGCCTCGTCCATAGCGCCGAGCCACTCTTCGAAAGCAGCCTTGGTCTCGGGCTTAACGGTATCGAGAACAGCCTTAACTTCTTCAGCGAGGGTAGTGCGACGAGCCTTGTACGCGAGGTGCATACCATAACCGAACTCAGCGTTGTCCTCGAAGAGGGAGTTAGCCCAAGCAGGACCGTTGCCGTCCTTGTTGGTGGTGTAGGGGCAGGTGGGGGAAGAACCGCCGTAGATGGAGGAGCATCCCGTAGCGTTAGCAACAATCATTCTGTCGCCGAACTGTTGGGTAAGAACTTTTACGTAAGGAGTTTCGCCACAGCCTGCGCAAGCGCCCGAGAATTCGAACAAAGGCGTAGAGAACTGGCAACCCTTAACGGTAGATTTCTTGAACTTGGAAGTATCTACGTCAGGAGCAGATACGGTGTATTCCCAGTTTTCAGCCTCGCCCTTAGCAAGCGAATCTGCAAGAGGAATCATCTTGATTGCTCCGCCGTCTTTTACGGGGCATACGGTAGCGCACACGCCACAACCCATACAGTCGAGGGGCGAAACTTGCATTCTGTACTCGTAACCAGCAAGACCGGTAGCGGGCTTAGTGGTAAGAGTTGCAGGTTTATCAGCGCCAGCAGGAATTACTGCGGGACGGAGACAAGCGTGGGGGCAAACGAACGAACAACGTCCGCATTGAATACATTTAGCGAGGTCAACTTCGGGAACGGTAACTGCTACGCCACGTTTCTCGAACTTGGTCGTTCCAACGGGAACGGAACCGTCAGCGTTGAACGCGGAGGAGGGGAGGTTGTCACCCTTAAGAGTAAGGATAGGCTTAACGATAGTCTGGAAGTACTCGTCGTCAGCACCCTTAACCATTTCAGCGCCCGTAGTGGTGGTTGCCCAAGATGCGGGAACGTCAATCTTAACGAGGTTAGCCTTAGCAGAGTCGATAGCGTCGTAGTTCATTTGAACGACAGCGTCACCCTTTCTAGCGAACGATTTCTTAGCCATATACTTCATAAGTTCAACGGCTTTCTCGTAAGGCATAATTTGGGGGTTGGTCATAAAGAACGCGGACTGCAAAATAGTGTTAGTTCTTCCACGGAGACCAAGTTCTGCTGCAATCTTGATTGCGTCGATAACGTAGAAGTTAATCTTCTTGGTAGCAAGCGTATTCTTTACGGATGCAGGAAGGTTAGCCTCGAGTTCTTCAATCGTGGTCCAAGGAGCGTTAAGAAGGAAAGCACCGCCCTCTTTAATCTCGCTCGTCATATCGTAACGGATAATGTACGAGGGGTTGGAGCATTGAACGAAGTCAGCAGAGTCGATAAGGTAAGTGGACTGGATAGGAGTTTCACCGAAACGAAGGTGCGATACGGTAATACCACCAGACTTCTTAGAATCGTAGAAGAAGTATGCTTGCGCGTACATATCGGTGTTGTCGCCGATAATCTTAATCGAGTTCTTGTTTGCACCTACGGTACCGTCAGAGCCAAGACCGTAGAACTTACAAGAGGTAGAACCAGCGGGAGCAGCGTCGAACTTCTCCGAGAAATCGAGCGACGAGTTGGTTACGTCCTCGTAAATACCAACGGTGAAGTGATTTTTGGGCTCGTCAGCCATAAGGTTCTTATAAACGGAAAGAATCATAGAG
Source organism: Pumilibacteraceae bacterium (assembly GCA_045654245.1). Taxonomy (GTDB): domain Bacteria; phylum Bacillota; class Clostridia; order Christensenellales; family Pumilibacteraceae; genus UBA10677. The sequence continues at coordinate 10,604 of JAZOMX010000020.1, read as the reverse complement.
GGGTTGAACTCTTTCGAGCCAAGACCGTATCTACCGCCAACTACTTTAATGCCCGTTACGCCCTTTTCTAAAAGTGCGGAGCAAACGTCGAGGTAGAGAGGCTCACCAAGCGAGCCAGCCTCTTTGGTTCTGTCGAGAACTGCCATCTTCTTGCAGGTAGCGGGGATAGCCTTAATGAAAGCGTCGGTAGCGAAAGGACGATATAGACGAACCTTAATCATACCTAACTTATGACCCATAGCGTTGAGTTTGTTAATCGTTTCCTCAACTGCATCAGTACCCGAACCCATAAGAACTACTACTTCTTCTGCGTCGGGAGCACCAACGTAGTCGAAGAGGTGATAACTTCTACCGCACTTTGCAGAAACGACGTCCATCATTTCTTGTACGATAGCGGGAACTTGAGCGTAATAACTGTTTGCGGTCTCGCGGTTCTGGAAGTAAGTGTCGGAGTTTTGAGCGGTACCCTTTTGGATAGGATGCTCGGGGTTAAGCGCACGGCTCTTAAAGTCAGCGATAGCCTCTTTGATACCTACTTTGTCGCAGATTTCGCGGATTTCTTTGTAGTTGTCAGTCTCGTCCCAAGCGTCGATTTTGGAAACTTCGTGAGAAGTTCTAAAACCGTCGAAGAAGTTGATGAAAGGAACTTTAGATTTAAGCGTAGCAAGGTGGGATACGAGCGCAAGGTCCATAACCTCTTGTACGGAACCGTCAGCCATCATAGCAAAACCGGTTTGACGGCAAGCCATAACGTCGGCGTGGTCACCGAAAATGTTAAGAGAGTGAGCAGCGAGCGCACGAGCAGAAACGTGCATTACCATAGGCATAAGTTCGCCGGCAATCTTATACATATTCGGAATCATCAATAAAAGTCCCTGGCTTGCGGTGTAGGTGGTGGTAAGAGCACCTGCGCAAAGCGAACCGTGAACAGCACCTGCAGCGCCTGCTTCGGATTGCATTTCAGCAATTCTAACGGGCTGGCCCCACATATTAGTACGGCCTAGGGTTGCCCACTCGTCAGCAACTTCCGCCATCGGAGACGAAGGCGTGATGGGGTAAATAGCCGCAACTTCACTAAAAGCGTACGCTACGTGAGACGCCGCGGTATTACCGTCGATGGTCATTTTCTTCATAGTTATCCTCCAATAATGAATTTACTTTGTTCTAAATTGCTAGGCTTAAAAGCCTAACCTTATCTATTATAAAACTTTTGTCGACATTAGTCAAACGATAAAGCGTAAAATCGGTAAATTATTATCAAAAAAGGTGGAGAAAAAAGTATTGATTTGCTTTATTATTCGTGATATAATGTTATTAGAGTTTATAATAACTGTGCATAAAACGACAAAATAAATAGGAGTTTTGAGAATGTTTGACATAGTTGACAATGAAGTGATTGGATTAGATGACTATTCGACAATTAATTGTTCAGAAATAGTAATTCCAAATGAAGTCAATGGGATAGAAATTAAAAGCATAGGGGAAGAAGCTTTTTTTCTAAATCTCAAAATGACTTCGGTAATAATTGGGGAAAGTGTGCTTAAAATATCTGAAGGTGCATTTACTTTGTGTGAAAAATTAAAAAATATAAAAATTGGGGAGGGTGTTACTGAAATAGACGGCTATGCTTTTAGTCAATGCACGGAAATGGAAGAGATAATTTTACCAGATAATGTAATCAGCATAGGTCGAAATTTATTTGAATACTGCAAAAAATTGAAAAAGGTTACAATCGGAAAAGGAATAAACAATATACCAGCTTGCATGTTTTTTTATTGTAAGGAATTGACTGACGTGGAAATGAAAAACACGATTAATAGCATAGGCAGCGAATCTTTTTATTGTTGCGTAAAATTAACGAAGATATCTATTCCAGATAATGTTATGACGATAGGGCATAGGGCTTTTTGGGGATGTGAGAAGTTATCAAACGTTTCACTTGGGAAAGGATTATCAGTTATAGGAGATTATGCATTTAAGGCGTGTACTGCGTTAACTAAAATACATATTCCAGAAAACGTTATAAGTATAGGTAAAAATGCATTATCGGGATGTGTAAAATTAATTGAAATAAGTGTTGATGAAAAGAATGCGGTATATCAATCTATAAATGGTAATCTATATAGCAAAAACGGTAGAGATTTTATAAGATATGCGATAGGCAAAAATGATGATAAGTTCGTAATAAAAAAAGGTATAGTAAATATAGACGACGGCGCTTTTGAGGATTGTGTAAATATTATAGAAGTAACCATCCCCAATAGTGTTAAACGTATAGGAGAATGGGCTTTTGCTGGGTGCACACATTTAAGTAGAATTAAATTCATAGGGAACATTGAACAATGGGATAGCATAGAAAAAGAAGAAGGATGGGATTGTGGTATGCCACATTATGAGGTAAAATTTTTATCAGAATAAAATTAAAATCAGTAAATTATTATCAAAAAAGGTGGAGAAAAAAGTATTGATTATTAAAAAAATACAGGCTATAATTTTAATATAGAAAATTTGCAGGAGTAAATATGAAATACGATAAAGTTGAAAAGCAAATGGTCGTTACCGTTCAAGATAGGCATTTGCGTGTTTATGGCGTGTCCAAATAAAAAAATCCTCGTTGTTTTCGTCATAACTTAAACGCTTGACAACGGAATTTTACTATTTCGGCTATAAAAATTTTTCAAAATTTTAGACGCTTGCTTATTTTTCCAAGTTAGTGCGTTCGAAAAACAGCGAAACTGCCGTCTTCGCCTCGTCAAGCGAAAGGTTGTGACAATATCCGCACTCGATTTCGCTGTTTCCGGGCATTTCTCCGTCGTAAGATAGAATTTTATCAAAGGCGGAAAGGATATCGACTTTAGCCTCGGCAAGTTCAACGCCACGGTAAAGGACGTAAAATCCCGTTTGGCAACCCATAGGGCCGACGTAGATTACGCTTTCTTTCTTTTCGCCGTTTCGTAGTAGCGTTGCAAAAATATGCTCGAGCGAGTGGAGTTGAGCGTTGGTTAGTAGGGGGTGATAATAGGGCTTGCAAAAACGGATATCGTAAGTATAGATATCCCCGTCAACCCTAGAGAGGTAAATCCCCGGCTCGTGGGTTAAGTGATTGATAGTAAAAGACGCAATTTTTTCCATAATATCACCTCGCGCGAAAGTTAATAGTATTATATACTTTTCGACGAAAAACTGCAAATAAAAAGAGGCAACGGAGCGTGAAATTATTGACGAAAAGCGTGTAAAGGGCTATAATGATAATATAAATTATCGTTTAAGTGAGGAGCAAAATGAAATTCGACGTAAGTCTCGTTGGAAAAATAGGTTCTATGGCGCTCGTTGATAGCGTTCACGGAGAACTCGACTATAATAAATTCGTTCGCATTTCTCGTTTCTTGCGCCCAGGTATGATTTGGGTGTCGAGCGGAGCGACCGTTATAGGAAGACTAGACTATATAAGAAGAAACGGCAAGGAAATCGAGGGCGACCCGAGTGACGTTAAGGCTGATTACGCCTCGCAAGGTCAGGCAATCTTGATGGAAACTTACCGCAACTTTATCGACCCCAAATATTCGGTTCGCCAAGTGCTAATCGAACATAACCACTTTAACGACGAGGTTAAGAGAGAGCATATCAAGAATTTGCTACTTCGTTGCGCAAGCCAAAACGCAATTCCTATCATAAACTATAACGATAGCGCGACGGGAGAAGAAAATAGAAAGTGGGAAATCGAACGACTTCAAAGCACGGGTAAGCACGTCGTTGAACTCGTTGATAACGACGAAACGGCGTCGCAAGTTGCTTGCTTAGTTAAGGCGGAAACGCTAGTGATTTTAACTAATCTTGACGGAATTTACCGTGACGTAAACGACAAAAACTCGCTTATAACGGAGATTAGCGGAAAGGACGCTTACGAGGTGATAGCAAATATTGACGAGGCGAAAAAGTCTTGCTTTGGCGCAAGTAGAGCGGGCGCAAACGGTGCAGGAGCAAAACTTGAGTATATAAAGCCTTGCGTTCAAAACGGAACTAAAGTTATTATCGCATCTTCTCGCTTTGATATGGAAGACATATTAGCAGGCAGAGTGCCTTGTACGAAAATTCAAGTAAGATAAAAAATTACAATTGATTATGTTTAAGGTAAAGTCTTCTTCTTGTTACGGATAAGACTTTTTTGTTCATGAGTCCCGACAGGCACGCAGTTTTCCTACCCCGTGAAGACGGGGAGCCAAGTAGGTTTCCTATCGGCATTACGGATAAACCATAGTGTAGTTGGGTTTATCTACGGTAATGTATAGAACGCCTACCTGCCCGTCGGTGCAGAGCGACCGAAAAAGCATATAGTCTTTAAAATTATATAATAAAAATATTTAAAAACATTTACTTTTGGCAAAAAATATGGTACTATAAAGCATATAAATCGTCGGCTACTATATTTTAAATAGGAAAGACGACAAAATAAATTTATTTGGAGGGGAATATGAAAACAAAGAGAAAGTCAATAGTGTTGACTATTGCGCTTTGTCTTTTGATTGCACTCACGTCACTACTAACTGTGCCGTTTTCTCGTGCGAAAGCAGAAGTCAAAGTTGCCGATCTCGTAACTGAAGGCACGGCTTATGATCCTGCGGAAAAAACGGTTACGGAAGGAACTATCACGTACACGGACGCTTGGAACGTTACCAGTAGTTTTTTGGAAAGTGGTCAAGGTCCATATTCGGGCGCAGTACTTACCGCAAATCCCGGTTCGTCCACGTTCAACCTTGGTACGTACGATTTTTCTACCGCTGATGCTAGCAAAGCGTTAATTAAGTTTTTGCCCTGGTCGAATCACACCGCAACTAACGGTACCGACCCTTACGACAACTTCTTAATTATCTTTTCCAGTGGAGAAAAATCTTTCTCCGTAAAGAGTTACACCCGTTCTAACGGCGAACTCGGTATGGGTGTTAAAGGAGAAAGCCAGTCTAAACATATAGGTTGGAACTCTTTCAACGGCACTCAAACGGCAATTGCTCAAGGCGGAGACATTATTTCCAACTACATTCAGTTAGGTCTTGACGGATTTTATGGCGGTGTTCGTGCTTATGGTACGGAGGCGACTATTACTGCTTCTACGTACATCAACAACAAGAGAGGCCTTTCGGTTCCCGGAATTTACATTAACCCCACGGCGGACGATTTCTGGGTATATACCAACGTGGCTTGTATCGGTTCGACATATAATAGCACTAGTTGGTTTGCAACCTCTGGTCACGTTCTCTTTGGCGAGAGCGGAAGTCAGTACGCTCGTTATAAGATGCGTAACCTTAAAGCGGACGGAGTGGCAAGCGACAGCGCTTGGACGCCCTTTACGGAAGACGAACTTAAAACCGTAACCGTAACCGTAAAACTTGAAGGTTTGAAAGAGCAAAGCAAGTTCTTGGTAACCGAACTTAACGGCACGCCCGTAACTTCCGTTGCAGGTATGACCGTAACTAACGATTCCGTTTACGACGGAATTGCTCTTAACGTAGAGGACGGCGTAGCAAGAACTATTACGGAAGAGAATAAAACGCTTGCCGTAGCAAACAAACTTATGCTTGCTGACAACGACGTTTACGCTCCTTTGGCAAAGATTGCGCTTTTTCCCAAAGAGTACGGCAGTGAGGGCGCAACAACCGTTAACGTTAATAATTATACGCGGGCTACCGACGCAGGCTTTGGTATGTATAGCAATGGCAAGTTCTGGAAGACGGCTACTTCCGAGGCTGACTTTAACAATGCAGTTGCTACTAACGACGCAAAGAATAATCGTGATATTGATGCGCTTTACCTCAACTTTACTACCGAGAGTGGAAAATACGCAAGCGTAAAACTTACTTTCCGTCCCGTTGACGATAGTGGATCAATGACTACTTCTTATCAAGCAAGGGTAAACGAGGCAGACCAGTATAAGTCTCTGTTCGTAACTGGTGGAAGATATGACACAAGCAAGGCGACCGCACCGGCATCTGCAATCAGATTTGACGGTTTCGTGGCGTCTGGTGATGAGTACGACGAAAAAGGCGTACAAATGAACACCAAGGGAGCAAAACAAGACCCCGTATATACCGTTTACTATAATGCGGAAGACAATACGCTTTACGCTGACAGCGGAAGAATTCGTCACAATACGCAAACCAACTTTGGTACTGCAGGCGATCTTCTTTATCGTTGGAAGATAATTGACTTTGACGACTTCGGATTTGCAGGTTTTGGCAACGAACTCGTTACGATGACCGTTACCGCTGATCTTCGTGATAAGGACGGAGATGCCGACCTTACCGACGAGACTGCTCATATTATGCTTATGAACGTTGACGGTCAAGACCTTGAAAACGACGGAACGGACGTTACCGCAACGCCTTTGGAGACGACTTATGCTTACGGCTACGAAAGTGCAGTTATCGCTAAACTTGGCGATAGCCACGCAGGTCAAACTGTTAAGATGCACACCTTCCTTACTGGCGAAGTTGAGTATGATAACAGTCAGTACGATATGGAAGTAACCGGTCCGGACGGAGAAGTTACCGTTGACGGTGGCGCATTCGTTATGGATAAGATGGGTGACTATGAAGTTACTATCAAGATTGATAGCGAAGTAGTTGCAGAATACGTTGTTACCGCTATTCACACGCTTACTGCAAACGCAGGAGCAAACGGCGCAATCAAGGTTAACGGCGAGGCTCCCTCCGAGTACGACGCTACGGGCTCTTACGAAATCACGGTTGAGCCTAACGCTCACTACGAAGTAGATACCTTTACGGTAGGCGGAGTGGATAAGAAAGCAGAACTCGTTGACGGCGCATACGCTTACGACGGAACGGGCGCAAGCGAAGACGTTGCTATTGAAGTAACGTTCAAGGCTATTACTTACACCATTACATACGACCTTGCTGGCGGTGCTGTTACTCATACTAACCCCGTTTCTTACTCCGTAGAAACGGCAGACATTACGCTCGTTGCACCTACCAGCGCAGAGAAGACGGGATACACGTTTGACGGCTGGAACGTAACGCAGATAGAAACTTCTACTGGTGGAAACGTAACTGTAACTGCAAAGTGGACGGAAGTAGTAGAGGAGCCTACGTCCGACGAAAAGGGCTGTGGTAAAGAGGCAGTAGGACTTCTTGCAATCGTACTTTCTGCTCTTGCGGTAGTATTTGTAAGCAAGAGAAAATAATCACCTAGCGTGATATAAAAGACAAAAAAGTCCCCCAAAAATTTGGGGGGACTTTTCTTGTATAATGTACTTAAAATTGTGATACGTTATTCGGTTTTTTCGTCCGTTTGCTTGTTTTCTACGGGGTCGTTTTCTACGGCTTTTTCAATATTTTCGTCCGTTGTTTTCGTCTCGTTTTCTTCTACCGTCTCGCTTTTTTCACTTTCTTTGGGAGTATCGTAAACCGGCTCGGGCAAGTAGATATCGGGGCGTTTAAGTCTAAAGTAAAGAAGTACGCAACCCACCAAAAACAGTACGATTGACTGGAATTGCGAGGGAGAGAACGGGCCGATAAACGCGCCTCTGGGGTCCCCGCGGTAATACTCGATAATAAATCTAAAGATTGAGTAAGCAAACGCGTAGCCAAGAAGGTTAAAGCCTCTAATCTTTTTGAACTTAAGGATAATTAAGAGCACGATTGCGAGCAAAATAAATAGGTAGATAGATTCATAAAGCATAGTGGGAATAACTTTGTGGCTCATACCGGGGAAAAGTATTCCGTGTTCGGATTCGACACCGTAACAGCAACCTGCTAAAAAGCAACCTATTCTACCGATAGCGTGCGCTACCAAAATGCAAGGAACGGCGATTTCGGCTACGGTAAAGAATTGCGCTCTGATATGCTTTTTCTTGGTGAAAATCGTAATGAGAATAAAAGTGCCTGCGCCACCGATAAGACCGCCCATAAAGGTTAGACCGCTTATTTCGAATACGCCCGTTTCAAAATAGTTGTAAACCGCTTGGAATAAGAACGCGGAGCAAAGCCCAACTGCGATTGCGATTACGCCGGTGGTCGAGTAGAAATCGTAAGCCTCTTTGTTAAGACGAGTGAGTTTAGCCAGTAGTTTGAACATACCTAGTGACGCAAATATTCCTAGCACCATCATTACGGAGTAGGAAGAAAGCACGCCCTCAATGATATACGGGTACATAACCGTACCTCCTTTATTTCGTTCGTTTCGTATATAATACCAAAATAACCATCAAAAGTCAACCATAATGTAAGTTTACTCCGTTTATGATTGACTTTTTTTGGCGTAAGGAGTATAGTTAAAGCGTTATTAGGAAAGAGGAAAAGTATGAAAATTACCCAAAACGAAGTAAAAACGTTGTGCGCTTTAGCAAAAATGGAACTTGACGACGAGCAAACTATGGAAATGCAGGAATATCTAACTAACGGACTTGCCCGTTTCGACGAATTAGCAGTTGACGAGCCGACTTCCGTTTTGCAAGAAATCCAAAAGGAGAGCGAGTAAATGGATATTGAAAAACTGACGCTTTCCGCCGTAAGAGAGAAAATTGCCAGTGGTGAACTTTCTTCTTTCGAGGTAGTATCCGCCGTTTTAGAGCAGATAAAGAAAACGCAAAATCTTAATAATTTTCTTTCCGTCTTTGAAGAAAACGCACTTTTAGAGGCTAAAAAAAGTGACGAGCGAATTAAAAACAAGGAAAATATCCGTTCGCTTGAGGGCGTTCCGCTCGCAGTTAAGGATAATATTTTCATAGCCGGAGAAAAAAACACTTGCGCCTCTAAATTTTTGCGTGATTTTACGCCTAGTTACGACGCAAAAGTCGTCGCTCTTTTAAAAAGAGCAGGCGCAATTATAATCGGAAAGACGAATATGGACGAGTTCGCTATGGGCTCGGGGAACGAAAATTCGGCGTTTGGACGGGCGAAAAACGCGCTTGACGAGAGTAAAGTGCCGGGCGGTAGTTCGGGTGGCTCAGCCTCCGCCGTAGCGGGCTATCAATGTTACGGAGCGCTTGGCTCGGACACGGGCGGAAGTATTCGTCAGCCGGCAAGTTATTGCGGAGTAGTGGGCTTAAAGCCTACGATTACTGCTATTTCCGGGTACGGCGTAGTTCCGCTTGCGCCTACGCTCGACCAGGTAGGACCGCTTACTAGAACGGTTGAGGACAACGCTATTTTATTTAACGAAATCTCAAAGCGTGGTTGCAAAGTGGATTTTAACGCAAGCGTTAAGGGTAAGAAAATAGCAATTCCCAAAGAAATATTTATCAGCGGACTTGGCGACGAAGTAATATCTACCGTTATGGAAAGCGCTCGTCTTTACGAGAAAATGGGCGCAAGCGTAACCGAAATTTCAATTCCATCGTTTAATCTTGCTTTTGAAACTTACTGCGTAATCTCGTGTGCCGAGGCAACGGCTAGTTTATCTTCTTTCGACGGAATTCGGTTCGGTGAAACCGCAGAGGGGAAAACGGAACTTGAAACGGTAATAAATTCTCGAACTCAAGGGTTTGGAGATGAGGTTAAACGCCGTCTTGCTTTCGGAAACTTAGTGCTAGAGGGCGAAAACTACCACAAATATTTTCTAAAAGCGTGTAACGCTAGAAAGAAATTAAAACTCGATTTTTACGAGGCTTTCCGTTCCTACGACGCGTTACTTACGCCTACTACGCCCACTACCGCATATAAGGCTGGTAATCCGCCAAAAAGCGAGGGCGTAGCCAACCTAACGGATATTTTTGCAGTTCACGCCAACCTAGTGGGCGTTCCCGCTTTGTCAGTTCCGTGTGGCGGAACAAAAGATGGTATGCCAACGGGGATGCAACTTATCGCCAACAAGGATTGCGAACGAACTCTCTTTGAGTTTGGCGTAGCGTACGAAAGAGAATTTAAATAAAATACCGAATAGAAAAAGTCACTTTTCCTGCATGGAAAGTGACTTTTTCTATTGTGATTGACGGTTTTATGTGATATAATACGAATAACGACGATTAGAAAAATAGGAGGAAAACAATGAATAATATTCCGCGTAACGAGTTCCCTAATCCGCAGTTTCGCCGTGATAACTGGCTTTGCTTGAACGGAGAGTGGGAGTTTGAAATGGATATAGCGAAGGAAAAAAGATTTCCCGTTGACGCTAACCGTGATTGGGACAATAGAGTAATCGAACTTTCGGGTGAGTTTAAGACTAAACTAGACGGAAAAATTATCGTTCCGTTCTGTCCCGAGAGCGAACTTTCGGGTGTGGGCTATAAGGGGTATATGGACGCAGTTTGGTACCGTCGCGACCTCGAAATCCCCCAAAATATGAAAGGAAAGCGCATAATTTTGCATTTTGGCGCAGTTGACCACGACACTACCGTGTTCGTAAATAGCAAAGAGGTTGGCGTTCATCACGGAGGCTATACGCCTTTTGCGTTCGATATTACCGACTATCTAAATTACGAAAACGACTTTATTACCGTTTACGCAGAAGACGACCTTCGCCACGGCAAGTATGGAGCGGGTAAGCAATCGCAAAAGGTAAATTCGGTTGGTTGCTACTACACTCGCACCACGGGAATTTGGCAGTCCGTTTGGATTGAGGCGGTAGAGCCTCAGCATATAGACTTTTTCCGC
>JAZOMX010000019.1:0-3727 GCA_045654245.1 Pumilibacteraceae bacterium | reverse complement strand
TACACTGCTAAGTTGCTTTTTATAAACAACCGCTTAAGTCACTATTCATTTATCTTATTATAATACCATTTCTTGCTTAAGTCAACACAATTACTTGCTTTTCTAGAAATTCTTTAATCCCCTATCAACGCTAAGATTTCGTCGGCGTTGGTGTCGGGCTTTACTTTGGGCATAATCGCTTGGATATTCCCTTGCTCGTCGATTAAAAAAGTCGTTCTAACGACGCCCATACTTACTTTGCCGTACAACTTTTTCTCTTGCCAAACGCCGTAGGCTTGAATTGCCGAGAGGTCGCTATCCGAAAGCAAAACAAAGGGTAAATTATACTTGGTAGCAAAGTTTAGATGCGAACTAACGCTATCTTTACTAATTCCTATAACTACTGCGTTTTTATTCTCAATTTCTTTATTTTTGAGTGCAAACGCACACGCTTGTCTCGTACACCCCGGCGTATTATCTTTGGGATAAAAATACAAAACTACTTTCTTGCCGAGAAAATCGGACAACGAAACCATATTCCCGTTTTTATCAAGCAAAGTAAACTGTGGCGCTTTCATTCCTACTTCTAACATAATTTTTCCTCTTTCTATATTAATAATGCACAAATACAATAAAGCCACCCGATATTTCACGGACGGCTTTATTTTCATTAATTATTTGCTTACGCTCTCTTATTCTTGATGTTTGCTTGCGCTGCAGAAAGACGAGCAATAGGTACTCTGTAGGGCGAGCAAGATACGTAGTCAAGACCGATTTCGTGGCAGAACTCAATCGAAGAGGGGTCACCACCGTGCTCACCGCAAATACCAACGTGGAGGTGGGTATTAACGGGTCTTCCGGTGTCAACAGCCATTTTCATAAGTTTGCCTACGCCAGTCGTGTCGAGTTTTGCGAACGGGTCGTTCTCGAAAATCTTTGCGTCGTAGTAAGCGGACAAGAACTTACCAGCGTCGTCACGGCTAAAGCCGAAAGTCATTTGGGTAAGGTCGTTAGTTCCGAAGCAGAAGAAGTCAGCGTTTGCTGCGATTTCGTCTGCGGTTAGGCACGCTCTAGGAATCTCAATCATAGTTCCTACTTCGTACTTAAGGTCAGCGCCTGCCGATGCGATTTCAGCGTCAGCGGTTGCTACTACTACGCTCTTAACGTACTTAAGTTCTTTTACGTCGCCAACGAGAGGAATCATAATCTCGGGAACGATATTCCAGTCGGGATGAGCCTTCTTAACGTTGATTGCTGCGCGGATAACTGCGCTGGTTTGCATCTTTGCGATTTCAGGATAAGTAACCGCAAGACGGCATCCACGGTGTCCCATCATCGGGTTGAACTCGTGTAGAGATGCGATAATCGTCTTAATTTCCTCAACGGTCTTGTTTTGAGCCTTAGCAAGTGCTACGATATCCTCCTCAGCGGTAGGAACGAACTCGTGTAGCGGGGGGTCAAGGAAACGGATACATACGGGATAGCCCTCGAGAGCCTCGTAGATTTTCTCGAAGTCGCCCTGTTGGTAAGGAAGAATCTTGTTGAGTGCTACTTCTCTCTCTTCAGCGGTATCAGAGCAAATCATTTCACGGAAAGCAGCGATTCTGTCTGCCTCGAAGAACATATGCTCGGTACGGCAAAGACCGATACCCTCAGCGCCAAGTTCACGAGCGCGTTTTGCGTCTGCGGGAGTATCAGCGTTGGTTCTAACTTTTAGAGCGCGGAACTCATCAGCCCAGCCCATAATCGTTCCGAAGTTGCCGGAAGGTTGAGCGGGAACGGTTGCAATCTTGCCCTCGTAGATAGCGCCGGTAGAACCGTCGATAGAGATGTAATCGCCCTCAACGAAGGGCTTGCCAGCAAGCGTGAACTTCTTGTTCTCTTCGTCCATAGCGATTTCGCCACAGCCGGATACGCAACATTTACCCATACCACGAGCAACTACTGCTGCGTGAGAGGTCATACCACCACGAACGGTCAAAATACCTTCGGATGCTTTCATACCGGTAATATCCTCGGGAGAGGTTTCCAAACGAACGAGAACTACTTTCTTGCCTGCATTTTTCCAAGCCTCTGCGTCTTCAGCGGTAAATACTACCTGTCCACACGCTGCTCCGGGAGATGCGCCAAGTCCACGACCAAGGGGCGTTGCTGCCTTAAGTGCCTTTACGTCGAATTGGGGGTGAAGTAGAGTGTCGAGGTTACGGGGGTCAATCATAAGAACTGCCTCTTCCTTCGTCTTGTGACCTTCTTTTACGAGGTCAACTGCGATTTGAAGTGCTGCAGGAGCAGTTCTCTTTCCGTTACGAGTTTGGAGCATATAGAGTTTCTCGTTCTCAATCGTAAACTCCATATCTTGCATATCGTGATAGTGGTTTTCCAAAATTCCACATACTTTTACGAATTCTTCGTATGCTTTGGGGAACTTGTTTGCCATTTCAGCGATGGGCATAGGAGTACGAACGCCTGCTACTACGTCCTCGCCTTGAGCGTTGGTAAGAAACTCACCCATAAGTTTCTTCTCACCGGTAGAGGGGTCGCGAGTGAACGCTACGCCGGTACCACAGTTGTCGCCCATATTACCGAAAGCCATCGCTTGTACGTTAACGGCGGTACCCCAAGAATACGGGATATCGTTGTCACGACGGTAAACGTTTGCACGGGGGTTGCCCCAAGAACGGAATACTGCTTTTACAGCGCCGATAAGTTGCTCTTTGGGGTCGGAGGGGAAATCTACGCCGATTTTTGCCTTGTACTCTGCTTTGAACTGATTTGCGAGTTCTTTAAGGTCGTCAGCGGTAAGTTCAACGTCAAGCGTAACACCCTTTTCTTCTTTCATTTTGTCGATAAGTTCTTCAAAATACTTCTTACCAACTTCCATTACGACGTCAGAATACATTTGGATAAAACGACGATAGCAGTCGTAAGCCCAACGGGGGTTACCCGATTTCTTCGCCATAACTTCTACTACTTGCTCGTTAAGACCAAGGTTCAAAATAGTGTCCATCATTCCAGGCATAGATGCTCTTGCGCCAGAACGAACGGATACGAGCAAAGGATTCTCGAGGTCACCGAACTTCTTGCCGGTAACTTTCTCCATTTTTACGATATAGTCCATAATCTCCGCCATAATTTCAGCGTTGATTTGTCTTCCGTCCTCATAGTACTGCGTGCACGCTTCAGTAGAAATCGTGAAGCCCTGGGGTACGGGAAGTCCAATGTTGGTCATTTCTGCGAGGTTTGCGCCTTTACCACCGAGAATTTCACGCATACTTGCGTTACCTTCGGTAAATAAGTAACAATACTTCTTTGCCATTTTTGTTTTTCTCCTTTTATTTTCTACAAAATTTAATAACTATCTCATTTGGCTATTTTCATATAAAAAATCGCCAAGACAATCGCGGTCAAATTCAGTCCACTACTTGCCCATTGGCGATTATATCACATATTTCAATTTATGGCAACCGTTTTGCGCTCGTTATTCTCTTTTTCTTATTTTTTGTCTAAATAAGCAATTAAGTCATCCATCGAGTAACGAAGGTACTCTGCTACCCTTAGATATTCGCTTAAGTCTTTACCATACGGGTCAGACACCTCATCTGCTCCGGTAAGAAAGGCAACCGTTACCGTTTTTAGTTTAACCTCGTCGCTTGCAACCTCGCTTTGAACGATTGCTCGGCGATGCCCTTCGGTCATACAAACAATTAAACTTGCGCTTTCGGCTTGCTTTACGGTGAGCGGTTTTGAA
>JAZOMX010000018.1:0-17037 GCA_045654245.1 Pumilibacteraceae bacterium | reverse complement strand
GAAGCCAAAGTGGGCGCGAGCGTTAATAAAACAGTCCTGTGAACTGTTTTTAGCGAGCGGGCGAGCAATCTACGATTGCGAAGTCGGTGGATTGCAAAGCAATACACGGTCCCGTCCTTCGCACCAAAATAAAAGAAACGCAAGAGAAATGCTCTTTTTATCTAAATTAATCTTCAATAGAAATGTTTGTATACCCCCAATTCATAATATCGCTATTAGCTTCCTCTAGCAAAATTCTAAAAAACAATACATTTAGATAGCAACAATCCGCTGCAAGCTCTTGCGCCTCTAATACTAGATAATCAGGAAATGTTGTTGCGGCATATGAAATATGGTCCGTATCTCTAAATATAGTTCTTGCATCATAAACCCCTTCCATTTGAAAACTTTGATTTGCATATGTAATTTCAAAGTGCATTCCCCATCTATATACTCCATTTGCATTGTTATAATATACAATAAAAAATGTGACAGAGTCGGTTGTTTTTTTTGTAAAAGATACTGCTAATCTACTTGTATTTATGTCATAACTCCACAAACAACTATATGGATAAACATTTTCATCAAGAATTACATACGAATTGGTCGAATTTGAATATGTACCATTTTTTTTAATATACGCAACTACATCATCATAAAAATCCAAACCACAAGAGGCACATTCACCTACACCTACATGCTTTTTCGTAGGTTCCATAATATTATCTTTATAAGAATCTCCACACAAGCTACATATGTGAATATCAAATCCCTCATTTGCGCAAGTAGCATCAACAATTATGGTCTCATACTTATGCAAACATTCTGCCTCATATATTTCTTCTTTGCTATTTTCTATTATTTCTTCTTCGCTATTTTCTATTTTTTTCTCTACGCAACCAGAAAATATGCTTATAATTATACAGAATAACAATAATATTACTTTTTTCACACATATATCCTCCATGCATACCCTAATGTAAACATTATATAATGCGGAAGTCTATTTGTCAAGAAAATAATGGTATATAATGTTTACATTGTATAATGTAGAGGAAAACATGAAATTACGAATTAAAGATATTTTAGAACAAAAAGGCAAAACAAAATATTGGCTATATATTCAACTGGGTTTAAGTTATCAAAATTTTAATAAAATTATAAATAATCAAACTACAAGCATTAAGTTTGAAAACTTAAAATCTATTTGTGAAATACTAGAATGCACCCCCAACGACTTATTTGAAGAATATTATAAAAAACAATAATTCCATGAACAAAAACAACGATAACGAGCATGCTCTCTGTACTTAAGCGTTTTTATAATAAATTACAGCACACTATACTTCACCAAAAGTGAAATGTAGTGTGCTTTTCTTGTCCACAAAAAATTGAAACATATTAGTTATATTTTTAGCCTTGTGGCTAAAAGTGATATGCAAAACAAGTTTTGCGTTATATTTTGACTTGCAGTCAAAGTTATATTAAATAAATCCTTAACTTGCCGTAGGCAAATATAACTGCCGTAGGCAATATCACTCGTCGTTAGACCAATAACACAAATCCGTAAGGATTTATTTAGTTGTCGCAATTCCCTACGGGAAGAGCGACAATCTCGGCTTTTTGATTTGATTTTTTAGTTGAATAAGAGTGATTTTAAGTTGGTGGGGGCATTTTTGCTTGCGAGGGAGAAAAGTTCTTCGTAAGAGATTACCTCTCGTTCTCGCATATCGGCGCAAGTTGAAAGATATAGCGTTTTTAGTTCCTCTACCATATCGCCGTTGCCGTTGAACGCATTGTCGCCACTACCTAGACCAACCTCGATTTTGCCCAGCATGGCACGAAGATGCGCCACGCCGTAGCCGTAACCTAGCGAGCAGGTAGGACAAAGCACTACTTTTGCGTTTGCTTGCGCAATTAGGTCGATATCGTCACGGTCAAGATAAACTCCACCAACTAGCGTCGCGCCGTCGAGCAAACCTAACTTATGTAGTAATTGCACGGGCGTAAGGTGAAATCTAGCCTCAATCGAGCCTATTTCGCCCAAGGAATAGGAGCAAAACACGATTAGTTTTGCGCCCTCGCCTAACACTTTTTCGGTTACCGCATCCACGATTTTATCGTCGGAAAGCGAGGTTAAACATAGTCTTGGGTAGTCCGTATCACTCTTTGAGCGGACAATTTTATACGCCTCTACGCCCTCGGAATTTTCAAAATCGAGCGGATTATCGGTTGCGACGGTAAACGATTTTACGCCTACTTTCTTGCCTTTTTCGATACTTTCGAGGCTATTCGAGAGCAAAAACGAGTTTATATACTCTATCATAGCGTTTTAGTAAATTCTTTTAGGTATGCTCTAAAACGCTCGCCAAACTCGGGATTTTTGAGAGCAAACTCGACTTGAGCCGTTGCCGAACCAAACTTGTCGCCCATATCGTAACGACGACCCTCGAACTCGTAGGCGTAAACACCTTCCGTCGAGCATAGCGCGTTAAGAGAATCGGTAAGTTGCAATTCCCCGCCTGCGCCCGGTTTCGTTCTTCTAATCTCGTCGTAAATCGCCGGCGTTAGAACGTATCTACCGAGGCTAGTTAAACGAGAGGGAATTTCGGAAAGAGCTGGTTTTTCTACAATGCCTTGGCATTTATGCGCACGGCCAAAACTTTCGCTTATTTTTGCTACGCCGTACTTTACGATATCGTCGCCCTCAAAATGCTGAACGCCTAAAATTGAAGTTCCATACTTCTCGTAAGCGCCTGCTAGTTGTCCCATAACGGGAGGATTATTTACGATTAAGTCGTCGCCCCAAGCAAGGCAGAACGCCTCGTTGCCCGTAAACTTTTCCGCTTGAAGTACCGCATCAGCGCTACCTCTAGGCTGAGCCTGATAAGTAAAGTGTATATTCGCTCTAGAGTAAATCTTCTTAAGCAAGTTAGCGTACTCAACCTTTCCGCTAGCCATAAGTTTGTCTTCAAGTTCGGGCGAGGGCGAAAAGTAATTCCTTATCGCCTCTTTGCCTTCGCCTAATACGATTAAGATATCCGTAATTCCGCTCTCAATCGCCTCGTCGATTATGTACGCTAGTACTGGCGTATCAATAATCGGCAATATCTCTTTGGGTACTGCTTTAGTTATAGGTAGAAAGCGTGTGCCCATACCTCCGCACGGAAGTACCGCTTTAGTTATTTTACTCATAATTTCTTCCCCTTTTCGTTACGGTTTATAAATTAGACGGTGACAACTCTCACACTCACAATAGCCCTTACTCTCTAATGCGGACGAAACGGCTCCGGACTGTTGCATACCGCAACCTCCGCACGACACGAGCGCGCCCTCGCCCATAACGGGAACGAATACGGGCAGTAGCCCAGCCGTCTTTTTCGCTTTATATATAGCGTAAAGGTCGGGTTCAACCTTAGTTTTGAGTTGATTTCTCGCATCAAGTAACTTGCCTAAATCCTTTTCCTTACTCTCCTGCAACTCTCCTACTTTCGCTTTGGCTACGGCGTATTTTTCTCTTGCCTCTTTACCTACTTTTACTGCGAGTTTGTATTCTCCAAGTGCTTTGTCGGCAAGCGCTTTAAGTTCAGCCGTCTTTTTCTCGCCCGTGGCAAGGGATTTGCGAAGTTCTTCGAGTTTGTCGGCAATTTCGTTCTGCTCGTCTTCGCTTAAATCCTCGTTCCCAGCACGAGCAACGAGTTCTTCGACCTTTTGTACGGTCTCTTCTAAAGTTGCAACGGCGTTATTGTATGCGTTTACTACCGCCTCTGCAGAAACTTCGCTACTAGACATTTTTTGCTTTGCGTTTTCAAAAACTTCTTTACTCTTTACTAGCGTAATGTAGTTTGCGTCTTTTGCAAGTTCGTCTTTAATCTTCTTGCGAGCAAGGTCAACTTTTTGCAAATCTAGTATGTTCTTAATTTCCATATATTCCTCCACTTGTCCGCTCTTTTGCGGACCGGTTTTTTTAATTTCTTGGGTTTATATCCAGGTCGGACTGGGAAAATTCGACTTCAACGCCGGCAAGCGACGCCTCGTCGCGTAGTCTTTCTACCAACTGGGATATATAACAATATTCTATCGTATAATGTTGCGGTTCAATTATCGTTAGTCCGTTTTCTTTCGCATAAACGGCAACGTGATGTTTTACGTCGGCGGTGATTAGACAGTCTGCGTTCGCTTTAACTGCCATATCTATATACGCCGTGTCGCCTCCGCCCGCTCCGTTTATTATCGCTACTCGCTCTACCGTATCGAACGGCTCGCCTATGATACGCACGAACTTGTCGGCAAAAATGTTCTCGACTACTCGTTTTAGGGACGCAACCTCGGTGGGCGCGGAAAGATTACCTACTCGTCCTAGCCCTGCGTACTTTGAAATATAACCGTCCATTACCTCAACGCTCGTAAGTCCTACGAGTTCGGCTACGAAATCGTTTATTCCGCCCTCCGAAAAATCGAGGTTGGTGTGCGCCGAGTAAACGGATATTCCGTTCTCGATTGCCGTTATAATTTTACGCCCCGTTACGCTGTCGTCGGTTACTCTTTTTATAGGCGCGTATATCATAGGATGATGAGAAATTATCATTTGCGCGCCTAGGTTTACCGCCTCCATAACGACTTCTTCGGTTGCGTCGAGACAGCACAAAACTTTACTAACTTCGTTCCTTTCGCTACCAACCAAAAGTCCTACGTTGTCGTAGTCGTCACGCACGATATTTTCTTCGGGCGCAATCTCTTGCATTAGTTTTATTACGTCCTTTACTCTTGCCATTTGA
Source organism: Pumilibacteraceae bacterium (assembly GCA_045654245.1). Taxonomy (GTDB): domain Bacteria; phylum Bacillota; class Clostridia; order Christensenellales; family Pumilibacteraceae; genus UBA10677. Next base: position 12,280 of record JAZOMX010000018.1, on the reverse strand, counting down.
GTACTTCCTCCGCTTGCGCAGTAAGCGTTTCGTTTTCTTTCGTTTGCTTATAAGAGCGCAATTTTTCTAGTTGCTCTACGATAAACTCTCGCAAACTTTCGTTCTTTTTTTGATAATAAACTCCGTAGCGTAATTGAATTTCAGTCAAGGGTTCGCCTTTCCCCTCTTCCGCTTTAATAAAGTCGTAATACTTACCACGGTCGTGAAAACAAAAATCCTCTACTATCTTATACCCGTTTTTGCTAAGGTATGAGCGAAGTTCTTTTTGGTTGTGTTGCGCACCTAAGATTAGAGTGGGTTTATAATCTATTCTTGACAAAATTTCGATAATTTTTACTCCACCCATACCGGACAGCACGGCGCAATCAACTTTTTCGCCCAGAGCATCAAAGCCGTCCGAAACGATATACTTAACTCGTTCGTTCTCGCCGATAAGAGTTTTTGCCTTTTTGAGCGAACTTTCGCTGATATCTGAGGCAATTACTCGTTTTGCTCCGTGACTGAGCGCATAATACGCTACTCGCCCGTGGTCACAGCCGATATCCGCAAGAACTCCGCACGGCTTTATTAAGGTGCAAATCGCATCTATTCTATCCATTACGACTCACGGAAATGTTTAAGCATATTCACATACGGCGGTTGACGGAGTTTACGGAGCGCTTTCGCCTCAATTTGACGAATACGCTCTCTCGTTACGACGAACTTATTACCAACTTCTTCAAGCGTTCTTGGGTGTCCGTCGTCTAGACCGTAACGCATACGCAATACTTTTTGTTCACGAGGTTTCAGTTCGCTTATTGCCTTAAACAATACTTCGCGAAGTAGCGACGCAACCGCCTCGTCTTGTGGCGAGCGCGCGTCCTTATCCTCGATAAAATCGCCTAGATGAGAGTCGTCCTCTTCGCCGATTGGCGTTTCGAGCGATACGGGGTCGAGGTCGATTCGTTGAATTTCGCATACTCTTTCTTCCGTTACGCCCATTTTCTCGGCAATCTCGGCGGGAGTCGGGTCTCTTCCTAGTTCTTGAACGAGTATTCTCGTTGCCCTCTTTAATTTATGAATAGTTTCGACCATATGCACGGGTATTCTTATAGTACGCGCTTGGTCAGCGATTGCTCTCGTAATCGCTTGACGAATCCACCAAGTTGCGTAAGTCGAGAACCTAAAGCCCTTGGTGTAATCGAATTTCTCTACCGCCTTCATAAGACCGAGGTTGCCCTCTTGGATTAGGTCAAGGAAAAGCATACCCTTTCCAACGTGGCGTTTAGCAATCGATACTACTAGTCTTAAGTTAGCGGTACTTAATCTCTTCTTCGCCTGCTCGTCTCCCTCCGCCATTTTCTTTGCGAGTTCAAGTTCTTCATTAGTGGAAAGCAAGGGTATTTTTCCGATATCTTTAAGGTACACTTTTACCGGGTCGTCGGTAGATATTTCGCCGATAACCGAGTCGATATCGTCGAAAACGAGTTCACTTGCGTTTTCTACTACCTTTACTTTGCTCTCTTCAAGTAAGCGTAGCACTTCGTTCATTTGGTCAGCGTCCGCCTCAAGATGAACGGCAATTACGTCGCCCACCTCTTCGTAGGTTAGATGACCTTGTACTCTGCCACGAGAAATAAGTTTATCAACCTCTTCTCGCATTTTGTCAGTTAATACCGACTTTTGTTCTTTCTTCTCAACCGAAATCTCGATTCCGTCCTCCGAAAGTACGGTGTAGATGTAATCTACTTGCTCGGCGTCGTCGAAGTTTCCGCCCAAAGCCTCGTTGAGGTCGTCGTAAGTTACAATACCGTCTTTTTTGTATTTTTCCTTTAGCGTCTTAATAATCTTGTCGTTTGCTTGCTTATTCATAGTAGTCCCTTTAAGTAAAAATTATAGTTAAATAAAATCTTGCAGTTTTTTGCTTTTTTGCGGATTGCGGAGTTTTCGGAGCGCTTTTGCCTCGATTTGACGAATACGCTCTCTAGTAACTCTAAACTCTTTTCCAACTTCTTCTAGCGTCTTTGCGTGACCATCGTCTAGTCCGTAACGCATTCTTATTACCATTTCCTCTCTCGGCGTAAGCGTACTAATAGCCGACATAAGTTGCGTCCTTAGCGTGGACGCGTTAGTTACGTCTTGCGGGCTTAGTCCTTTCGTATCCGAAATGAAATCGCCTAGCGTAGTGTCGTCCTCGTCGCCAACTTGCTTATCAATCGATACGGTGTCAACGCTAATTCGTTGAATTTCGTACACTTTTTCTACCGTTACGTTCATTTCTTCGGCGATTTCTTCTATGCTCGGCTCTCTTCCAAGCGTTTGCAAAAGGTTTCTCGACGCTTTCGTGTAACGGTAAATCGTCTCGACCATATGCACGGGTATTCTTATCGTTCTACCCATATCGGCAATCGCTCTCGTGATTGACTGGCGTATCCACCAAGTTGCGTAAGTCGAAAATCTAAAACCCTTAGTATGGTCGAACTTTTCCACCGCTTTCATAAGTCCAAGGTTGCCCTCTTGGATTAGGTCAAGCAGAGCCATACCTCGTCCAACGTTACGCTTGGCAATAGATACGACTAAGCGTAGGTTCGCCTCAGCAAGACGATTTTGCGCAATTACGTCTCCTTTCGCTACCTTGATTGCTAGGATTTCTTCTTCCTCGCGGGTAAGCAACGGAACTCTGCCGATATCTTTAAGATACACCTTTACGGGGTCGTCGGTTGCCGTGTCCGCAAGCAGTAAATCGGCGTCGCTATCATCTTGCTTTTCAACGATTTTAACCTCGTTTTCGTCAAGCGCTTTTATTACGCTCTCCACTTGCTCTACCGTTGCGCCAGTTTTTTCGGACAGATATTCGCCGATTTCAGTATAAGTAAGAGCGCCTTGTTTTTTCGCTTTAGCAATCAATTTTTCGGTTGCTTTAGCAATATCGCTTTCGCTTGCCGTCTTAAGTCCAGGCAAAATTCCGCTGTTCGATATTACCTCGTAAAACTCTTTTTTCTCTTCAAGCGTAAGTTCCGCTCTAGAACAAATAGTTTCGACGTCGGCAAATACGACTTCTTTATCGCCGTACTCTTCGGTCAATATCTTTATTGCTTTTTCTACGTTGTTTTCCATAATATTCCCTTTCCGAATTAGTTTATTATTACGCCTGTTCCGAACTGGGTTATGCTTTTATTGTAATTTGGCGTTCTTAATTTTCTTAACGCGCTTTGTTCTATTTGACGAACTCGCTCTCGGGTTAATCCAAATTCTTTTCCCGTTTCTTCAAGCGTTTTTGGTTCGCCGTCGTCAAAGCCGTACCTATACTTTATTACCACGATTTCTCTAGGTTCAAGTTTATCTATCATTTTACCTACGATTTCTCGGCGCATCGCATTTTCGAGTTCGTCGTCGGGCAATAGCGCATTTGGGTCGTATAGCATAGTACCCATCGTGCTACTTCCGTCCTCGTCAATCGGTGCATCCATCGACTTGTCCTTTTGTCGCAAGGTTTGATAAAGCACTATTCTCTTTTCGCTCACGCCCATTAGGTGCGCTAGTTCCGTTACCGTAAGTTTTTCGCCCGTTGCTTGCTCTTGCTCGAGTTCTAACCGTGCCATTTTGTCGATTTGCTCTATTACGTAGCCCGGGATATGAATTGAGTGGAGCATTTCGGGGAGCGTTCTCATTATTGCTTGGCGTATCCACCAAGTAGCGTAAGTCGAAAACCTAAAACCTTTGCTTGGGTCGAATTTCTCAACCGCTCTCAACAGTCCTTCGTTTCCCGTTTGGATAAGGTCGTCCATTTCGACGCCTTTCCTTGCGTAACGCTTGGCTATCGACGCAACCAAACGAAGGTTGGAATTGACGAGCGCGTCTCTCGCTCTTATATCTCCCTCGTGCGCCTTTACGGCTAGGTCTTGCTCTTCCTCTTTAGTAAGTAGTTTGTACTGACCGAGCGCTTTTAAGTACTCTTTCGTGGAATCTATGTAAACTACCGTTTGTTCTTCGTCGTAATCCACTACGAGTATTCCGTTTTCGGACATAAGAGTAAACGCTTTATCTACCTCGTCCTTACTAGCGTCACACTCCGTTACTAACACAGAGGCTACTTCGTCGGGAGTAAGCACTCCCTTTCTTTTGCCCTTTTCTATTAACTTTTGTAGTACGCTTTCTATCTTATTTTCACAATCAGTAGTCATCGTTCCCTCCGCTTTTTAGTTCGGCGATTTTGTTCATAACCTTCTTTACCTCCGAAAGCATAGCGTAATTCTTGCTCTTTTCAATCTCTTCGGTAAGTCGTTTGCGTTCGCCTTCGAGGTAACTAATCTTAACGTTTTTCACGCAAGCGCGGTACTTATCTTTTCCGTCGCCCGGCTTAAATTCGTACTCCACGATTTGCGTAGCGTCGTCGCCAAGCCCTAGATTGTAAACGGAAGATACTACCATTTTCTCCCCTGCCTTATACTTTTCGAGAGCGTATTCGTAAATTTTTCTACCCGCTTGACTGGTTAGGTAAGGGTAAATATCGTCCGTAAAATCAACGAAATCTTTGCCGTAAACGATAGAGGCTAGCACGAATTTCTCCGAAGTGGACATAACCGTTTTCGGCTCGCTCTCTTGCTCGGGAGGAACGAACTCCGTAATCCTAGGCTTTTGAGGAGTTTTTTCTTCCATATCCGCTTGCTTGCGAAGTATTTCGTAACTATATCCCGTGTTTTCGTGGATAATACGGAGGTATTCTTCTTGCTCAATCGGGTTTTCTAGCGCCTTTATAACTTTTACCGCCTCGATTGCGTAAGCAGATTTTCCGTCGGGCGAAGATAGGTCGTATTTAGACTTTAGACTATTAATCTTGAACGCAGGTAGGGTTTGAGCCTCGCGAAGTAGTTGCTCGTACGCCTCCGCTCCGTGCGCTTTGATAAAGTCGTCGGGGTCTAGCCCGTCGGGGAGGGAAACTACTTTTACGCTTAGCCCAGCCTCTTGCAAAATATCAAGACCTCGTAGCGTTGCCGTTTGTCCAGCGGAGTCTCCGTCGTAACTTATGTAAACGTTCTTGCTGTAATTCCTTATCATTTTCGCTTGCGAGAAAGTGAGCGCAGTTCCCATACTCGCAACCGCAGTATCAAATCCTGCCTTGTGGAGGGCAAGCACGTCCATATACCCTTCGGCTATTATGACGTACTTTATCGGCTCAACCTGTTTCTTCTTCTTGAGCAAGTTAATAGCGTAAAGCGTTTTAGACTTATCGAAAATAGGCGTGTTGGTCGAATTTCGATACTTAATAGGTATATGCGTTTCGGGGGAAATAAGCCTACCGCCAAACGCTACGACCTCGCCGAAATTGTTTATAATAGGTATCATAAACCGCCCGAAGAACACGTCGTAATACCTGTCGCCTCTTTGGTCGATTAGCCCAGCCTCTTTCATTTCGGCGTGAGTATATCCCTTTTTAAGCAAGTAGTTTATAATCTCGTCGCCGTTTAGACTTACGCCAAACCCAAAACGAGAAACGAGGTTTTTGGGAATTTGACGAGCCTCGATATAATCTCTCGCATTTTTACCCTCTTCCGCAGTAAGATTTTCGTGATAATGGCGCGCCGTATCTCGCATAAGCGCATAAAGGCGTTCCCTCTTTTCCCTCGAAACGCCCTGCTCTTTTTGAGAATACTCCATTTTGGGCAGTTCCATTTTCGCCTCTTGGGCTAGCATTTTAACGGCGTCGATAAAGTCAACGCTCTCGATTTTTTGGATAAACGAAATTGCGTTTCCGCTCTCTTTACAGCCGAAACAATGATAAAATTGCCCGTCCTCTTTTACCGCAAAAGACGGGTCTTTTTCGTGGTGAAACGGACAGCACCCCCAATGGGTTCTGCCTTTTCTCGTTAATGGAACGTAGCGCGAAATTATTTGCACTATGTCCAACCTTGACAATAATTCGTCAGTCCACTCTCTCCAAGTCTTGTTTTCCAAATTCTTCTCCGTTAAAACTTTGACCAACTCTTCGGCACGGTAATATCTTCGTATTTTCTAACCGCGTAATGGTCGCTCATCATTGAAATATAATCGCAAACCTTTTGCTCTAGCGTACTGTCCATATCCAAAAATTCGCTAGGGATTTGCTCGGGGTGCGAATAAAAATGCTCGTAAAGAAATTTTATCATATCTACCGCTTTGCCCTCTTCGGCTTTTGCTATCGACGAGCGGTAGACCTTATCGAACAAAAATTCGCGTAGTCCCATAATATCTTCTCTAAAATCGGGCGACGGCGAAACGAAATTCTGTCCGTAACTGTGGTCTATAATATCCATTATCATAGAGTTTATTCTCGCCGAATTGTTCTTGCCGAATTTTACTCGATAATGCTCGGGGATATCTAGTTCACTTATTACGCCACCTCTAATCGCGTCGTCTATATCGTGATTTATGTACGCTATTCGGTCACTCCACGCTACGATATGACCTTCGAGCGTGCAAGCGTTACCCTTGCTCGTATGATTGAGTATGCCGTCACGCACCTCGTAAGTTAGGTTCATACCCTTGCCGTCGTACTCAAGCACTTCTACCATACGCAAGGACTGTTCGTTGTGCTTAAAACGGGTAAACTCGTTTAGCGCGCGCTCCCCAGCGTGTCCGTAAGGCGTATGTCCTAGGTCGTGTCCAAGGCTAATCGCCTCAGTCAAGTCCTCGTTAAGACGAAGCGCACGAGCAATAGAACGAGCAATTTGGCTCACTTCGAGAGTGTGCGTAAGTCTCGTTCTGTAATGGTCGCCCTCAGGGGATAGAAAAACTTGAGTTTTATGTTTAAGCCTACGAAACGCCTTGCTGTGAACGATTCTATCACGGTCACGCTGATATTCCGTTCTCATAGGGCTTTCGTCCGTCTCCGTTTCCCGTCCTCTCGTGTCCTTCGATTTGGACGCAAAGGGAGACAAAAACTTGTCTTCAATCTCAAAAATAACCGATTTGTAATCTCTTTTTTCTTCGTTCAAAATACTCACCCATTAAATAGTACAAGCAAAATTTCTATTTTGCAAGTATTTTAAGGCGAAATACGGCTTAATTTAACTTTTTTTGAAAATTTTTTTATTTTATAAATAAAAAGGGGAGAAAAACGCACCGTTTCGTTTCCGCACGGCGCGTTTTTAGTTTTTTATTATTATTTAGGCGATTAGTCGTCGTATTGAACTTTTACTACCTTACCGGTATAAATACTCTCGTAAGCGGCGTTCATTGCTTGAATCGTCTTTTTATGCTCGCGAAGTGATACGGGAGGATTATATGCGTCGCCAAGACGAATATTGCGAACGAAGTTTCCGATAAAGATAGGACGCTGGCTGTCGATAGCGTATCCGCCACCGCTTACTCTATAACGCATTTCAGGCGTTAAGCACTCCGAATAGTCCGCTCCGTAGGGGTCGGAAAGAATAGAGCCCTTGCTTCCGTTGATTTGTAGTTCCACCTGTACGGGACGGGGGTACTCCGAAAGGAAAGTTAGATTTTTTAGTCTTGCCTGCTCGGGCTCGCGGTTAGCGTACGAGGGGTCAAGCGATACGGTTACGCCGTTTTTCATTTTTGCGATTACGTAAACCATATCTTCCGTTTCTGCTCCGTCACGCATATTAGGCGCTGCCTCGGCGTAAATCGTGTCGAAATCGCTATCGAGAATATAACGAACGAGGTCGAAAATATGCGGGTGGTCGGTTAAGCATCCGCCACGGAAATTTCTACTGCCCGGACGAATAGGAATTCTCTTTCCGTAACTTTCCTCGGGAATATCCATCCAGTGTTGCCACCACATAGGATTATGCGAGTAGTTGTATGCGCTAAACGAGTTAATCTCGCCAAGTTGTCCGCTATTTATGATTTCCTTAATACGTTCCGTGCTTGCTTTCCAACGCATTTCAAGTTCGACGAACACGCGAATATTATTCTCTTCTTGAAGTCTAATCATTTCGTCGTATTCCGCCATATCGTAGGTGGGCGCTTTCATAGAAATTACGTGAATTCCACGGGTTGCGCACATTCTAAACTGAGCCATATGACGACAGTTTGCGCCACCGAGAACGCAAGCCTCGATTTCGGGGTGCGCCTTAAGCATCTCTTCGTCGTCGTAGAAAATATCCACTCCGTCGAAAATTTCTTTACTCAATCTTTTTTCGTAAATTATTCTTTGGCGGGGCGCAAAAGAAACGGCTACTACTTCTACCATAGGTTGTCTTAAAAGCGCTTGATAGAGGAAAAAACAATGTCCGTTCTCAAACGACATCATTGCTATCTTTACGGGTTTAATCTGTTCCATAATTACACCTCCTCGAAGTAAACGCATCTGCCTTCTTTTGCCGACTTATGCGCTAGAGCGATATACTTTCTCACTCTTGCGTCACGCTCGTTCCAGTCTGCGTAATAGGACTCGTCCTCGGTTAGCATTTTGTAAATGCACGCTACTTTGTTTACGTCGTCTTTTTCTAGTCCGTATAGATGCAAAACCTCGTCGTTAAACTCGGTAGGCTTGGGACTATCGGTAAACATATAAATTGCGCTAGAGGCTAGTTTTTGGGATACTACTCTATCCGAGCCCATACCCTCTTCACCCCAAACAGAGTGACGACCCTGTTGAACGGTGCCATCGGGGAGCGTAGAGCCAAGTTCGAAGAGAACTACTCTATCGTTTTCGTAGGTAGCCAAAATATTAGCCGAATTGCCTACCTCAAAGCAAGTAAGACGCTTAATCGTACTTCCGATTGCCCAGTCAGCAATCTCGAATTCTTTATACATTAGTTTGTCTATACCCACCTTGCGTTCGTTAAGTGCGTTAAACTTTCCGCTTACTACCTTGCAGTCTTTCGCTCTTCCAGCGATTGCGGACATTTGCGGGTCTTCTCTCCACCAAAATAGCGGATAGGTTTTTCCATCAATCTCAACTAGGTCGGTAAAATCGTCAGTCTTAATAACCGACCAAGACTTATCGACTTTCTTTTCGTAAACGGCAAGAACGTTATTTACGCCTTCCGTTACCGAAGTAACTTTCTTCAACTTTATTTTCCTCCATATTTTTCGTGTGTTATAATTATAACAGTTTTTTTATGCGAGCGCAATAAAAAATAGCACTTTTATATAGAATTTTCTTAAAATGTTATACTTATAAATTTTTCATAATTTTTTCCTTTTTTCATTGACTTTTTATTTTCGTGTGCTATAATTTGATTGTATATTCGTTTTTTTTTGGAGGAAAATTATGAAAGAAGTTAGACTTGCCGCTCACCGCGGTTTTAAGACCGATTATCCGGAAAATACTATGGCGTCGTTTAGAGCGGCGCTTGAGTGCGATATCGATATGCTCGAAATCGACCTTCATATGACTAAAGACGGCGAAATCGTTATGATGCACGACCATACCGTTGACCGCACGACCAACGGAACTGGCTACGTTAAAGATATGACTTTCGACGAAATCCGCGCGCTCGACGCTGGTATTAAGTGCGCTCAAAAGTTTAAGGGCGAAAAAGTTCCCACTTTCCGTGAATTCTTGGAAATGATGAAAGATTACCCCGATATGGAAGTTAACGTTGAACTTAAAGACTATCCCGACCTTCGTGGCGACGACGCTTTCGTTTCTGCCGATAAGTCGATTGCTATGCTCGAAGAATACGGTATGGCTGATAGAATTTACATCAACTCTTGGTCGGGCGAAATTTTGATGTATATCGCTAAAAAATATAACGATAAATATAGACTTCACGGCTATTACCCTATTCAGCACAATACGGGTAACTTCGACCACGACGAGTACTATAAACATATGTTCTGCGTATGCCTCTTTAACGCCGAGTGGGACGAAAACGGCAATAGACTTTGGACGGGCGAAGGCGAAAAAGTTATGGACAAAAAACACTTCGACCTCGTTAAAAGTTGGGGCGTAGAGCCTTGGGTTTGCTTTAATCCCGACACTTATCCTAGAATTAAACAAGCGTTTGAAAACGGCGCGGTTGGTATCACTTGTAACGACCCCATTACCGCAGGCATTTTGCTTGACGTAGTTGGCGCAAGAAAACTCAAAAAGAAGTACTAATTTTACTCAAAAACCTAATACGGTTTGCTTTTTTGTAAACAATAAGGAGACTATTTTCAATATGTTCGCAAGCGCTTTACCCGTTTGGAAAAAAGAACAAAAACTTAACGACAACCTCGTTTTCATAGGCGAGGTTGCCGTTTTACTATCCGCAAAAATTTTAATCACGGCAAGCACTTTTTATCGGTTAAGCGTAAACGGTAAATTCGTTGCTTTTGGTCCTAGTAGAACGGCTTACGGCTATGCTAGAGTGGACGAAATATCCCTCGACGGACTCTTAAGCGGTGATAAAAACGAAATTATGATTGAAGTTGCCGGATATAACTGTCGTTCTCTATCTACTTGCTTTCAACCTTCGTTTTTATGCGCGGAACTCATTGCAAACGACGAGAGCGTACTTTATACGGGAAAAGATTTTCGTTGCTATGAGAATAATCAACGAGAGCGAAAAGTTATGCGCTACTCTATGCAACGCCACTTCTCTGAAGTTTACGATTTTTCGAAAGACTTTTTAGGCGAAGAAGTGTTCGTTTCGCCACTTAAAACCGCTCCGAAGTATATTCCGCGCGTCGTTCCCTACCCTAATTACGAATTAAAATCCGCTACGCTTTACGGCGTTGGAAAAATAGTTGAAGACGCTAACGACGTTACTAACAACAGATATTCGTTTACTCAAGACGATAAATATTGGGGCGTTTTCGACGATAGCGAAGTAGTATCTAAGCCTATGTACTGGGCGCAAAAACTGGATTTTTCGGACTGCGAAACGAAAAAAGACAAACTCGTTTTAGCCGGCGAATACGCTCTATTCGACTTTCATAAAATCGAAACGGGCTTTATTCGTCTTTCCCTCGTTGCAAAAGAAGATTGCCGTATCGTGATTTGTTGGACTGAACTCGGAAACGAGCGTTCTTTTGCCTTTACCGATATGAACGCTCATAATACGATTGAGTTGTTTATTCGTAAAGGCGAGGAAAAATCTTTCTCTTCGTTTGAGCCATATACCGCTAAAAAAATTGCCGTTATCGTAAAAGAAGGCTCGGCGAAAATAAATGCCGTTACGCTACTTACTTACGAAAGAACGACGAAAGATATTATAAAACACGAAATAAACGACGAAAAATTAAAGTCAATCTATGATGCGGGCGTTCGCACTTTCGTTCAAAACGCCGTTGACATTTTTACCGATTGCCCGTCTAGAGAACGAGCAGGTTGGCTTTGCGACACTTTTTTCACGGCGAGAACGGAGTTTTTCCTTTTCGGCTCTACTCTAGTCGAGGACGCTTTCTTGGAAAACTATCGTTTGTTTGAAAATCACGAAAAACTTCTCCCCGACGGCGTTTTGCCTATGTGTTACCCCTCCGATATGCATTTCGTCCACGGCGAAGGATACCGTTTTATCCCTCAATGGGATATGTGGTACGCTATCGAGGTTTACGAATACTTAACGGAGCGCAACCCCTCGGCAAACAAAGAGGCGTTTAGAAAAAGCGTGTACGGTATAGTCGATTTCCTTGCTAAATACGAAAACGAATTCTCGCTTTTAGAGAATATTGACGGTTGGAATTTCGTAGAGTGGTCGAAGGCTAACGACTGGACGAAGAATATAAATTATCCAACCAACTTTTTGTATTCGCATTTCCTAGATTGCGTCGGCTCGCTCTACGACGACCAAAAACTAATCGAAAAAGCAAATATAGTTCGCAAAAAAACTCGCGAACTCTCTTTCAACGGCGAAATATTTATAGATAACGCCGTAAGATTAAGCGACGGCTCGCTCGAAAACACGAACAACTGCTCTGAGGCGTGTCAATACTACGCTTTATTGTTCGGCGGTATTTCGCTTGACGACGAAAAATATGCGTTCCTAAAAAAGCAAGTTTACGAAAAATTCCTCTCTTTTGATAACGGAAAATATAATTATACTCCGATAAACGCCTTTATCGGCGCATACCTAAGAATAATTTTCCTCATTAAGTACGGCGACGGCAATCTATTGAAAGACGACTTAATTTATCTATTCGGCGATATGGTAAAAGAAACTTCTACGCTTTGGGAATACCGTAAGCGTGGCGTAGGCTCGCAAAACCACGGCTTTGCTAGTCTTGCTTGTCTAGCGGTAGTCGAAGCGGAGCGACTTATTTCAAAAAACTAAAATTTCGTTGTACAAAAAAAACCTCACTTTGCAAAGTGAGGTTTTTTCTTTATGTTTTATTATTCCAAAACTGCTTTAATTCTTCTAACGCC
>JAZOMX010000017.1:0-119909 GCA_045654245.1 Pumilibacteraceae bacterium | reverse complement strand
CCCACCAAGACTGGTTACAACTTCGTTGGTTGGTTTGCTGACGAGGCGCTAACGACGGCTTGGGACTTCACGGAAGGCAAGATTACCGCAGACACTACGCTCTACGCTAAGTGGACGATTATGACTTTCGCAGTAACCTTTAATACTGACGGAGGCTCTACCGTTGACGCTCAAACGATTAACTACGGCGAAACCGCAACCGAGCCTACTGCTCCCACCAAGACTGGTTACACCTTCGCAGGTTGGTTCGTGGGAACTACCGAGTACGACTTCGAAACCGAAGTTACCGCACCCGTAGTTCTTACCGCTAAGTGGACTATTAACACTTACACCGTAACCTTTAACGCAAACGGTGGCTCGGCAGTAGCAAACGCAACGGTAGATTATAACACCGCTGTAACTGCTCCTACCGCACCCACCAAGACGGGTTACACCTTCGACGGTTGGTTTGCTGACGAGGCGCTAACGACGGCTTGGGACTTCACGGAAGGCAAGATTACCGCTGACACTACGCTTTACGCTAAGTGGACGGAAGTAGTAGTAACTCCTCCTGCTGACGACACCACGCCCGACGCTCCTGCAGACGACAATACGCCCGACGCTCCCGCTGGCGATAAGCCCGCAGAGAAGAAGGGATGTGGCAAAGAGGCTACTGGACTTCTTGCAATCGTACTTTCTGCACTCGCAGTAGTATTCGTAACCAAGAGAAAATAGTGGGGAAGCCCCCACGGGCGTAATCGCGAATTAGTTTACGGAAATGATAAACTATAACACCGCGCCCCTGCTTGTTGGTCGGCAAAACGATTAACGAAGAGGGGAAACCCCCACGGGCGAATATTTGGTAGGTAACTCTACCAAACCTTGCTAAATAAAACAAAAAGAAAGACCTTTTGGAAAACTCCAAGAGGTCTTATCTATTATCTTCCCAAAATGTTCGTTATGTACCATAATCGTCCTCCCTTGTCAAAGGGAGGGGGACCGCTTGCGGTGGTGGGATTGTTAAACAAAAGCAAGGGTAATTTTGTAATCGTTAGGATTTTACAATCCCCCAGTCACTACGTGCCAGCCCCCTTTGACAAGGGGGCACTTTAAAAGGGCGGGTGGTTTTGTCAAACAAGACCGCTTGCGGTGGTGGGATTGTCAAACAAAAGCAAAGGTAAAACAAACGTTACGGTTTGATATATCTCCGCACCCGTTTTTGCGTGTCGAGGCTCCTCGACTTGGCGATAGGCAATCTGACACAAAAAAAAGCCCCGTTTTTCACGAGGCTTTTCGCATATTTATATTAGTTGTTTTGCGGAATATCGAGCAAGGAGTCGAAACCTTTTTGCAAATCTTCGTCGGTGGGAATATAGTCGGTAAGTCTGCCTTCTTGGTAAGCGATATACGAAGTCATATCGAAATATCCAGTTCCCGTGAGGTTGAATAGGATTACCTTCTTTTCGCCCGTTTCTTTGCACTTAAGAGCCTCGTCGATTGCAACTCTGATTGCGTGTGACGACTCGGGTGCAGGTAGCGTTCCCTCCGAGCGAGCGAACATAACCGCTGCATCAAAAACGGAAGTTTGTTCTACCGCTCTTACCTCTAGGTAACTGTCGTGGTAAAGTTTTGAAATCGTGGGGTTCATACCGTGATAGCGTAGTCCGCCTGCGTGGTTTTTCGACGGCATAAATCCGCAACCGAGCGTGTACATACGGAATAGCGGAGTCGTTCTTCCCGTATCGCCGAAGTCGTAAACGTACTTTCCTCTCGACATAGAGGGGCAAGATGCAGGCTCGACTGCGATAAAGCGAGTGTTCGATTTTCCTGCTATCTTATCGCCGATAAAGGGTGCGATAATACCGCCTAGGTTAGAGCCTCCTCCTGCGCAACCGATTATAATATCGGGCTTAATGCCGTACTTTTCCATAGCGATTTTCGCCTCTACGCCGATTATCGACTGGTGGAGTACTACGTGGTCGAGTACGCTACCAAGCACGTAACGGCAGTTGTTTTTCTGGAGCGCTACTTCCATAGCCTCGGACACGGCGCAACCCAAACTTCCGCCCGTGCCGGGGTGCTCGGCGTTGATTTTCTTTCCAACCTCGGTGGTCATAGAGGGCGACGGCGTAACTGATGCGCCGTAAACGTTCATTACCGCTTTTCTATGAGGCTTTTGCTCGGCGGACGATTTTACCATAAATACGTCGAGGTCGAGTCCGTAGAACGCACACGCCATAGAAAGCGCCGTTCCCCATTGTCCTGCGCCCGTTTCCGTCGTAACCGAAGTTAGACCTTGCTTTTTAGCGTAGTATGCTTGCGCTATCGCCGAGTTAAGTTTATGGCTACCGCTCGTGTTGTTACCCTCGAACTTATAGTAAATTTCCGCAGGCGTATCGAGCAGTTTTTCTAGAAAATACGCTCTCGTTAGCGGAGAGGGACGAGTCATAGTATAGAAATCGCGAATCTCTTGCGGAATTTCGATATATCTATCCGTGCAGTTTAGTTCTTGCTCGACTAGTTCGGAGCAGAACACACGCTCTAACTCTTCTTTCGTTACGGGCTTAAGCGTTTGCGGATTTAAAATAGGGTCGTGTTGCTCGACCATATCCGCTTTCATATTGTACCAGTACTTTGGCAATTCCTTTTCGGTTAGATAAATCTTGGTAGGTATTTCTCTTTTTGCCATAGTTTTAGTTCTCCTTCTTGTTAATTTTGCATAAAAAAACGGTTTTTCCCCTTCTTCTATGGGACGAAAAACCGTGTTGCCACCCAAATTCGCCTTGGCTTGCCAAGACCTCTTTATCGGTACTATCATACCGCCTTCTTGTAACGGAGAAGAGCCGTCCGAAACTACTTGCTTGTTCGCTTTCGCCCCAGCCCTCGGTAATCCATTGGTTGCGCTCCGTACGATTTCTTACACCTACCGAAACCTCTCTTTGCCACTTATAACGCAATTACTACTTTACCTCGTCGGTTTACTTATTAAGAATACAACTATTTTGCTCTCTTGTCAAGCGTAATAGAATAAAAATGCGAATTTACGACCGAAAAATTTTGAAAAGGCTTGTTTTAGACGAGGGCATATGCTATAATAAAACTAATTAGCGGAGGAGTCTATGAAACTAGTATTAGGTAAAGAAAAAGTAATCGTTCAAGGTATGACGCCCGAAGAAAATCTTTGGGGTAAATACCAGTTCCCTCGTCCTTATAACCTCGGCGATAGGCTCGTAGTGTCCGTGCACGTCGAAGAGGACAATGTATATAACGCAGGCGTACCGTGTCGCTGGTTCGAAAGCCGTGATAACGGCGAAAACTGGGTGGAAATTCCACCCTCTTCCGCACCCGAGTGCGGTTTGTTGCTCCCCAACGGCGATAGATTTTATCTTCCGATTGAGTCGGGAATGAAAATGACTGATTACGAGCAAACGAGCGTTAGATTTCGCACGCCCGATTATGATATGGACAAGCCTGCCGAAGAGGGAAAACTACCTATTTTCGACGGCTTTACCGCATCTTTCGACGGCGCTATCGTTTACGGTTATAGAGCGGACCGTATGCCTCCTAGTTTGAGGGCGAGCGAGTGGAAAGTCGAGCGTATTCCAGCAGGCTCTAACGAGGTCGTAAAAGAAACGGCAAAGGTTGACTGGAAAGCCCTAACTAGAGTAGTTATTCGCTACGATAAAAACGACCCCGGAACGCTAAAACCGATTAATCCTAGAGGCAACCTCAAACTTGGTCCTGACGGGGCTATTTGGGTAAGCGCTTTCTCGGGCGAAGGACATATCAATCCTGAAAACGGCGAGTATGCGCCCTATTATTCGGCGGAAATTTTCCGCTCTGACGATAACGGAAAAACTTTTGAACATCGCGCGCATATGGAATATCCCGCGGACGGTAAGGAATACCCCTATAAGAGCGGTGGCTTTTCGGATAGCGATTTCGAGTTTATGCCCGACGGCTCTATCGTGTGGTTTATGCGTTCGACGTGGATGATGTTTACTGGAGAAGAGTGGGCGCCTATGTACTACTCTCGCTCGACTGACGGAGGCTATACTTGGAGTAAGCCCGTCAAATTTGCGCCCGTGGGTATTTTGCCACGACTTTGTACACTCGGAAACGGTGTAACCTTGCTCTGTTACGCGCGCCCAGGTCTATACGTTCACGCACGACTAAACGACAGCGGTACGGAGTGGAGTGAGCCGTTAGTCGTAATGGAGCCAGGAGATAGAAGTAAAATGGCGAATAGAAAAATTGATACGCCTATTTGGTTCGAGTGGGAGGGCGCTTGCGGAAATCCCGAACTTCTCGCAATCTCCGACACCGAAGCGCTATTGTTCTACGGCGATTTTTACTACCCCGACGAAAATGGCGTAAAGAGAAAGACTATTCTTTGTAGAAAAATCACCGTCGTTGAGGATTAAAACCCTATTGACAACGGTTTGTATTCGTGCTATCATATAGTTATATAGAGTGGGAGAATATTTGGGAGGGAATTATGCGAGTAATAAAGAGGGTAATTTTAATTGCGATTACGCTAATTTTATCAATGGGAATTTTTGCGTGCAATTTTGCCTCGTCTAGCCCTGCCCCTGAAAAACCGTCTAATCCTCCCACGACGCAAACTCCTAGCGGTCCTACCGACCTTCCTAGCGGACCGGGTTCGTCGTCTCAGCCTGATAACAGCGAAACGCCGTCCCCTAGCGACCCCGAACCTCCCTCTGCACCTAGCGAGCCTGTAATCGACCCAACTTCGACGATATACAACTACCGTGCTTTCCCCGTAATAAAAATGCAGTTTGACGAGGGAATACCGAAGAGAAAAGAAGACGGATATAAAACGGGCACGATTTCGACTGAGAACTGCCTTACTACGGAAATTTTAGATGGCGCAGTAGCGGAAGTTAAGATTAGAGGAAACTCGACGGCAAACGCGAACAAAAAGCCTTACCGCATAAAGTTTGAGAAGAAACAACCTATGCTAGGGCTAAACGAGGGAAGAAAGTATAAAAGTTGGGTACTTCTTGCCGACGCTTACGATTACTCAATGTCGAGAAACTACTTTATTTTCGGTCTTGGCAGTATTTTCGACCGCACTTATTGTACTGACCGCCGTTACGTTTCGCTATATATAAACGACGAATATATGGGCGTGTTCTTGCTTGCCGAACAAAACCAAGTCAACGAAGGCAGAATAGAGGTTGACGAGCAGAACGTTGAAACTTCAGCGAATACGGGATTTTTCGTTGAGGCGGACAGTAGGGCTGAGTCGGACGGTTGCGTTCGTTTTAGGGATACTACACCGATTGCAGATATTGACCCGACGAAAGAGTATTTTATTAAGGTTAAGTATAAGTCCAAGGCTAGTAAGACTGAAAACGATTTGAGCCAACTCTTTACGATAAAGAGCGACCTCTCGCCCGATAAAGCGGTTGCGCATCAGCAACTGTCTAGAATACTTGCGTATATGCAGTCCGTTTACGACGCGTTATTTAACTATGCGGACGAGGCTACGGTAAGAAGTCTAATAGATATAGATTCCGCCGTGGATATGTTTATAATCAATAACATAGCGTCCTTGCGAGGCGGAAAAAGAAGTGATTTTTATTACATAGATTTTTCCAAGCCAAATCCTCGTTTATGTTTTGGTCCGCCGTGGGATTACGACGTCGATTGCGGAAATTACAATATGGTTGATTCTCCCACCAGTTTTAACGCGCTTTCGATTAGCGACTACGTAAACTATACTCTCAATCAGCGTCCGTGGTTCGTAGAACTCGTAAAACAGCGTTGGAAAGAGACGAACGCTTACGATAGAATAGGACGGGGGCTACTTCGTGAAATCAATCCGTCTATTCCGAGCGCAATTTGCAACTACTATAAAAGCGAGTTCACCAAAAACTATCAAAAATGGAATATTTGGGGAACGAAAACGGTTGATTTTATGACCGACGAGGCAAAGAAATTCACTTGTCATAGGGACGCTGTAAGTTATTTTTACAACTGGATGGATAAACATATTGATTATGCTAACAGTGTTTGGGGGGCTTAATGAGGATAATTAGAAGAATTCTTTTTCTTGCTTTGTCGCTTTGCATTTTTCTAGGCTGTTTTGCTTGTGGAAAAGAGGAAGAGAAAACGAACGAAAAGACTTTCCCTAACGTAAAGTTCTGGTTTGATTACGCTATCCCCGAAGAAAAAGAAGACGGTTACAAAATGGCGACTGTTTCGGTTGATAATTGTGCTGAGGAGAACGCTTTTTCGGATATTGACGCCGAAATCAAAATAAGAGGAAACTCGACGGCGCAAGCGGATAAAAAACCGTACCGTATTAAATTTTTCGAGAAACGCTCTATGCTTGGACTAAACGACGGAGCGGAGTGTAGAAACTGGGTGCTTCTTGCCGACGCTTACGATTACTCAATGTCGAGAAACTATTTTATGTTCGGGCTGGGAAAGGTATTCGACAATATTTACTGCACGGACAGAGCGTACGTTAACCTTTATATTAACGACGAGTATAAGGGCGTATATCTACTCGTAGAACAACAGCAAGCAAATAAGAATAGAGTAAACATAGACGAAAAAAATATCGAGACCTCGGCAGATACGGGATATTTCCTAGAAATTGATTCTCGTGCGGACGGCGAGGGAGAATTGTTCGACGAGAGCGTAACCGTGCCTATGATTAGGACGGATAAGGATTATTACTTTGAAGTAACGCACAAAACCGCCAAGAATTCTAACAAAACGGTAACGAAAAAGATTGCGGTCAAGAGCGACCTTGCGTCTAACAAAATCGTACGGCACGCGCAATTGACGAAGATAAGCCAGTATATACAGCGTTGTTACGACGCTATGTTTAACTACGAAGAAGAGTATAATATTCGTTCGCTTATAGATATTCCATCTGCGGTGGATATGTTCTTACTTAATACTTTTGCGACAACGAAAGTAGGTAATTTAAGTGAGTTTATGTACGTCGATTTTACTGATGCCGAACCGAGATTGCATTTCGGTGCGCCGTGGGATTTCGACCTAGACCTTAATAATTACGCTGACGATAACTACAACACGGAAGAAATAACGGCGCTTAATAATACTAGGAATTTGTTCTATCCGCTTTCCACTTGCGACTGGTTTAAGGCGCAAGCAAAGGCCCGTTGGTTTGAAACGGATGCGGAAAAGAAAATCGAAGATATGATAAATGACCTTAACCCGTATAGGGAATCTTCGACTTGTAATCTTTACAAAAAAGAATTTACTCGAAACTACGACTTGTGGGAGGTTTTTGGTAAAGAACCCGATAATCCGTATTCGAGTACGAGAAGTGAAAACTTTTCCAGTCACACCGACGCAATGAAAGACCTTCACGCTTGGGTTAGAAATCGCTACGATTACGTTTGTGCGTATATGAACCAACTATAATTAAAAAAAGCAAACGCTTTTAAGGGGCGTTTGCTTTTTTATTATTAATATTTTATTTCAGTTTTTATAAGCGTTAGACCTTTTGGGGGAAGAGTTATGCCTGCGTTCTCTCTCTTTTTAGAGAGGAGAATTTCGCTAATTAGCGTTGGATTTGCTTTTTTCCCCACCTCAATTAGCGTTCCTGCGATTATTCTAACTCCGTTATACGGAAATCCGCTAGCGGTAATATATAGTGAATAAACGCCGTTTTCCTCCTCGAGCGAGGCGGAATAAATAGTCTTTAAGTTACTGTTACCGTCGCCACCCTTGCTTGTAAAAGCGGAAAGGTCGTGTTTGCCGATAAGACAGTCTAGGGCGGAGCGCATAGCGGTATAGTCGAGAGGTTCTTTAACCCTAAACGCATCTTTGCTTAAAACGGGCAAGAGAAAGGGCGAAGAGTAGAACTTGTACCGATAAGTCTTGCTTACGATTTGCTTGCGAAGATTGAACGAAAGAGGAACTTCTTCTGCATAAAAGGCTTGAATATCGTTGGGTAAAAATCGGTTGAGTTTGTACGGAATTCGTTCTACGGGGAGTTTAGTGTCGGCGCAAAAACAAAGCGGATATTCGATTGCCGAAACGCCTGCATCAGTTCTTGAACCGCCCTCTGCTGAAAGAGGCACACCAAATAGTGAATTAAGCGCTTTTTTCACCTCTCCTTGCACGGTTTTAACCCCGTCGTTATCTTGC
The DNA here is from genome assembly GCA_045654245.1 of Pumilibacteraceae bacterium. Taxonomy (GTDB): domain Bacteria; phylum Bacillota; class Clostridia; order Christensenellales; family Pumilibacteraceae; genus UBA10677. The sequence continues at coordinate 111,773 of JAZOMX010000017.1, read as the reverse complement.
CAGCCTCCGTAGTTTTTGCCGTTATATTGAATTTTAAGTAAGAATTTTCGCATATAAAGATTATATCATTTTTATTTTAGTTTTGCAAATAAAAAGAGCCCGACCTAAATAAAGGACGGGCTCGATTTCGTTTAATTATTCAGCCTTATTCTCGGGGGCGGGTTGCTGTTTTTGTTCGTTCTTTTTTACGATATAGCGTAGAACGAAGATAGATGCAACCATAATTGCAATCGAGAGGGGGAGCATTACGTACCATAGCGGAACGAAACCTGCGATAATAAAGCATACGAAGGAAACGCCTGCTACGAATAGCGCGTAAGGAATTTGCGTCGAAACGTGGTTGAGGTGTTCGCATTGAGCGCCCGCACTACTCATAATCGTAGTGTCGGAAATGGGCGAGCAGTGGTCACCGCAAACTGCGCCGGCGAGGCACGCCGAGATACCTACAATCATAAGCGAGGACGCACCCGAAATATCCGAGCCTTCTTGGAAACTGAACATAGCGGTAACGATAGGAATTAAGATACCGAAAGTACCCCAACTCGTACCCGTCGAGAAAGCAAGCACGCAAGCAACCAAGAATATGATAGCGGGAAGAAGTCTAACGAGCGTCTCGGGAACTTTAGCCATAATTTCGCCGATATAATCAGCAGCGCCGAGAACACCGGTAACGTTCTTAAGAGCGGTAGCAAAGGTAAGAATTAAGATAGCGGGAACCATTGCGATAAAGCCCTTGGGGATATTCTCCATAGCCTCTTTAAAGGGAACGGTCTTTCTAACTGCAAGATATACGATAGTGAATACCAAAGCAATAAGACCACCCCAGGGGAGAGCAACGGTTGCGTCGGTGTAAGAGAACCATTGAGTAAAGGAAGTTGCTCCACCCGAAGCGATACCGTTATAGATAATAGCGCCGATACAAGAAGCGATAAGAACAACGATAGGAAGAACGAGGTCGATAACCTTTCCGCGAGCGGAGGGATTTTCCTCGTCGCCTACAACCTTTTCACCAGAGAATAGGTCGCCAGCCAAAGCGTTCTGCTCGTGCTTTTTCATAAGACCGAAGTCGAACTTCATAAGCGTCATAGCGATAATGAATACGAGCGTTAGGATAGAGTAGAAGTTCATAGGAATCGCCATAATAAAGAGCGAGAAACCTTGTCCGTCCGCAACGTATTGAGCAACAGCCGCCGCCCACGAAGAAATGGGAGCAATCATACAAATAGGTGCTGCCGTAGCGTCTATTAGGTACGCAAGTTTAGAACGGCTAATCTTATGCTTGTCCGTAACGGGGCGCATAACCGAGCCAACGGTAAGACAGTTGAAATAGTCGTCGATAAAGATTAGGATACCGAGTACGAAAGTACAAAGCATTGCACCTACTCTCGTCTTAACGTGCGTTTCCGCCCAACTACCGAACGCACGGCTACCGCCAGCCTTGTTGATAAGGCAAACGATAATACCAAGTTCGACTAGGAATACGAAGATGCCTGCAGTACCTGCAACCGCGTCGATAAGACCGGTAGTAACTACCGTGTCAATCGCTTTAAGGGGAGCAAAATCCGCAGCGAGAATCGCGCCGGAAACGATACCGATAAAGAGAGAAGAGAAAACTTCTTTGGTAATGAGTGCAAGACCGATTGCAATAATGGGGGGAAGTAGAGCCCAAATGGAGCGGAAAACTTCGCCTTCGCCACCGCAAGTTCCACAGTCCACGGCAATCGTACCCGAGCCTAGACAAGTTTCGCACGATAGACAAGCAATCGATTCGCAAGTCTCACATACGGCACCGCCACACGCATCACAAATAGTGTGGACAACGCCTACGCCAGCGCACGCGTCGCAAGTTGCGTGAGCAGCGCCCGTAGCAACGATAACGATAAGCGCGGTCAAGATAACGACTGCTGAGACGAGCAGAGTTATCACCTTTCTCGTAAAGAAAGGTTTCTTTTCGTTTAACATTAAATCCTCCTTGTTAAAACCCTTAGTGAAAACGGAAAAATAAGAAATCTCGTTTGCTCAATCATTTTCCGATATTCGAGTTTTGGTTTAATAATATATATAGAATAAACCTTTTTCACTAGTTTGTCAATGTTTTTCCGCAAACTTCTACAAAAAAAGCGTTGCTTTCGTGCTGTTTTACTCAAAAGATTGACACAGTACCGTAGAATTGCTAAAATGGTTGTGAGGAGAACGCGTATGGAAGAGAAGATTGTCGTTACGAATATTGACCGCATAATTTTGGTAGGTCAAGACGAATACAAAGAAGAAACGAGCGTTTTTATGAAACAACGCCCGTTTCAAGAACTTACGCTCTTTTTATCGGGGGAAACGACGATACGGTTTGACGACCAAGTGCTTTACACAAAACCGTACGCAATATCGTACTTGCCCGAAGGCACGCACAAAAAATATATCGTTGAAAGACAGCAAAAGGGAGATTGCATTATTATTTACTTTAATTCTACCGTGCCCCTTGCCGAACAAGCGTTTATAATCGAGACTAAACAAGAAAAGTACGAAACGCTGTTTAAGAAAATCGTTTCCGTATGGAAGAAAAACGACGAAGGACGATATTTTGAGTGTATGTCCTTACTTTACAAAATTCTTGCGCAAATGAAAAAGACGCGTTACCTTACTGAAACACGCCTTAAAAAAATTCAACCCGCGGTCGATTATATTGAAAGTAATTATTTGAAAGAGAGCGTCTCGTCCGAAAAAATGGTTGCGCTTTGTGGAATAAGTTATTCGTATATAAAGAAAATTTTTACGCTAAAATACAAAACTTCTCCCAAAAAATATGCCGTTTCGCTGAAAATGAACCACGCTTGTAAGTTACTTTCAAGTGGCGAATACACCGTTTCACAAACAGCCGAATTATGCGGTTTTTCGGATATTTACTTTTTCTCTCGCCAGTTCAAAGAGTATATCGGCGTATCCCCTCTAAACTTTATCAAGAATTACAAATCGAGCAAAAAATAATTATTCGTATTCAATCCGTGCAAGCGTTTCCACTTCGAGCGCTTGCATTTTTTCTTGAGCGGAAAGTTCGCTTTCGCCTCTAACTTCAAAGTACGCTTTCAGTTTAGGCTCTGTTCCGCTTGGGCGAACGGTAACTTTATAAGACTTTGAACGGAATTGTAACACGTTGCTTTTAGGAAGTCCGTCCACGCCGATTGAGTAGTCAATCAACTCCGCCTTTTCGTCGAGAAGTTGCGCCCACGGATTACTTCTAATCGTGGTTAAGAGCGAGTTCATTTTGTTCATTCCATCTACGCCTTTAAATGCAAAACCCGTTAGATGCGAAACGAAGTACCCGTGTTCTTTTTGAAGAGAGCGCAAAACCTCAACGAGAGATTGTCCACGGCGAGAATAGTGCGACGCCATTTCTACTATTAGACTACAAGCGGAAACGGCGTCTTTGTCCCTTGCGTGGTCGCCCACTAAATAACCGTAACTTTCTTCAAAACCAAATAAGAAATCAGGAATTTCGTCCATTTTCTCGCCGATATACTTAAAGCCCGTTAGCGTATCGTAGAGCGTACCGCCGTATTTTTTTACTATCGGCAACGCCATATCGGTAGTAACGATAGTCTTTATTACGCTGGGCGCTTTTCCGAGCGTACCAAAAGCGCTTTTTTGTTCTAACAAATAATTAAGTAAAAGTGCGCCCGTTTCGTTGCCGTTCAGCCGTTGATACTCGCCGTCGCTTTTAACCGCAACGCCCACTCTGTCAGAGTCGGGGTCGGTAGCCAAAATGAGGTCGGCGTTTATCTTTTTAGCATCTTTTATAGCGAGCGATAACGCCTCTTTTTCTTCGGGGTTAGGGTAAGGACAAGTTGTAAAATCCGGGTTAGGGTCTGATTGTTCGCTAACGATATGCAGTTTTTTAAGCCCACGACGGCGTAAAATATCTTCAACGAATTTTTTGCCTGCGCCGTTTAAGGGCGTGTAAACTACCGATAAGTCTTGGTCGTAATCGTCGTAAGCGTATTTCTCGATTGCCCTTAAAAATTCTTCTTTTACTTCGCCAAAAAGATTGACTATAAGTGCGGGATTAGGCACGATTTTTTCAAAGTAGCCGTATTTTTCTATTTCGGCGGTTATGCCTTTCGCCATTTCGTCCGTAATTTGGCAACCTTTTTCGTTATATACCTTATATCCGTTATATTCTTTGGGATTATGGCTTGCCGTAATTACGATACCTGCATCAGCGTGGAGATAACGCACGGCGAACGAAAGGACGGGGGTGGGCGTTATTTCACTAAATAAATAAGTTTTTATTCCTTCGCTTGACAAAGTTTCCGAGGCGGATTTGGCGAACTCAAAAGACTTGTTTCTGCTGTCGTATGCGATAACGACGCTCAAGTTCTCCCTGTTTTTGCTTAAAAGATAGCGTGATAGTCCTAGCGTTGCTCTTCGCACGGTGTAAGTATTCATACGGTTTACGCCTGCACCTATTTCGCCACGAAGTCCACCCGTGCCGAAAGAAAGTCCTTGGTAGAACCTCGCCTTTATTTCGTGTTCGTCGCCATCAATCTTTTTGAGTTCTTGCAAAACGCAGTCGTCGTCTGCCTTTATAATCCACTCGTTATATAATGCTTTTTCGTTCATAACTTACTTTTCGTTATTTAAGCAAAGCGAAACGAGATAGTCCACGTTTGCCGTAGCCAAACACTCTACGGTGTCTGCCGAGCCGTAGTAAATTTTAACCTCTCCGTCGTCTTCTAAAATCATACCGCCGGGGAATATTACGTCGTTTCTAAATCCGCCCGAGGTTTCGTATTCTGCTTCGGGTGCAATCAACGGCTTGTCGTATATACCGATAATCTTGCTTGGATTATTAAGGTCTAGTAGCATAATTCCTGCGTAATATTCTTTGCTCCAACTGCTTTCCCAACCGTTTTTCTTGGGCTCGACTTTTTTAACGGCGTGGAAAGTAGTAAGCCAACCTTTTTCCGTCTTAACGGGAGGAGCGGCAGGCCCGATTTTACTGTTGCTAAACGGAACTTTTTCAGCGCCCAAAACGAGACTAGAATTGCCCCAGTATTTAAGGTCTGGCGAGTCGGAGTACCAAATATCGAAATGTTCTCCGCCCGTTGAATATACGGGGAAGGGGCGTTCTAAACGCGCGTACATACCGTTAATCTTTTCGGGGAATAGCACCATATTGCGATTGTCGGGAACGCTTAGCGATAGAATATCGAAAGTCTTAAACTCTTTGTCGGTTTTTGCTATTCCTCCACGAAGACCGTGCTTTGTGTCCATAGCGAAACAAATATAAATTTCGCCGTCGATTAGGTGCAGTCTAGGGTCGTAAATACGCTCGATTTCCTCGTCTGACATTTCAAAACAAGGCGTAGGGTCTGCCGTCCAATGAATACCGTCGTCACTTCTTGCTATTCCCAAATTCGTGCTGATTTTGAAAATATTTCTATCCTTGCGATAATCGTTTCTAAACAGCATAAAATATTTACCGTCGATTTTCGTAACGCCTGCGTTAAAAATTAGTTCTGCGTCGTAAGGAATATCTTTAGCCGACAAAATAGGGTTGAGTTCACATCTTTTAATCATAATTTTCTCCTCGTTATTTATTACTTTCATTATAAATTTTCAGCGGAAAAAAACAATGCAGAATAAGACTTTTTTGCACTTTTAGATACAAAAAATAAAAAACGACGATAAAAAAGGCTTTGATTTGTTCAAAGCCTTTTTTCCGTTAAGTTTTGTAATAAGTTAGTTTTTTGCCATTTCGTCGAAAATAGTTACGAGAGAGTTTGCCCAGTCTCCGTTAAACAGTTCGATAAGACCTGCGTCGCAACCTTTGGCGAGTTTAGGCTCGATAGGAATACGAGCGAGAACTTTAAGGTCGTGCTTTTTAGCAGTCTCTTCGATATGACTTTCGCCGAAAAACTTGATTTGTTTTTTACAGTCGGGGCACTCGAGATAACTCATATTCTCGACGATACCGAGAACGGGAATATTCATAAGCGACGCCATATTAACCGCTTTTTCAACAATCATAGAAACGAGTTCTTGCGGAGAAGTTACGATAATAATTCCGTCGAGGGGGATAGACTGGAATACGGTAAGAGGCACGTCGCCCGTTCCCGGGGGCATATCTACGAACATAAAGTCCACGTCGCCCCAAATAACTTCTTGCCAAAACTGTTTAACAACGCCGGCAATAACTGGACCACGCCAAACGACGGGGTCAGTCTCGTTTTCGGTAAGAAGGTTAAGCGACATAACCGAAATACCCGTGCTAGTTTTAACGGGCATAAGTCCGAGTTCAGAGCCCGACGCTTTTTCTCGAAGTCCGAACATTTTTGGAATTGACGGGCCCGTAATGTCTGCGTCCAAAATCGCGGTAGAGTAACCGCATCTTCTTGATAGAACTGCGGAAATACCCGTGACGAGAGATTTGCCTACGCCACCTTTACCGCTGACGATACCGATAACTTTTTTGATTTTAGAAAGTTCGTGCGGTTTTTCAAGCAAAGATTTTTTGTCGTTACATTTTTCACTACAAGTAGAACAATCGTGTGTGCATCCCATAATAAATCACCTCAAAAAATAGTTACGGGTAAATTGTAACACTTTTATTTTTATTAGTCAATCTTTACCCGTCAACTTTGACTGCCGTTTGAAATATTTTTTTCGTTCGACACCATTTTAAAGAGTTTGTCGCTGTCAATTCCGCTTTCCTTTCGAACTACTCGTTCGGGCGTATTGTCCTTTTTTCGTTTATTCTTACTCATATTTCCTCCTTTAATAGTAGAGTACCCGTTTTCAGCGTTAAGTATGCGCTTGACGGGGAGAGAGGGTTTTGGTATAATAAAAATATGATTTACAAAATTTTTACTAACGAACTTAATTTTCCCGTTTTAGACGAGAGCGAAAAACTTGCGAATAAAACCGTGGTAATAGGGCTTGACGCAGGGGCGTTTAGCGCGCGTGAGATTGCTCAAAAGGTAAGAGCGAGCGGAGGAATATCGGTTGGATTTTCTCCCAAAACTCTTTCGCCTACGCTAGCCGACGAACTTGCCGTCGTTTTGTTTACCGACGAAACGCTATTTTCTGTTACGGGAATAAAACCTGAGGGCGAAGCGTATACTTGTTTAGCGCTTAAAAAGGCTTATCGCTTAGGGGTTAAACGCGCGGTCATATTTTTTGAAAACGAAACGGTGTTAGCCGACGGTCAAACTCTTTCTTACTGTGATGAAACGAATAGAGAAGAGGTAATTAGACTGTGCGACCAAAGACTTCGCTTAGGAGAAAAAATCGCTCAATAATAATTTTTTAAAATTGAGTTGACAAAAGGTAGAAAAGTTTGATATAATAATCTCACTAAAACTAACGGCGCAAGTGAGCGCAAGTAGGAGGAAAACAATGGATATCTTAAAAGAACTTAATGAAATAGCAAAAGAATATCGTGGAGCAGATGCAGTACTAAACGCTGGAGACAACTTTGCCGACCTAGGTTTCGACTCGCTCGATAAGGTAGAACTAGTTATGGCAATCGAGGATAAGTTTGACATCACTTTCCCTGACGATATCGCGGTAAATACCGTTGACGAACTCGTAGAAAAGATTGCTGAACTAATTGCGTAAAACGAAGAAAAGAGAGAAAGGACGGATGAAAATCCGTTCTTTTTTCATATAAAGAGCATAAATAAGTGGATAAAATCGTTAAAACCTCTTGATTTTTTCTTTTCCGTATGCTATACTAAAAGCAAGGTAACAGTTTTTTACTATGATAAATCAAAGCGACAATTCAAGCGAGGTGCCTTTAGGGCGACCTAGTAATTTAAATCAGAATAGAGATGCATTTCGAGCAACGCTTTTTTGCGTTGCCCTTTTTCGTTATAAAAAATAGTAAGAACTAAATAAAAAACCAAGTAGGAGAAAGATAGTTAAACGATATGGATTCAGTACAGATAGGTATTATATTTGCACTAGTAATTTTAATTTTATTCTCGGGCTTTTTCTCGGCGTCTGAGATGGCGTACACTTCGATTAATAAGATTCGTCTTATGAATATGGAGCAAGACGGGAACAAGCGCGCGAAGTCGGTACTTAAGTTAAGCGAGAATTTTGATAAAATTCTATCCACGATACTCGTTGGAAACAATATCGTAAATATTGCGTCGTCGGCGCTAGCGACGGTGTTATTTACCACTATAATCGTTTCTGATACGGGACTTGCTGCGACGGTATCTACTATCGTAATGACGGCAGTCGTGTTAATTTTCGGCGAGATTACGCCCAAAATGTTCGCTAAACAATGGCCCGAAAAGTGTGCTATATTGTTTTATCCGTTACTTCGCTTATTTACCTATATATTCTTGCCCATAAACGTCATTTTCGAGGGCTGGAAGTGGTTGCTTAAAAAGATTTTCCGTTTTGAAAAAACCTCGACTATTACTGAAGGCGAACTCCTTACGATTGTAGAAACTGCGGAGAGCGAAGGCGAACTAGAGAGCCACGAATCGCAACTTATTCGTTCGGCAATCGAGTTTGAGGACCTTGACGTAAGGGATATTATGATACCTAGAGTCAACGTAATCGCGGTTGAGGAAAGTTCGGATATGGAATCCATATACAAGAAGTTTACCGAGCACGGATTTTCGCGTTTGCCCGTCTATATTGAGACGATAGACGCAGTAGTCGGTCTTATCCACGAAAAGGATTTCTATTCGCTATACCACGACGGCGGAACGAGTATAAAGAGCATTATTCAAAACTCGGTGTGCGTTTCGTCGAGTATGAAAATTTCCACCGTACTTCGTATGTTGCAAAAGGCGAAAGTTCATCTTGCTATCGTAGTTGACGAGTTTGGAGGCACGGAAGGAATCGTAACGCTAGAGGATATTCTAGAAGAACTAGTGGGCGAGATTTACGACGAGCACGACGAAGTAGAGATACTCGTTAAAGAAGTTGAAGAGAACGTTTATATCGTATCGGGCGACGAGAACGTCGAGGATATGTACGAAAAACTTGGGCTTACTATTCCCAAAGATATAGAATCGACTACGGTTGGCGGATACGTTATCGAACTTATGGATAAAATTCCTACGGCGGGCGAGAAAGTTTCGCTTAAGGATATTGAAATAGAAGTTACTAACGCAAGCGAAAAGCACGTTAAAGAAGTAAAAGTAACCGTTCGTGAACTAGACGAAGAAGACGAGGAGCGTAACGAGGACTAAGTATTCGGTTTTGGGGTGGATATGAAACGAAAGTATGATGTAGGAGCGTATATTTGGCCTGCCTACACGGCAAAAGAACCGCGTACTCGTCTATTTTGGGGCGAGGACGGACCGGGTGAGTGGCAGTCGGTAAAGTCGGCAACGGCTAAGTACGAAGGACACTCGTGGCCGAGAAAACCACTTTGGGGCTATCGCGACGAGGCTGATAGCGAGGTTATGGAAATGCAAATTCGCGAGGCGGTAAGCCACGGCGTTAATTTGTTTATCTACGACTGGTACTGGTATGACCGTCGTCCGTTTTTGGAACAATGTCTCGACGAGGGATTTTTAAAAGCGAAAAATAACGGCGATATGAAATTCTATCTTATGTGGGCTAACCACGACGCGAACTATACTTGGGATAAACGCAATTCGGATAGCGTAACGGAAAATATTTGGCTAGGAAGTTGCGACAAAAAAGAGTTCGATAAAGTTTGCGATAGAGTGATAGAAAAGTATTTTCATAAAGAGAATTACTATAAAATAGATGGCAAGCCCGTGTTTATGATTTACGACGCCTTCAACCTTATTAAAGGACTTGGCGGAATAGAAGAAACGGCTAGAGCGTTACAGGATTTTAGGAATAAAGTAAAAAGCGCAGGTTTCTCCGGACTTCACCTGCAACTTACTTACTGGGGAAGAGATAATCATAACTTAAGCGGAGTTGACGGCGACAAGATTTACTCTACCGCCGATATTTTGCGTTTGCTTTCGTTTGATAGTATGACGAATTATCAGTTTGCGCATTTTACGGACGTTGACCGTGATTATGCCGATATACTAGAAAGCGTTAAAAAAGAGTGGGAGCGCATAGACGAGAATTTTACGCTCCCGTATTTCCCTCATATTTCGGTAGGTTGGGACAATAATCCTCGTTTCCATAAGTTTAGAAAGGGAGTAGTTAAAAACAATACGCCCGAGCAAGTCGAAAAAGGGTTTGCTATGGCGAAAGAATATCTAGATACTCACCCCGATTTGCCACCGCTAGTTACGATAAACAGTTGGAACGAGTGGACGGAGACGAGTTATCTGCAACCCGACGACTTGTACGGTTACGGATATCTAGATGCAATCAAAAAAGTTTTTTGTGAGGAATAACTTATGCTAGTAAGAAAAGAATTTCCCAAAAATAAACTCGGTTTTCCATATATCGAGTATAAACCCGAAAAAGCCGAGAAAGGCTTACCTCTTATCGTGTTCTTACACGGAGCGGGAGAGCGTGACGACGGAAGAGGACTACCTCTTGCCGAAAAACACGGCTTTCATAAAATTTTTGGGCAAAAGGACTATGAGTTCGTGTACCTTATTCCGCAAATACCTCGTGGAACTTTTTGGGGCGCGCGCCAAGAAACGCTTACGGCGTTTATTAAAAAGGCAATCAAAAAGTATGATATCGACGAAAAACGTGTTTACCTTACCGGACTTAGTATGGGCGGAATAGGAACTTGGTGTACCGCATTGTCCGAGCCAGAACTATTTAGCGCAATCGTTCCTATGTGCGGAATAGGTTACGAGTGGATGGCTAGTACTCTTAATATGCCTATTTGGGTTTTCCACGGCGACCAAGATACCGCAGTTCCTGTCGAGCACTCCGACAAAATGGTAGAGGCGCTCCGTAAAGCCGGGAAAAACGTGCGCTACACTAGGTACGAGGGCGTAGGACATAACTGTTGGGATTACGCTTGCAACGAAGAAACACTAGAGTGGCTACTTTCTCAAGTAAAAGAATAAAATAAACGCCTGCTAGCAATTCGCTAGTAGGCGTTTTTCGTTTATTTCTTTTCTGGGGGATTGCCGTAGTCGGGAACTTCAAGCAGTTCGCCACCGCGTAGAGCGGACTGGTGCGCAATAAGTCCCGGGATAGTAAAGCGTGAGGCGAGCCAAGCGTTTACGGTGGGAAGAGTTCCGTTTATTACCGCTTTGCAGAAGTCGTCGATTAGGAACTTATGCGAGCCCATATGGCCGTTGCCCTTGGCGTCGAGTACTTCTTTGGGAAGACGGGCAACTTCGTCGTCTTGAACGGGGGAGAAGTTATCCCACATCCACTTGTGGTTAGCGACTTTCTCTTTATAGTCGGGCAAATCTTTATTCGCCGTCATATCGTAAGGGTTAACCTCGTTTGATACGTCGGTAAGCGAAACGCCCTCTTTGGTTAGTTTAGTTACGATATGCTGGGCGTTGCTTAACTGATACGACGCTTTCGTGCCGTAAAAACCGGAGATGTAAGAACTAGGCGCTTTATAACCTATTCTTCTGCACTCCGAAACTCTTGCTACGCCACCGTTAGATAGGTGCATAAGCGAGATTTCGTTAGAGAAGGTGTTGTCCCATTGATTTTGTCCTACGCCGTAGTGAGCGGTAGGTTCTTTATCTACTATACCTACGCCCGAAACTTTGGTTACGAACGCACCCGTTGCGTGTAGAACCATAGCGGTTGAGTGAGTAGGATAGAAAAATGGCGGTCCGCAAATATCGGGGCTATCTAGTTGGTCTTCGGGGAAGTGGCTAATATCGTGGAAATACTGCGATTCGGCAAATACGAAGTTACCGAAAGTACCCTTGTCGTTTTCCTTTTTGCAGTACATAGCGCACGGGTAATAGATACAGGTTTCGCCCATCATATAGGTGAGTCCCGTTTCTTTTACGAGTTCGATTATTTCTCTGCAATGCTCGGGTTCAATCGCCATAGGCACGGCGGAGTAAACGTGTTTTCCTGCCTTGAGTGCGGAAATTACCATAGGACCGTGTAGGTGGCGCTGGGTAAAGATTGCTACTGCGTCGATATCGGGCGAGGCAATCGCCGTTTCAAAACTGTCGATAATTTCTACCTCGAATTTATCACGATATTCTTCCGCTTTTTCTCTTACGATATCGCACACTACGACTTTACTAACGAAAGGATGCGCCTTAAAAATGTGAACGAAATTTCTTGCAAAACTTCCGCAACCGATAATCGCTACGCTAAATTTCTTATTCATAGTTTTATCCTTTATATTAATTTTGCAAACTTCTCGGGCAAGTTCTTCTTAATTTCTTGCCAGCGAGAGGCGTGACTTTCGTGATTATATACCGGTCTAAATCCAAGTGAGAGGTAGGTGCAGAGCGCTGAAATTCGGTTATCGTCGGTAGAAAGTACCGCCGTTTTATATCCTCGTTGTTTAAGCGAGTTTAACGCTACTCCTACGATTGCTTTTCCAAGACCTTTTCCGCTCTCCGATTTTTTAACGCCTACCATGCGGAGCCAGCCTTCGCCGGGGTACGCTGGGTTTTCTACGGCAGTAGTGGTGGCGAGGTCAATGCCGTCTTTGCTTATATAGAACACTCGCTCGGGGGCGTAATTGCCCGCTCTATGCAGAAAACCGAAGTCGAAACGAGAACCGAAAGCGTCCTCGATAATATCTTCCCACGCTTTTTCGTTTCCGTCGAAGTGAGTATGAACTTCATATCCGTCGGGGATGGATGGGGAAGAAAAGGAAGTTAGGTCTATTCTCATAATAATTTGTGGTAAATCAGCCATATCGTCTCCTTATTTCCTATACTCGTCATAGTTGTTTTCGTTTTCTAGTCTGTCCTCGGAAAGAACTTCCCAGCCCTCGGGCGGATTACCTAGGTCAAGCACGGGTAGAGTTACGCCACCTTGCATAGCCGACTTATGTGCAGTAAGTCCGGGAATATTATAACGAGCCGCTTGCCAAGCGTTAGTGGGAGAAAGTTTGCCCGTGACGAACGCTTGACAAAAGTCGTCAACCATAAACTTGTGCGTGCCTGCGTGGCCAGTCTTGATTGCCTCGAACTCTTTTGGTAATCGAGAGGTAATCTGAATAGGTGCTTCGCCTTGCGACCACTCGCCGTTTACTGCCTTTTGGATAAAGTCCTCTTCGCTCTTGTGTTTAGTTAGTTCAATCGGATTAAGCGTGTCGCTAATGTCGGTGTAGTTTACGCCTTTTTCGGCTTGAGAGATAAGGCTATGGCGGATAAGCGAGCACTCGTAAGACGCTTTCGTGCCGTTAAACGAGGTGATATAAGTTTCGGGGACGTGCCAAGCAATTCTTCTGTTTTCGCTAATACGAACGATTGAGTCATCACTCATTTTTAGTAGCATTGAAGTATTAGAGAAGGGATTATCCCAGTAGTTTTGACCTTTGCCGAAGATATCCGTATCTTGTTTTTCCTCGTAACCAAATCCTGCGACCTTAACTGCGTGCGCTTTCGTCGCTGAAAGAACCATAGAAGTCGAGTGCGTTGGGTAGAAGAAGGGCGGAAACCCTGCCATCATTTTCCACTTATCGCCCTCGGTGTACTTAAACACGTCGTAAAGTCCGCTCATATCGTGATTGTATTGCGCCTCGGCGTAAACTAGGTCACCGAAAACGCCTTTTGCGTAGTTTTGACGACAGTAAATTGACGCAGGACGATAAATTCCCGTTTCGCCCATAGAGTAAGTCAGTCCCGTTTCTTTCGCAAGACGAACGATTTCTTTGATTTCGTCGATATCAATCGCCATAGGAACGGCAGAGTAAACGTGTTTTCCTGCTTTTAATGCCTTAATCGCCATTTCGCCGTGGATATGACGCTGGGCAAAAATTGCAACGGCGTTAATTTCGTCGGAGGCAATCATTTCGTCGAAAGTATCGAAAATTTTGTTTGCGCCGAAACGCTTTTGGAAATCTTCACTTCTGTCACGGAATATATCGCAAACTGCAATATACTCTACGGCGGGGTGAACCTTAAAAAGGGGTACGAAATGCTGACAAAATTGTCCGCAACCAACGAAACCTATTCTAATTTTTTTCATAAAAACCTCTTTTTTCTTGTATTGACTACAGTTTAACACAAACTTGCGTCCGTAACAATAGCCGTAAGTTGTTAATAAATTGTAATTTCGTTGTTTAGTTCAATAAACGAGTTTGCAAAAATGAAAGAATATGGTATGCTTAATTTATGGGATATATAACTGACAGATACAATTTACAAAAATTATCGGGACAGAGTTTGGCGATAGTCGAGTGTGGAATACAAATTTGTCACTCGGGACACACTTCTCCTAGAATTTTGTACCCCGATTATTCTATGCACTTTATTCTAGAGGGGAAGGGTAGTTTTTCGGTTAATGGAAAAACCTACTTTTTAAGCGCTGGGCAAGGCTTTTTGATTACGCCCGGAGCGGACTGCGAGTATTCGGCTGACACGCAAAAACCGTGGAAGTATATCTACGTTTCTTTTCGTGGAGCGGACTGTGTTCCTCTCGTTCATAGTGCGGGACTAGACGAAGAGGACGTAGTGTTCGATTTTCCTCTTGACGACGATATGCTACGCGATATTTATTCTTTGCACTCGGCAGGAAAACGAAATGAGGCGAAGGGATACGACGTTACGGGGTACTTCTTGCTCGTTATGAGCCGTCTTATTAAGGCTAATGAGAAGGGAAAAAGCAACTCGCTCGACTCCGAGCGATACGTTAAAAGAGTTAAGCGGTACATAGAGGATAATTATTCGCTTTCTCTTTCGGTGCGAGATATAGCGTTTAAGGTGGGGCTAGACAGAACTTATCTATATAGGCTATTCGTCAAAAGCGAGGGAGTATCGCCATCTAAATATTTAAGCGATTATAGGCTAGATAAAGCGTCTAAAATGCTAGAAAACGAGTCGCTCTCAATCGGAGAGATATCTTCGCTCGTCGGATTTAAAGACGTCGCTTATTTTTATAAGGTATTCGTTAAAAAGTTTGGCGTAACGCCAAAAAAATATAGACTAGAAAAATACGGGCTGGAAAAACAATAATGGAATATTTACTAATGGTTATAGCAATCGTTTTCGCTACGGCGCAAAGCGTATTGCTAAAAAAATTCAATAATAGAACTATTAAAAACACGGGCGATTGTTTCTTCTTTAACGGTGGCGTGAGTATCGTTTGGACGGCGGTTATGAGCGTTTGGTTTTTTGCAAGTGGAAATAGGTCGCTCTCGGGCGGAGCAATTTTGTTTGGACTAGTGTACGGCGTAATCTTATGCTCGTTCTTGTTCCTAAAACAGCAATCGCTCGCTGAAGGCCCCGTAACCTTTACTACGCTAGTAGGTAGCGCGGCGTTTATTCCCGCAACGATTTTCGGTATATTTTACGCAAGCGAGAGCGTTTCGGCGTTGCAAATTGCCGGTATGGTCGTAATGCTATTGTCGCTTTTTATGTGTGTAAATCCCAAAAAGAGTACCGAAAAGTTAACGATTAAGTGGATAATCTACTGCTTTCTATTTTTCCTCGTAGGCGGAGTTTTGGGTATGTTCTACAAGGTTTTCGGCGCATCTAATTTCCATAACGAAGTAAACGGTATGATGCTTTCCGCCTCCGTTTTTTCGGCAATACTATTCTTCATTACGGGACTAATCATCAATAAGTCTAGAAAACAGCCCTTGCCCACGATTGAAAAGTCGTCGCTTATCTATATTCTTGCTAGCGGAATAGTAGGTTGCGCGTATATAAGAATTAATCTTGCCCTTTCCGCTGTAATCCCAAGCGCGATTTTCTTTCCGGTAAGTAATGGCGCTCTCGTAATTCTCTCTACCGCTTTAGGCGCGTTAGCGTTCAAGGAAAAACTTAATAAAATTCAGTTTGCAGGCATAATCGTAGGCGTAATCGCAATCGTGTTGTCGGGAATAGGCAGTATTTAGATTGCTCTTTTGTCATAAATAAAAATGACGAGTATTGTCAAAAGACGGAATAAGTCCTTGACTTATTACTTATAATTTGTTAAAATGAAAATTGACGAAGGAAAAAAACGGTTTTTCGTACTACTATGGTTTAGTTTTACACTTTTTTATTGCTAAAGTAGTATAATAAGAGAGTAGAACTTTCCCGAGAGAGGATTTTATGACTGAAAACAAATTAAACGAAGTAATAAGTAAATTTAAAATAAGGGGAGAAGTGTTGTCGTGTAAGCCTTACGGCGACGGACATATCAACGAAACTTATCTTATAATTACTACTCGTCAAAAGTATATTATGCAAAGAGTTAATACTAAGATTTTTGCAGATATAGACTTATTGATGAATAATATCGAAAAAGTATTACGCCACGCAGCCGAAAATATCAAAGCGGAGGGAGGAGACCCCGACCGTGAGGCTATGACGATAATCCACACCAAGGAAAAAGAGAGATATTTAAAAGACGGCGACGATTGTTACCGTATGTATATTTTCATTGATAAGACCGTATCGCTTAACCTTGCTCGTGACGAAAAGGATTTTTACGAGGCTGGCGTAGCCTTTGGTAAATTCGTGAGAATGCTCGACGGATTTAACGCCGACGAAGTACGAGACACTATTCCCGATTTCCATAATACGAAAAAAAGATTTGAAACTTTCCTAAAAGTTCTCGCTGAAGATAAAATGGATAGAGCAAAGAGCGTTAAAAAGGAAATTGACTTCGTTCTTGAAAGAAAAGAACTATGCTCTAAAATCGTTGATAAACTTGAAAGCGGAGAACTCAGAAAGAGAGTTACGCATAACGACACTAAACTTAACAACGTCTTGCTCGACGAGAAAACGGGCAAAGCGGTTGCCGTAATCGACCTTGATACGATAATGAGCGGAGCGGTATGCTACGACTTTGGAGACTCGGTGCGCTTTGGTTGTTCGACGGCGCTAGAGGACGAAGAAGATTTAAGCAAAGTCCATTTTTCGCTCTCGCTATTTGAAGTTTACTCGAAAGGTTTCCTAGGCGAACTTAAAGGAGTGCTCGATAAAGAGGAAATTAGCAGTATGCCGTTAGGTTCGATTATGATGACTTTCGAGTGTGGTATGAGATTTTTAACCGATTACCTCGACGGCGACAACTATTTTAGAGTATCTAAAGAAAAACATAATTTAATTCGTTGTAGAACGCAGTTCCGCCTCGTAGAAGAAATGGAAAAGTGCTACAATAAAATGCTTGCAATCGTAAGAAAATATGCGTAAAGCATAGTAAAAAAGCCACCCTACTGTTGGGTGGCTTTTTAAGTTGCGTTTACTTTTTGCAAATTTATTTAGGGCAATAGACTGCCAGGTTTTACTCTAAAAGCGTCGTTACAACGAACGAAAGCCTCGGCGTATTGAACACCGCATTGCATACCGCGATACTTCGACATAGTAACCATATCGGCGGTAAAGGTGTCGTCGAGCGAGAACCCAGAGTAGGCGTGAGCCATCCAAGCCTGTTGACTTTCGTGGCAAAGGAACATCTTCTTTTTAGTCTCGAAAAAGTCGGTGATATCAACGTAGTCGGTAGGAACGAAACCTAATCCCTTGTGAGGTTCGAAGTAATAAACTACGGGGAACTTATCGCAAGGCGGTTCGTCGGTGACGATTTTAGCAATCGGAGGCATAACGTGGATATCGTGTACGATTTTGCTCGTAAGCATATGGTCGGGATTATAGTCGTGTGGATTGTGAGTAAAAACTACGTCGGGTTTACAATGACGGAAGAGGTTAATAAATTTAAGTCTAACCGATAAATCCTCATAGAACAGTTCGTCGTCGTAGTCGAGACAAATATACTCCGCGCCTATAATTTCCGCGCTTTTACGAGCCTCGCTTTTACGAAGTTCGCCTATTTCCTTTTTTGATAAAGTTGCCGAGCCGATATTACCGCTTGTAGCCGTCGCAATAAAAATTTTGTGTCCTTGAGAGGCGTATTTTGCGAGTGTACCTGCGCAGTTGAGTTCAACGTCGTCGGGATGCGCCCCGATAGCAAGTATGTTCATTGACCGTTCTCCTATTCGATATCAACCCATTTTTCTTCCTTACCGCTCTTAATTATAGCCTCGGTAAGAGTAACTAGTCTCGTTGCGTCTTCAAGCGTAGCGAAGGGAGGATTGCCCACCTTGCCGTCTTGGATATACTTATAGAAACTCCAAATGTTTCCCTTAAAGGCGTCGTTCCAGCCCTCCGGGTGTCCCATAGCGAGACCCGTGTAAGCCTTCGCGATAGGAGAAAGGGTGTTGGGATTTCTAATAATTAGACGGTTGTCGTCGTCACGACGGCCCATCCAAAGTCTATCGTTTTCTTCTTGGTTCCACTTTAGCGACGCTTTTTCGCCGTCGATTTCAAAGTTAAAGTAACAACCGTGTCCAGCGCAAAGTTCAGAAACGCAGAAAACGCCGTGCGCACCCTTGTCGGTTTTAAACATAACGGATGCGTAATCCTCGTTTTTAACCTCTACTTCGTCGTAATCGGTAGGAACGGCGCTAGTGAAAGTAAGGTTTGCTTTTTTTGGCTTTTTGCGAACGGGGACTAGAGTTTGAACGTCAGCCATAACTCTAACGATTTTATGCCCCGTAACGAACTGAATTGCATCCATCCAATGAGAACCGATATCGGCAATCGCGCAAGAATTTCCCGACATTTCGGGTTCTAATCTCCACGAATAGTCGGTGTCGTTAAGTAGCCACTCTTGTAGGTAAGAGCCTTGAATAATGCGCACCTTTCCGAGTTCGCCGTTTTCAATGCGAGCCTTCATTTCCATAACGAGGGGGTTAAGTCGATAGTTGAAGTTAACGCCGGCAACGAGATGCGGAAGAGATTTTTTAAGCGCAAGAAGTTCATCCGCCTCTTCTTTCGTGGTGCAAAGCGGTTTTTCGGAGAGCAAATGTTTGCCTGCTAAAAGAACCTTGCAGTTAATAGAGTGGTGGAGTTTGGTTGGAGTGCAGTTGTGCACGACCTCGATTTCCTCGTCGGCAAGCAATTCCTCGATACTACCGTAGCATTTTTTGATGCCGTAGTATTCTGCTTTTGCTTTTGCTAGTTCTTCGTTTGCGTCGTAAACGCCTACGAGATTGCATAGACCGATTCGGTTAATCGCCTCTATATGGCTCTCGCCGATATAACCTAGTCCTATTATTGCTGAATTGAGTTTTTTCATAAATTCGTCCTATTATAGAGAAAGAACGATTTCTCTGATTTGGTTACCAACGCTCTCAATTTCCTCGTCGGTAGAGAGAATATTGATGCCGAACGCTGCGCCCAAGCCCTTATCTACTACGCCAACGCTAATGTTTACCGCACGGCTTAAGATATCGTCGGTAGCGGGAAGCATATGCTTTTCGTAAACTCTATCGTTTACGTTCATAGTCTTAGCGGGGAGCATTTTACCAAGAACTTGTTCCATATTGTTGTAAACGTGCCAGCCCGAGTAAGCAATCGGTCTTTGACCAGTAACGGCACAGAATTTTTCTGCGAGTTCTTTGGTGTCGAAAAGTAGGGTAAGCAAGGTTGCGCACTCGCCTTCGTCGTTGATTTGGCGGAAAGAGAAGTGAGGCAAGTCCTTAATCATATTTTTTAGTTTAGCCTTCTTAGCACGAAGCGTAGAAAGAATTTGGTCGAGTTTTCTAGTTTGAGCAACGGCAACTGCGCCCGTAAGTTCGTTCATACGCATATTTACGCCCAAAATACTACGGTTACCTATTTCAACGCCCAAACGGTTTGGTTTATGACCTTGGTCGTGATAACCGAATGCTCTTTCGTAGAGGTAATCGTCGTTAGTAACTACGGCGCCACCGTCACCCGAAGAAATCGTTTTGAAAATATTGAGCGAGAACGCTCCGATATTACCCCAAGTACCTACGCGCTTTCCTTTATAACTAGCGCCTACCGCTTGACAGCAGTCCTCCAAAACGAAGAGGTTATGCTTGTTTGCAATTTCGTTAATAGCCTCCATATTACAAGGGTTACCTAGCATATGAACGGGCATAATAGCCTTGGTTTTGTCGGTAATAAGCGCCTCGATTTTGGTCGGGTCAATCGTAAGAGACTCGTCGATTTCAGCAAGCACGGGAATAGCACCTGCAATCATAATACTGGAAATGGACGCAATAAAAGTGTAACCGGGAACGATTACTTCGTCGCCTCCGCCGATACCGAGAGCGGCAAGACAAGCGTGAAGGGAACTCGTACCGCTAGTGGTAGCAACGGCGTGCTTTGCTCCGATTACTTTTTTAAGTTCGTCCTCAAAATCTACTACTTTATGGCAAAAGCCTTCGGTGTCGTTAGCGCCGTAACGGAAAAGGTAACGGCCCTCTAGCACGTCTAGAACTTCTTTCTTCTCCTCTTCGCCGAACACGAACGAACCAGGACCACCAGATTTCTTCATAAGAATATCTCCTTAATATACAATAATTTTTAACCAAATAGTTTAGTGTTATTATATAACACTTCTTTGCACTGTAAATTGCAAAAATCACGAGTGATATTGCAAAAATAGCAAAGTTATCCGTAGTGAACGAAACTCTTAACCACCACGAGAGAACGGAAAATGAAAAGTAAACTACCACGAGAATATTGCAGAAAAAAGCGAAAATCGAACGAAGAGAGCAGAGTTGTTTTTAGTTGTGAATAGTGGTTGACAAAAGGGCGTTAACGGTGGTAAAATAAAGGCGAGGTAAAGACTAAAATGAGCAATAACAATATAGATAAAGAAGTAAAAAAACGCACCGATAAAATTAACGAGGCGAAGATAGAAAACTTTTTGGTGGGAAAAATCCACACGATTATAATCCTAATTTTTGCAGGCGTAATGTTTGCCGGACTTATTATGCAACTTTTCGGCGAAGGGGACGTAGTTAGAACGGTTGGTTTCGTTTCAATTTTGGTAGGAACGGCAGGCATATTGTTTGCGTTTTTATCGGTAAAAAGAAAAGGGCCTTTGAGTTATTCGACCTACTACTTTTTGGATAGAGAGGACAACGAAGTAATCCTACAAGTCCTTTCTCACAAGTGGATTATATATAGTTACAAAAACTTGGTCGTAGAGTATCGTGACGGCGGAGTTAAGCGAATAAAAGAAAGATATATGCCCGAGGTTGAGTGGAAGTGTTTTAAGGACGCCACTTTTACTGAAAAAGGCGAGTACAACAAGAAGAACGTTTGGTATAAGGGAGAGCGAGTTAAGGACGGTAAAACGCAAAAAATACGCTTAACCTTTAAGGACGGCGCGCTAGATTTTATCGAGTGCGATAAGATAAAAATGCGTCATTATTCGGCGCGCGATACTAAATTTACGATAATGATTCCACCTCCGCTATTTATGGCAATCGAGGTGAGCAAACTAAAATTGCCCGAGGATAGTCATTTAATCTTAAAACGCTTAAATTCCGATAAGTAACATTAAATTCGCTAAAAAATTTTTGAAAGTAGGCAAAACGAAAGCGAAAAAAGGTTGACAATAGCCAAGTATTAGGGTATAATTTAGTAGTTAAGGGCAGAACCCTTAAAAACGGAGTAGGGAGGTAGCGTATGAAACTTATTTGTAACGGATACGATTTGTCGGACGCCGTCGGAAAAGTTTATAAAGCCGTTTCCGCTCGTACTACGAATCCCATTTTAGAGGGAATTAAAATCAAGGCTGAAAACGGTACGCTCCGTCTTACCGCAACCGACCTTGAACTTGCGATTGAAAAGATTATTACGGCTGACGTAAAAATCGAGGGAGAGACGGTAGTCCCCGGTAGATTTTTTGCCGAGTTCGTTAAAAAACTTACTCAAGAGCAAATTGAACTTTCTCTTTCGGGCGGTAACAAACTCAAGATTAGATATACCGATTCCGAGGGCGAACTTCAATGTATGCCCGCAGACGATTATCCCGACATTAAAAGACTTGACGAGGCGCAAAAATTCGTTATAATTAGAAACGAATTTAAAGACCTCGTATCCAAAGTCGCTTTCTCCGTAGCAACGGACGACGCTCGTCCTATGCTAAAGGGTGTGCTACTTGAAGTTGACGAGGTTACGCTAACGGGTGTTGCGCTCGACGGATACCGTCTTGCTAAATGCGTTAAGCCTATTGAAAGTACTACCGCTATGATGCACGCGCTCGTGCCTGCTCGTTGCTTATTAGAGGTTTCCCGTCTAATCGACGATAGCGAAGACCCCGTAGAAATTTGTATTCAACGCAATTATATGGCGATTGATATTGAGCATACCCGTATCACTACTAGATTGCTCGACACCGATTTTATCAACTATAAGCAGATTATTCCCGCTTATTTTGAAACGATTGCAACTCTACCTAAGGATAAGTTTGAAGAGGGCCTCGAAAGAGCAATTCTCCTTTCTCGTTCGGATAGAAGCAACCTCGTGCGCTTTGACTTAAAGGAAGGACTAATGCAACTTTCCTCTAATAGTACGATAGGTAATATTACCGAGAAAATTTGCATTAAACTTGACGGCAAGGATTTATCGATAGCGTTTAACGCAAAGTACTTTACTGAAGTTCTTCGCTATATCGATAGCGACAGTATCGTGATTAAGTTTACCGATTCCGTTTCGCCTTGCGTAATCGTTCCTACGGGCGCACTCGAGGACTTTATGTACCTTATCTTACCCGTAAGAATGCAGAACTAAATAACGACCTCTTTTCTTAATCGAAAAGAGTGTGCTGATGTGGCTCAGTAGGTAGAGCAGTTCACTCGTAATGAACAGGTCGCCGGTTCGAATCCGGCCATCAGCTCCAAAAAGAAACCACCGTTTCAAACGGTGGTTTCTTTTTGCAACTTGATACAAGGAGACGAACTCACCGCAAGGTGATGTTCGCGGTCGCTTTGCGACCAAGGGCGCAACGAAGTGCGCCTGCCGTCCTGAAATGAACCGATACTTTCACAACGAACTTGCTGTAAAGTGATAGTAATTCGCTCGCAAAATACACGCCAAAGCGTAACCAATGATATTTATAATTTCATTAGAGAAAATAAATATTTTACAAAATTAAAAAACCTCGCCCTGCGAAGAGGGAGAGGTTTTCGTTTTGATTAGTGGTACTCGGGTAACCAGTCTTTGTGCGCCTCGAAGAGGTCGTCGCAAAGCGATTTGATATCGTCGAGAGAAAGCGTTTCTTTGGTGTGGGGGTCGAGGTAAGCCGCCATATAAACGTCTTCTTTCTTTCTCGAAACTGCGGCTTGAATAGTCATAAGTTGAACGTCGATATTAGTATTATTAAGACCTGCTAGTTGAGTGGGGAGTTCGCCAACGAAACAGGGGTTAAGACCGTTGCTGTCAACCATAATAGGAACTTCGACGCACGCCTTTGGGTTGAGGTTAGTAATAAGTCCGGTGTTAATTACGTTGCCGTGGATACAGTACGGAATTCCCGTTTCGCAAGCCTCGATAATACGCGAACCGTATTCACGAGAGCGAGTATGAGTAATCTCACCACCGTTGTAAATTTCCTCCCACTGATTTTTCCATTTAGCGATTTGGTTTACGCAACGACGGGGATATTCGTCGAGGGGAATCTTATACTTGTCGATAAACTCGGGGTATCTTTCCTTAATGTAATAGGGGTGATACTCGGCGGTATGCTCGCTCGACTCGGTGTTGTAATAGCCGAAGTGGTTCATCATATCGAGACGAACTAGGTCGCCATCGGGTTTAACCTCGTTAAATTTCTTTTTAAGAGCGGGGTAGAGGTCGTTGCCGTCTTTGTCTTTAAGTTCGAGTAGCCAAGCCATATGGTTGATGCCTGCAATCTTCCAGACAGCGTCGTTAAGTTCGGGCATATCTAGCATATTCGCAAGACCGGGCACGCAGGCTTGAACGGAGTGGCAAAGACCTACCGTCTTAACTTTGGTATATCTTTGCATAAAGCCCGTGATAATAGCCATAGGGTTAACGTAGTTAAGGAATAAAACGTTGGGGCAAACTTCTTCCATAATGCGAGCGTACTCTTCCATAACCTTAATCGTGCGTAGTCCTCTAAAAATTCCGCCGATACCGAGAGTATCGGCAATCGTTTGGCGAAGACCGTACTTTTTGGGAACTTCAAAATCGGTAATCGTGCAGGGGTCGTATCCGCCTACTTGGATAGCGTTTACGATATAGTCTGCGTTCGTGAAAGCGGGAACGGGGTCAAGGTATTTTTCGATTTTAACGCCTGGCTTATAGCGGTCGCGTAGCGCAGAAATCACGATATACGATTCTTCGAGGCGGGATTTGTCGATATCATAAAGAGCGATTTCAAAATCGTTCAGTTTATCGGAGAGTAAACAGTCGCCTAGCACGTTTTTCGCAAACACGGTAGAGCCTGCGCCCAAAAATGTAATTTTCATTGTCTAATTGTCCTCCTTATGTTGACAAAAATTTAATTATTTGTTATATTTTCCGTAACGATATTTTTTACGGGAATAACCTTGGTGAGGTAAAAATGGAGATTGAAAAGAAAGTTAAGAATATCGATGAGAAAACGGGCATTGAAACGATTAACGGCGTTACCTTACTTCGTGGCGAAAGTTTGTCTAATGAAATTTCGCCTTGCGACGCCGGACTAGAGAAGTGCTTACCGTCCCACAGTTGGGGACCTGGAATACGGACTTATTATCTAGTCCATATCGTTTTGTCGGGCAAAGGTAAAGTCAAGATAAACGGTAGCGAATACGCAGTAACTAAAAATCAAGCCTTTCTAATCCGCCCCGACGAACTGATTTATTACGAGGCGGACGGCAAGGAGCCGTGGCACTACGCTTGGTTTGGTATTCGCGGGGACAAAGTGCCTTATCTAGTAGAGAGAGCAACCTTAGGAAAGCGCGTATTTTCAGTTGCACCCGAACTAGGATACGAATTAACCTCTCTTCTGCGCTCCTCTGTTAACGAGGTGGAGTTGGCGTTTAGACTAACGGCGTTTGCGTATAAATTTTTAGGTTTGGCGTATTCTTCGTCTGCGCCTGAGCAAAGAAAACCGGATATCGTGCAAACTGCGGTTAGGTTTATCGAGAACAATTATTTTCGTCCTTTCGACATAACTTGGCTTGCAAGCGAACTAGGCGTTAGTAGAACTCACTTTTCAACGCTATTTACTTCCGTTATGGGCGATTCGCCGTATAGTTACCTCGTTAAGTATCGTGTTGCAAAAGCGCAAAATCTACTAATTACTCGTGGGGATTTGTCGGTAACTGAGGTTGCCTATTCGGTAGGATTTTCTTCCATTGAGCGTTTTAGCGAGATGTTCAAAAAATATTCTGGTCATTCGCCCCTTTTTTATCGCAAGAAAAACAAAATTGATTAACTAAAGTATAGCACCGTCGTAGCGGATACACAATGGTAATATGTAACGAATTTTTAATGATTTGTTCGGTTTTTGAAAAAATTTTATTGCCTTTTGATTTTCCCTCGTTGCTTGCTTGCGAATTTATCGCTTTTATGGTAAAATATAGATATGGAAGAAAAGGCTGTAAACCAAATGAATATGCTATCCCTTGCTTTTCTTGGCGACGCTGTATTTACGCTGTTTATTCGTGAGTACATACTCTCTAACAGCGACGGAAAAAGCGGAGCGTTACATAAACGAGCGAGTGAGTTCGTTTGCGCTCCGTCACAAGCAAAAATGCTAGACGGCGTAACGGAGTTACTCACGGAGCAAGAAAAGGATATTGCTCGTAGGGCAAGGAATTGTCATAACAATACGAAAGCGAAAAACGCCTCGCTCTCGATTTACAAAAAGGCAACGGCGCTAGAAAGCGTACTTGGTTTTTTGTGGGAGAGCGGACAGCGTGAGCGTGCTAACTTAATTATGGCTGAGTGCGTAAAAATTATAGAGAACGGAGAAAAAGAAAATGAGTAGAGCGGACCAAATTTTTCTAGAGAATTTAAGAGATATAATCGACAACGGCGTATCTGACGAAAATCAACCCGTGCGCCCTCGTTGGGAGGACGGAGTTCCTGCGCATACGAAAAAGAAGTTTTGTATCGTTAACCGCTATAACCTCGCCGAAGAATTTCCTATTATCACGGTAAGAAAGACTAACTTTACGGCGTGTTTAGACGAATTACTTTGGATTTGGCAAAAAAAGAGCAACAACGTCAACGACCTTAATTCGCACATTTGGGATAGTTGGGCGGACGAAACGGGCTCGATAGGAAAGGCTTACGGTTACCAACTCGGCGTTAAGCACAAGTATAAAGAGGGTATGTTCGATCAAGTCGATAGAGTTATTTACGACCTTAAGAATAATCCCTCGTCGAGAAGAATAATGACGAATATTTACGTGCACGCCGACCTAAACGAAATGAACTTATATCCTTGCGCGTATTCGGTAACTTTCTCCGTAACGGACGGAAAGTTAAACGCAATACTAAACCAGCGTTCTCAAGATATGCTTACCGCTAACAACTGGAACGTCGTTCAGTATTCTATGCTCGTAATAATGCTCGCTAAAGTTTGTGGACTAACCCCGGGCGAGTTCGTACACGTAATTGCGGACGCACACGTTTACGATAGACATATTCCTCTTTGCGAAATGCTCTTTACCCGTCCGCAGTATAAAGCGCCCAAACTCGTTCTTAAGCGTGACGTAACCGATTTTTACGACTTTAAGGTAGAAGACTTTGAACTTGAGGGTTACGAGTACACGCCCTTAGGCGCAAAGATTGAGGTGGCGGTATGATTAAGGCAATCGTAGCCGTTGATAGAAAATGGGGAATAGGAAAAAACAACGACTTATTGTTCCATATTCCCGAGGATATGAAATTCTTTAGAGCAACTACGCTAGGCAAAACGGTTATTATGGGTAGCAACACCTTAAAATCGTTCCCTGGCGGAAAGCCTCTCCCCAAGCGTGAGAATATCGTGCTTTACCCAGGTGGCGAGGAGAGAGAAGATTGTAAAATCGTTCAGTCGTTAGACGAACTTAAAGAAACGCTAAAAGGAAGAGATGACGAAATTTTTGTAATCGGTGGCGCAATGTTTTATCGAACTATGCTCCCGTATTGCGAGGAAGTTCTAGTAACCAAAGTTGACGCCGACGGCGAGGCGGAAGTTTTCTTTGAAAACCTCGACGAAATGGACGCTTTCGAGTGCGTTTCCATATCCGAGCCCGTTGAGACTGAGGGAAAAATTATTCGCTTTACGACTTACAAAAACAAAGCGGTACAAAAATTTATTTAAGGTGATTATATGAAGATTATAGGAAGAAACGCCGTTATTGAGGCGATTAAAGCAGGTTCTACGATAGATAGACTAGTTGCATCTCGCGACCAAAAGGACGCTGGAGCGCAACGCATAATTAACGAGGCGAAATCGAGAGGAATTAAGGTATTTTTCTACGATAAAGAAGTGCTAGACCGTGAAAGCGCGGGCAAAAAGCACCAAGGTTTTATCGCAGAAGTAACCGACTTTAAGTATTGTGAACTCGAAGATATTCTCGCTTATGCGGAGGAAAAGGGCGAAGAGCCGTTTATTATTATTCTCGACGGCGTTGAAGACCCGCATAACCTTGGCAGTATTTTGCGAGTAGCCGAGTGTAGCGGAGCGCACGGAGTAATTATTCCCCGTCACCGTTCCGTTTCGGTAAACGATACGGTAGTTAAGGTATCGGCTGGAGCGGCGTCGCATATTAAAGTTGCGAAAGTAACGAATATTAACGACGCAATCGACGAATTAAAAGCGAAAAACGTTTGGGTTTACGCAACCGATATGAAAGGTGACGATATCTATAAAACTCGTCTAACAGGCGCAATCGCGTTCGTAATCGGAGGCGAGGGTAGTGGAGTTAAACGCCTCACTAAAGAAAAGTGCGACGGCGTAGTTGCTTTGCCTATGAGAGGAAAAGTAAACTCGCTTAACGCGTCGGTGGCGACGGGTATCGTAGTTTACGAATACCTACGTCAAAACTTTGCGAAATAGAAAATAGAAACGACTGGCTAGTTCAGTCGTTTTTTTTCGTTCAAAAAGAGGGAGGAAAGCATATTTTTATTATAAATTATAATAAGTCGTTCGTTTTCGCTTGATTAAAGCGGATTTTTCGTTTATAATAAGAAATGGCGCGACTGCGCCTTAAACAAGTAAATTCATTACGAAAGGAGTAATTAAAATGAGAAAACCTATTATTGCAGGAAACTGGAAAATGAACAACACGAAGGCTCAAGCGGAAGAACTTTTGACCGCTCTTAAGCCCCTCGTTAAGGAAGTAAAGGGCGTTGATATCGTAGTATGCGTACCCTTTACCGATATTGAGAAAGTAAAGAAACTCGTAAAGGGTAGCAAGATTAGAGTTGGCGCTCAGAACGTATCTTGGGCAGACAAGGGCGCTTTCACGGGCGAAATTAGTGCAGAAATGCTTATCGAGGCTGGCGCTGAGTACGTAGTAATCGGTCATAGCGAGCGTCGTCAATACTTCGGCGAGACGGACAAGAGCGTAAACGCTCGTACCGTTCAGGCTCTTAAGTACGACCTCAAACCTATCGTATGTATCGGCGAGACGCTCGAAGAGAGAGAAGGCAACCTTACCGAGAAAGTTCTCTTTACGCAAATCGAGGGCGGATTCGAGGGAATTTCTGCTGACGACATTAAGAAGGTAGTAATCGCTTACGAACCCGTATGGGCAATCGGAACTGGCAAGACCGCTACTAGCGAGCAAGCAAACGATACGATTAAGTTTATCAGAAAGACTTTGGCTAAAAAATACGGAAGAGCGGTTGCTAACAAAGTTCGTATCCAGTACGGCGGAAGTATGAACGCTAAGAACGCTAGCGAACTTATGGCTATGAGCGATATCGACGGTGGACTTATCGGCGGAGCGTCGCTTAAGGCAGAGGATTTCTCTATCGTAGTTAAAGCGGGCGTTAAGGCGTAATAAAGCGAGAAGACGATAATGAAAAAAACTGATGCAATAATTATAATGGACGGCTTTGGTAAGCGCGAGGCTGAACTTGGCAACGCGGTTATCTCGGCGGGTACTCCTTACATCAAGAGCCTTTTGGCAGAGTATCCTAGCACCTATATCGAGGCTAGCGGAAGAGCGGTAGGCTTGCCCGCGGGACAAATGGGAAACAGCGAGGTTGGACATCTTAACCTTGGCGCAGGACGAGTAGTATATCAAGACATCACCAAGATTGACAAGTCGATTGAGGACGGCGACTTTTTCGAGAACGAAGAGTTTATAGGCGCAATCAACAACGTAAAAGAGCACGGTACGGCTTTGCATCTCGTTGGACTTCTTTCTAGTGGTGGCGTTCACAGTATGAATACGCATCTATACGCCTTGTTAGAAATGGCAAAGCGTAACGGCGTTGAAAAAGTTTACGTTCATTGTGTAACGGACGGACGCGACGTTCCCCCCGATAGCGCGCTTTCTTTCGTTGAAGAACTTCTAAAGAAGATGGAAGAAATCGGCGTTGGTCAAATCGGTTGCGTGGTAGGAAGATATTACTATATGGACAGAGACAACCGTTGGGAGCGCGTTAAGAAAGGCTACGACGGAGTTTTCGCAGGCGTGGGCAATCACTATCCTTGTGCCGTTTGCGGAGTTAAAGCGTCTTATGAAAACAAAGTTTACGACGAGTTTATCGAGCCTATTATCGTGGGCGACTATAAGGGCGTAAACGAAAACGATAGCGTAATTTTCTTTAACTTTAGAAGTGACCGCGCAAGAGAAATTTCAAGAGCAATCATTTACGAGGATTTCGACGGTTTCGAGCGTGAGGGCGGATATAAAAAGGTATTCTACGTAGGTATGACGCAATACGACGCTACCTTTACGGGAATTCACACCGCTTTCCCCCCGAGAAAACTTAAGAATACGCTTGGCGAGTACTTGGCAAATAACGGCTATACTCAAGCAAGAGTTGCCGAGACCGAGAAGTACGCTCACGTTACTTTCTTCTTTAACGGTGGCGTAGAACAGCCTAACGAAAACGAACAAAGAGTGCTAGTTGCTAGCCCCAAGGTTGCAACTTACGACCTCCAACCCGAAATGAGCGCACCCGAAGTTACCGAGAAAGCGCTTGAAGTTATCGGAAAAGTTGACGTGCTAATTCTTAACTACGCTAACTGCGATATGGTAGGACATACGGGCGTATTCTCCGCTGCGGAAAAAGCGGTTAAGACGGTTGACGAGTGTTTAAGCAAACTCTTGCCCGCAATCTTAGCAACCGGTGGAACGGCACTCGTTACTGCTGACCACGGAAACGCTGAACAAATGTGTTTTGACGACGGTTCGCCTTGCACGGCGCACACCACAAACCTCGTACCCTTTATCGTTGTAGGCGATAAGTATAAAGGGGCAAGCCTTCGCGAGGGCGGAGCGCTTTGCGACGTAGCACCCACGCTACTTGCCGTAATGAACGCAAATCAGCCCCAGGAAATGGAAGGAAAAAGCCTTATTGAAGGTTAATTAAAGTAAGAGAAATCAGCCTACGAAAAGTGGGCTGATTTTTTGAAGGAGAAATATGAAGATTTATCCTAATATTCTTTCGCTCGTAGGAAGAACGCCCCTCGTTCGACTTGGCGCGCTAGAAAAAGAACTCTCGCTTTCGGGCGAACTGATTGCAAAAGTCGAGAGTTTTAATCCGGCAGGCTCGGTTAAGGATAGGGTGGGCGTAAATATGCTCGAAAAAGCCGAAAAAGAGGGCAAAATTCGCGAGGGCGGTTGCGTAATCGAGCCGACCAGCGGTAACACGGGAATAGGACTTGCGATGGCTTGCGCCGTCAAGGGGTATCGTCTAATCCTAACTATGCCTTCGTCAATGAGCGTTGAGCGTCGTAAACTTTTATCCGCTTTAGGCGCAGAAGTCGTCCTTACTCGGGCGGAAGAGGGTATGAAAGGCGCAATCGAGAAGGCAAACGAACTTTGCGAGCAAATTGAAGGCTCGATAATAGCAGGGCAGTTTGAAAACGAGGCTAACCCCGATGCGCATAGAAAAAGCACGGCGCTTGAGATTATTGAAGACGGTGGCGAGATTGACTATTTCGTGGCAGGCGTTGGCACGGGCGGAACGATTACGGGCGTAGGCGAAGTGCTAAAAGCAAAGTTTCCTAGCGTAAAAATCGTAGCGGTAGAACCGTTTGATAGTCCGCTTTTATCAAAAGGCGTATCGGGCGCGCATAAAATTCAAGGAATTGGCGCAAACTTTATTCCGAGCACGCTTAATCGCGCTATCGTTGACGAAGTGATTACCGTTAAAACGGAGGACGCGTACGCATATTCGAGATTGCTTGGTAAAAAAGAGGGCTTTACTACGGGCATATCGGGAGGCGCAGTTTTGTTTGCTGGTGCTGAAATTTTGAGAAAAAACGAGGGAAAGAGAGTAGTAGTACTTCTTCCTGACGGTGGCGACAGATATTTGTCCACAGAATTGTACGAATAAGGAAAATATGGTAAGTAGAAAAGTAAAATTTTTCGCCTCGATTGCTTGCCTTTCGGCGGCGGTTATATTCGGTTTTGCGTTCGTAGTCGTAAAAAATTCGCTCGATACGCTACCCGTTGGATATATGATAGGATTGCGCGGTAGTATCGCAACCGTATTTTTGGCAATCGTATTTTGGAAAAAATTACGCCTAATAAACGGGAAAGCAATCTTTCAAGGCTTTTTGCTTGGCACTAGTTTTGGGCTTGGCTATCTATTTCAAACAATCGGACTAGAATACACTTCGGCAGGAAAGAGCGCGTTTATAACCTCTGCGTATATTATAATAACGCCCGTTTGCGCTTACTTTATGTTAAAGAGAAAGATGGACCTTTACACTTTGCTTTCGGCGGTGCTAGGTTTCGTTGGAATAGGCTTTATTTCGCTCGGCTCGATTACGGGATTTAACCTCGGCGACGGACTAACGCTAATAAGCAGTATCGGTTTTGCGCTACAAATCGTAATTATGGAAAAGGCGTTGAAAGAGACGGACGCTATGCTACTTACGGTGCTAATGTTCTTCTTCGTTTCGATAGTAGGTTGGGTTTACGCACCCTTTGCTCACGGTCCGCTTACGGGTAAAATGCTTAATAAAGACACGATAGGCGCTCTTCTTTATCTTGGCATAGGTAGTTCTGGACTAGCATTACTACTTCAAACGCTTGGACAAAAATACATTTCTTCGTCGCAAGCAGCGTTGCTCCTCGGCTTTGAGGCGGTATTCGGAGCATTGTTTGGAATAATTTTCCTAAGCGAAGTTTTTACGGCGAAAATGATAATCGGATGTTTCCTAATGATGTTATCGCTCGTCGTATCCGAAACGAAACTTTCTTTCGTAAGAAAACCTCTTTACGAGTTTATTGAGAAACGAAAGATGAAGAAAGAGGAAACACCTACAACCGAAGAAAAACAAGACTAATAAAAAACGCAAGGCGTTCTGCCTTGCGTTTTTAGTTTAAGCGAAATGTTCTTTAATCTTTTGTAGGTCGTATTTTTGACTATCGCTAAGGTCGTGTTTTTCTACGAAAGCGATTTCCTTTTTTACCCACTCGTAATTGATTTTTTTAGGCTCGCCAAGTTCGGCGATTGCGTTTTGGTAATAAATCTTGTCGATTAAATCTTTGTCTAAGTTGATGCCCGTAACTTCGCCTTGGCGGTTCGTATAAGTGTCGCTTGTCTCGAAAAACTTAGTAACGGTAGCGTATTTACTCACCACGAACTCGTCGCCGTACTGCTCGTCGAAGGGAAGATTAGGACAATCCGTACCAAACTTAAAACGAGTGATATTATCTATAATAAACTGTTTCCAAACGGTGGAGTTGTTACTCATATTAACGAACTGTTCTCCGCCCGGGCAGAAGTCTAGCATAGTATTTTCAAAAGATAGGAACTCTTTGGCGTGTTCGATATTGTCGCTCGTAAAACCAAGGTGAGCAAGCGTTAGTTTTAGTTTCGGGTGTTTTTTTACAATAGCGATAATATCGTAGAAAAGTTCGTCTTTAGAGGGGAAGTCTTTACCAACGAACCAACCTTGTTTTCGTTGATATTCGGGCATAGCACTCTCGTCCCAAAAAGTGATAGGGTCGGAGTTGTGAATATTTACGGGAACGCCCTGTTCTTCGAGGTATGAAAAAGTCTTATCGAAAACTTCGCTCGAGAGCATAACCTTAATTTTCTTTCTCTCGCTAGGCTTACCCTCTAAGAACTTAACGCCGTCGAAACCGTTTTCCATATACGCCTTAACTTGTTTGTAAAAATTCTCTGAAAACGCCTTTTGGTCGGACTTGTCATTGAAATTCTCGTAATATAGCCCTGCATAAGCGTAAACTTTATCGCCAAGGTTATCCTTGTAATAAAGCCCTTTAAGGTTTTGTAAGATATCGCCGTTTTCATAGGTGGGGATACTAAGCAAGCACGCTCTTTCCGTTTCGGTAAGAGCGAAAGTTCTTTTAAAGCCATAAGTGGAGCGGACGACGTCCGTTCCACAATGGTAATGCATATGAGTATCGAATTTTCGCATAGTTAAAAATTCCTTATTGTATATCGATATCTAGAGGCTTATCAATTTCTTCGCCCACGTACTTGCCGTTTTTCTTGCGTTGACGAACGCACTCGGAAAGAAGATATTCTATCTGTCCGTTTACAGAACGGAAATCGTCTTCCGCCCAACTTGCAACGGCGTTATAGAGTTTTTCCGACAAGCGTAGTGGGATTTGTTTTTTTCCGTTATCGTTCATATTAGTACAAACTACCTGAATTTACAATAGGTTGAGCGTCGCGATTACCGCAAAGAACTACCAAGAGGTTGCTTACCATAGCCGCTTTTCTTTCTTCGTCGAGGTCAACCATACCGCTCTCCGCGAGTTTATTGAGCGCCATTTCTACCATACCAACCGCACCGTCAACAATCATTTTGCGAGCGTCGATAATAGCGGACGCTTGTTGGCGTTGTAGCATAACCGCAGCGATTTCGGGGGCGTACGCTAGATAAGTAATTCTAGCCTCGACGATTTCGATACCAGCCTCGTTTACACGCTCTTGGATTTCGTCTTTAATTCTTTGAGCAACTACTTCGCTACTACCACGCAAACTGCCCTCGTCGGGGTTGCCGTCGCCAGTAGTGTCAACGCCTTGCGCCACGTCGTAGGGGTAAATTCTTACGATATTACGGAGTGCGCTATCGCATTGAAGAGAGAGGTATTCTTTGTAGTTGTCCACGTTGAACACCGCTTTAGCCGTATCTACGACTTTCCAAATTACGGCAATTCCGATTTCAACGGGGTTGCCCAAGCAATCGTTTACCTTTTGGCGAGCGTTGTTAAGCGTCATAATTTTAAGCGAGAGTTTATTGTTGGTGGGGATAGAGGTAAGGTTGATGCCGTTAGCCTTGCTCGGAGTAGGCTCGGCGTGAGCGGATACGTCGCCACTTTGATTGAGTTTGGTCTTTGATGCGGGGTTAATGCTTACGCAGAAAGGGTTTACGAAATAAAATCCCTCGCCCTTAAGCGTGCCTACGTACTTACCGAAAAGCGTAAGAACTAACGCCTCTTGCGGACGGAGAACTTTAAGTCCGATAAAGGGGAACCAACCGATTGCGAGCCATATTCCACCGATAATCATAACGGGAGTAATTAGCCAGGGAGGAAGAATAGTTGACGCTCCCTCCGCACAAACTGCGCCCAAAACGAATAGAGCGACGCCTACGATATACAAAACGGCAAAACCGAACAAAGCGAATAAACCGTTTTTCTTGTTAAGTAAAATCTTTTCTTGCATAGTAAATTTAGTCTCCTTTGTGTTGATATCAAAATGATATCATATAAAAATTATGCTGTCAAGTGTTTTTTGAAAGGTTTTTGCCAAAAAAGTTTACCATATTCGCATAAAAAAGCAACCGACTATACAGCCGAGGTAAGTGCATAGAAGAGAGAGGGGGATAGCGTAGCGCAAGGATTTAACGCTACTTTTGGAGAAATAGACCGCAGAGATATAGAACACCGTTTCACTCGAGCCGTAGATAATCGAGGCGCAATTTCCTATAAGCGTGTCCGTGCCGTAAGAGGCAAAAATACCGTCTAGAACTCCCATTGCACCTGCGCCCGAGAGCGGACGGATTAAAATCAGTTCGGTCAGCGCTGGCGGAATTCCCACCGCTTTGGTAAGAGGAGAAAAAATCGTTGCGACAACGCTTGAAACTCCGCTTTGGCGCAAAAGTTCGACAGCCATCATAACGGTAAGAAGGTAAGGGAAAACCTCGGCTATAAGTGAAAGGGCGTTCTTTCCGCCCTCGACGAAAAGAGCGTAGGTGTTTTTGCGCTTGACGGAAGATAGAACGATAACGGTTAAAAAGATTAGAGGAATAATATAAGAAGTCATTTCGTCCTCGCTTTTTCTCGTCGAAGTTTGCTAAAATAAGAAATGATTTTGACGGAGAGAACGCCAAGTAGAGTGGAAAAAGTAGTTGCGATTATGCAGGGAAAAAGGAAAGCGGTGGGAGAGAGCGAACCTCGAGCAACCCTCATTCCGATTACGGTAGAAGGAATAAGTTGAAGAGAGGTCGCCGATAGTACGATAAGCATAATCATATTATCGGTTGCTTTTTCTTTTCCGTCGTCCATACTCTCTATCGCCTTAATGCCCATAAGGGTTGACGAATTACCAAGCCCTAGTAAGTTTGCCGAGATATTTATAGTAGCGTAGCGTTGAGTTTCTTCGTTCGAGCCCGGGAAAAGTTTTTTTACGACGGGACGAAGAATACGAGTTAGTTTTTGCGTTACGCCCGTCCGCTCGATAATCGACATTAGACCTAGCCAAAAGCCGTAAGTAGCGAGTAGGTCAAGAGCGAGATAGACGGCGTTTTTACTGCCCGAAAGCATAGCGGTTACGGCTATATCGGGGTTAGAAAGTATCGTAGCGGTTAGCCCTGAAAAAATAATTATCGTCCAAACGGCGTTCATAAATAAAGTCCTTTCTCGTTTTTATACGAAAGTATATTCGTAAACGAGGCAAAATATTAAGAGTATGCCCTCTTTTGATTGATTTTTTTTGCTTGCGGTATTATAATAGTATAGAAATTTGTAAAAAGCCGAAAAGAGAGGCAGAGATTATGGAAAATAAACAAAAATATTACATTACGACACCTATTTATTATCCGAGCGGTAAGTGGCATTTAGGTCATAGTTACACTACCGTTTGTTGTGATGCGCTCGCGCGTTATAAGAGAATGAAAGGTTTTGACGTGTTCTACCTAACGGGTACAGACGAGCACGGTCAAAAGATTGAAAAGCGCGCCTCGGAGGCAGGCGTAACTCCCAAGCAGTTCGTTGACGTGCTCGTTGACGATATCAAAAGGCTTTGGGGACTTTTGGACATAACTTACGATAAGTTTATAAGAACTACGGACGACTATCACGTAAAAGCCGTTCAAAAAATCTTTAAGAAACTTTACGAGCAGGGCGATATTTATAAGTCCAAGTACAAGGGAAAATATTGTACGCCTTGCGAATCGTTTTGGACGGAAAGCCAACTAATCGACGGCAAATGCCCCGATTGCGGAAGAGAGGTAATCGACGCTGAAGAAGAAAGTTATTTCTTCCGTTTGTCTAAATATCAAGATAGAATTAAGGAACTACTTACGACTACCGACTTTTTGCAACCACAGTCGAGAGTAAACGAAATGGTAAACAACTTTATAAAAGACGGTCTTAACGACCTTGCCGTTTCGCGTACCGCTTTTAAGTGGGGTATCCCCGTTGAGTTCGACGAAGGTCATATCGTTTACGTATGGATTGATGCGCTTTCCAACTATATCACGGCTTTAGGATACGGTTCGGACGATACTACGCTTTACGACAAGTACTGGCCGGCTGACCTTCATATGGTAGGCAAGGAAATCGTGCGTTTCCATACTATTATTTGGCCTGCAATCTTGATGGCGTTAGGCGAGCCTATTCCCAAAAAGGTTTACGGACACGGCTGGTTGCTCCTCGGCGGAGACAAAATGAGCAAGTCCAAAGGCAACGTAGTTGACCCGTTCGTTCTAGAGAGTAGATACGGCGTTGACGCAATTAGATATTACATTTTGCGTGAAATCCCGTTCGGCTCGGACGGAGTTTATACGAACGAGGCTTTCCTCGGCAGATTTAACCAAGACCTTTGTAACGACCTAGGCAACCTTACTAGAAGAACGATTGCTATGAGCGCACAGTACTTCGGCTCGACGGTAAGCAAGGGCGGAGAAAAAGGCGAGGGCGACGACGAGTTTATTTCGGCAATCAACGCTCTTGACGAAAGGGTTGAAGAACAAATCGAAAAACTTAATATCAACAAGGCTCTCGAAGAAATATTTGCAGTAATAGATAAGGCGAACAAGTATATCGACGCTACTCGTCCGTGGGTACTTGCTAAAGACGAAACGCAAAGAGCAAGACTTCAAGCGGTAATTTACAACTTGCTCGAGGCGATTAGAGTATGCAATACCGCTCTTACTCCATATCTTACGAGAACGCCTGCTAAGATTTTCGAGGGATTAGGCGTTGATGCGCCTACCTCGTTCGAGGGCAACCTTACTTACGGCGTAGTTAAGAAGTACGAAACCAAGGACACGGGTATTTTGTTCCCCAGACTTGATATAAACAAAGAACTTGCTGAACTCGACAAGATTGCCGAGCAAGAGGCTAAAAAAGAGGAAAAGAAAGTGGAAGAAGTTAAAGAAGAAAAAGTAGAAGAATTTATTTCTTTCGACGATTTTTGTAAAGTAAAAATGGTAGTAGGCGAAGTTCTTGCTTGCGAAAAAGTAGAAAAAGCGGATAAACTATTAAAGTCCACCGTTAAAATCGGCGACGAAGTTCGCACGATTGTAAGCGGTATTGCGCTTCACTATACGCCCGAAGAAATGGTTGGAAAGAGAGTAATCGTAGTTACTAACCTTGCGCCTAGAAAGATTAGAGGTATTGAGAGCAGAGGTATGCTCCTTTGCGCTGAGAACGGCGAGCAACTTTGCTTGCTTGCGCCTGAAAAGGTAATGGACGGAGGTAGCGAGGTATGCTAATCGATACTCACGCTCACCTTACCGACGAGAGGTACGGCGGAGCGGGGGAGATTATCGCCTCAATGAAAAGCGACGGGCTAGAGAAAATAATAACCGTTGCTTACGACCTTGAAAGTTCGCGTGACTGCGTTGCGCTTGCCGAGCAAAACGAGAATATCTATTGCGCAGTAGGCGTGCATCCTAACGACGCTCAACACTTAACCGTTAGTCCGCTCGACGAACTTTTGTCGCTTTCACGCTCCCATAAATGCGTTGCAATCGGCGAGATAGGTCTAGATTACCATTACGACGACACGGACAAAGAAAAGCAAAACTACTGGCTCGACGAACAGTTTAAGTTAGTAGAGAAAGCAAATCTTCCCGTTTGCTTTCATATAAGAGATGCGTACGAGGATTTTTTCAAGGCAATCGCGCGCAATAGTGATAGGATAAAAAACGGAGCGGTAATGCACTGTTATTCGGGCTCGCTCGAGACGGCTTGCGAGTTCGTTAAACTCGGGTTTTATATTTCCTTTTCGGGTTCGGTAACTTTTAAGAACGCGAAAAAGTTTACCGAGATTATACGAGCCGTTCCGCTTGATAAATTGTTAGTCGAGACCGATTGTCCGTATCTTACGCCACATCCGTATAGAGGTGAGACGAATTATCCTAAAATGGTGCGCCTTACCGCTGAAAAAATTGCCGAGGTTTTGGAAAAACCGATTGAGGAAATCGAACGCATTACTCGAGAGAACGCGTATAGAATTTTTACTAAAATGAAGAGATAGTTATGAACGAGAATTTTGTTTACCGCTACGGCGATAATTTATATATAAACTTAACTAACAAGTGTAGCAACTCTTGTGATTTTTGCGTGCGTAATAACGGTGACGGAATAGGCGATAGCGGTAACCTATGGCTATCGAGAGAGCCAAGTGCTCAGGAGGTTTGCGCGCTTATCGAAAAGCAAGGAAACTATGACGAAATCGTATTTTGCGGTTACGGAGAGCCTACTTATAAAGTGGATGAAATAGTTGCAATTTCTAAGTTCGTTCACGGAAAAGGCAAGAAAACTCGTCTTAATACTAACGGACAAGGTAATCTCATCAACGGCAAAGATATCGTTCCTATGCTAGCAGGCGCGATTGATATTATTTCAATTTCGCTTAATAGTGATAATGCGTGCGGTTACGACGCCGTATGCCACTCGATTTACGGTGAAGATGCGTTTGACGAGATGATAAGTTTTACTAAAAAGTGCGTTGAGGCTGGTATTAAAACGGTTATGAGCGTAGTTGCAGTTGACGGAATTGATATCGAAAAGTGCCGTGAAGTTGCTTTAAGCGTAGGTGCAACGCTAAAAGTTAGGGAATATATCGGTTAAAATTGAGAAAAAACGGACTAATTTTAAAAAACGCCCTAAAAACGATTGATTTTTTTTGCGCAAAGCGTTATAATAAATCCCGCTAACGCAAATTTGCTGATATGGCTCAGTTGGTAGAGCACGTCCTTGGTAAGGACGAGGTCCCGGGTTCGAATCCCGGTATCAGCTCCAAAAGAAAAGAGAACCCACGTGGTTCTCTTTTCTTTTTGCGCCGATACCTTGCTCCTCGAACCCTCTACCCCCCCCTCGCTCGTCGAGGGGGTAGAGGGTCGCGGTCGCAATTTAGCGACCAAGGGAAACGAAGTTTCCTTCCCTCCCGGTATAAAGTCTTTATTAACCGCAAACTTATGTCGGACTGATAGAGGAAAGGTGGTAAGCGCGACACTCGTTTTTTTGTTTTACTCATTACCCGAAAAAGATTAAATTTATTTGCTTTCGTTTCCGCTATTCGATTGATTTTTTATGTCAATTGATATATAATGTTGTCCGTGCAAAAAAGGAGCAAACTAATGAAATTATTCGAACCGAAAATTTTGACCTCGTTTAAGGGCTATAAAACTAAAGATTACGTATCGGATATCGTAGCGGGCGTAATCGTTGCTATTATAGCGTTACCGCTTTCGATTGCGCTTGCAATCGCCTCGGGTGCAACTCCTGAAGTAGGACTGTTTACTGCAATCGTAGCAGGTTTCGTAACGGCGCTTTTGGGCGGAAGTAAGGTAAATATTACTGGTCCTACCGCAGCGTTTGCTACAATCGTAGCAGGCATAATTATCGACCACAAAATGGAAGGACTTTTCCTAGCGACGATTATGGCGGGAATAATTCTTATCGTTATGGGATTACTTCGAGTTGGAACGCTAATTAGGTATATTCCGCACACGATAACAGTAGGATTTACGGCTGGTATTGCAGTAACGCTAGTAGTTGGTCAACTCAAGGACTTTTTGGGACTTAAGTATCCCGAAGGAGTGGTTGCAATTGAAACGATTGATAAACTAAAACTCGTATTTAGTAACATTTCGTCCTTTAATATTTGGGCGTTTGCGATAGGCTTACTAGGTCTAGCAATTCTAATCGTTTGGAGCAAGATTTCTAAGAAAATTCCTGGCTCGCTTATAGCAGTATTAGTGGGCGCTCTAGTTTGTCTTATCCCCGTAGTCAAAGTAAATACGATAGGTTCGCTTTATAAAATATCGTCTGATTTACCTTCGTTTAGTTTTCCCTCCATTACTGGCGAGAAAATATTAGCGTTGCTCCCAAGTGCGTTTACGATAGCACTTCTTGCTGGAATAGAATCGCTCCTTTCTTGCGTAGTTTCGGACAAAATGGTAGGGGATAAGCACAACTCTAACACCGAACTTATTGCGCTTGGCGCAGGCAATTTGCTCGTCGGCTGTTTTGGCGGAATCCCTGCTACGGGTGCGATTGCAAGAACGGCGGCGAACGTAAAGAACGGTGGAAAATCGCCTCTATCAGGTATGGTGCACGCCGTAGTATTGTTGCTCGTTCTCGTGTTGCTGATGCCGTTAGCGTCGTATATTCCTATGCCGATTATAGCGTCTATTCTCTTTCTCGTAGCGTACAATATGAGCGAGTGGAGAGGGTTTGTAAGGATAATTAAAACTAAGAAATGGAACGATATTTTGGTATTAGTTCTCACTTTTGCGCTAACGGTAATATTCGACCTCGTTAAGGCAATCGCAGTAGGACTAGTCGTTCATTACGCAGTCGTTTTGGTTTATTATATAATCGCAAAGAAAAAAGTTAATAGTCAAGTAGCGACGGAGAAAAAAGAAGATGAAATTGAAAATAATGACCTTTAATATAAGGTACGGCTATGCTGACGACGGGATAAACGCCTTTGAAAATCGCAAGCCGAGAATTATTGAAATGATAAGAAAAGAAAGCCCTGATATCATAGGTTTTCAAGAAGTTTTGCCGTTCGTAAGAAAGTGGATAATCGAAACCTTTCCCGAGTATTACGCAGTAGGCGCAGGAAGAGAGGCTCGTTACGAGGGTGAAAGTGCGCTGATAGCGTATAAAAAAATGGATTTTCAACTCGTTGCTTGTGAGAGCAAAATGCTTTCGCCCACTCCTTTTGAACCTGGAAGTAGGTACGAAGATAGCGACCAGAGTGGATGCCCGAGGGTATATACTAAACTTCTTCTTATGCCCGATAATGCGGACGAGCCGTTTTGCGTTTACAACGTACATACCGACCACGTTGGAGTGATTGCGCGTAAACTTGAAACGGAGCAACTTTTACAAGATATTTGCTCGTGCGACTATAAGTTCGTTCTTACCGGCGACTTTAACGCAACGCCCGAAACGGCGGAAATAAAAGTATTAACGGAGAATAAGGCTAGAAAAATAATAGACGCAACGGAGAATATCGGCGCTACTTTCCACGGCTATGGCACGAGAGCAAATCCGCCTAAAATCGATTATATTTTCGTTGGCGAGAGCGTAAAAGTGCTCTCTAGTGGGTTAGTCCCAGACGAGAGAAAGGGCGGAATTTATCAGTCCGACCATTACGCGGTAACGGCGGAAATAGAAATTTAGTTAATAAAACGGCGGAATTTTAGCACGAAATCCGTCGTTTTTTCATAAAAAACAATATATTGCACTTTTTTAACTAAAAAAAGAAGAAAATCGTTTGCTTTTTTTGTAAAGTAGTTGTATAATGTATGCTCATTAGTGGAGGGAAAAATGGCTCAAGATATTCTAAGTTTTATGCCTGCACCGCTAAACTACGTCGTTCGTATTTTGATTGCGACGATTTGTGGTTTTGCGATAGGCTTTGAAAGAAAAAGACGCTCTAAAGAGGCTGGTATGAGAACGCACTCTATCGTGGCGTTGGGCGCGTGCTTAATGATGATAATCTCGAAGTATGCGTTTTGGGATA
The DNA here is from genome assembly GCA_045654245.1 of Pumilibacteraceae bacterium. Classification (GTDB taxonomy): domain Bacteria; phylum Bacillota; class Clostridia; order Christensenellales; family Pumilibacteraceae; genus UBA10677. Next base: position 69,567 of record JAZOMX010000017.1, on the reverse strand, counting down.
TGCCGTCGGAAAAGTTTGACGGTGCGAGAATTGCAGCGCAAGTAGTATCGGGTATCGGTTTTATCGGTACGGGCATGATTGTTTACTCTAAAGGTGCGCTTCACGGATTGACTACCGCAGCAGGTATTTGGGCTACTGCAGGTATCGGTATGACGATAGGAGCAGGCGGAAACGTAATGCTCTTAGTGGGCGTCGTATCTACGGTACTTATAATATTCGTTCACATATTCTTACATATGCCTTTCCGTGCTTTCAGGACTGCAAGCACTCATCAAATCCAAGTTCAGTTCAAGGTGAGGGACGGAGCGGTTGATAAGATAAAGGAAATATTTAAGTCAGAACGCACTTACCGTATGAAAATGAATAAGGTTGGCGACGAAAGAGTTGGAACGCTACTTCTCCGCACGAGCAATACGCCTTCGGACGACGAGTGGCAAAAGATTATGGACGAGAACGATTTTATAGTTTCTATGGAATATTTCGTAGAAGAGTGGCAATAATAGGACAAGCAAACCAAGGACCTGTTTCCCTGCAAAAAGGAAACGGGTTCATTTTTTTAACGCCTAGTGGATAAAAAATATCTTTTTTAAGAAAATTCTAATAAAAAGCCTACGCTAAAAGTATTGCGTTTTACTTAATAATATAGTATAATTATTATGTATAATTTTATCTACTCCAAGGAGCAAAAGACAATGAAGATTTCAAAGCGTGCAAAAGAGGTATCACCATCCCTAACCCTAGAACTAACCGCAAAAGCGAAAAAGATGAAAGAAGAGGGTAGAGACGTCGTTTCTTTCGGCGCAGGCGAACCTGATTTTAACACCCCCGAATATATAAGAAACGGCGCAAAAGAAGCGCTTGATAAAGGTATGACTAAATATACCCCCGCTAGCGGAACACCGGCGCTTAAGACGGCTATTTGCAAAAAAATGCAAAGAGATAACGACTTAACTTACGGCGTTAGCGACGTGGTAGTTTCTAACGGAGCGAAACACGCTTTACATAACGCTATTCAAGCGGTGGTTGAAGAGGGCGACGAGGTAATTATTCCCGCACCGTTCTGGCTTACTTATCCCGAACTCGTTAAACTCGCCGGTGGTGTTCCCGTATTCGTTTATACGAAAGAAGAGGACGGATTTAAGTTGACTGCGGACGCGCTTGAAAAAGCGATTACCGATAAGACAAGAGCCATCATTTTGAACAACCCGAACAACCCCACGGGCGCAGTTTATACGAAAGACGAGATTTACTCGCTCGCTAAAGTGATTGAAAAAACTGATATTTGCGTAATATCCGACGAAATCTACGAAGTGCTAAACTATACGGGTGAAAAGGTCGTTTCGATAGCAACTTACTCAGATAAACTTAAAGAGCAAACGATTATTATAAACGGCGTATCCAAGTCGTACTCAATGACGGGTTGGAGAATAGGATACACCGTAGCGCCCACCGCCGTATCTAAAGCGATTGCTAATATGCAAAGTCACACGGCGAGCAACCCCAACTCGATTGCCCAGTACGCAACGCTCGTAGCGTACGAAAGCCCCGAGGGCGAGGCGTTTTTAAGCGAAATGCTCGAGAGTTTTTCAAGAAGAAGAAAACTAATTATGCAAAAACTTGACGAAATCGGTTTGCCGTATATTCGTCCCGACGGCGCGTTCTACGTGCTACTTTGCATTAAATCGATTTTTGGAAAATCGGTTGACGGAGTGAAGGTAAACTCCGCTATGGATTTTGCGACCGTATTACTTGAAAAAGCGGACGTAACCGTAATCCCTTGCGAGTCTTTTGGCGCAGACGATTACGTGAGACTCTCCTACGCTATATCCGACGCAGATATCGTTAAGGGCGTAGAAAGAATAGGTGAGTTTGTAAAGAAATTTAACTAACTAGGAAATGAAAATTATGGAAAGATATGAACTTAATAAAAATAAAAAGACGGGTTTGCTTGAAAGAAAAGAGCACGACTTCGTTCTCGTAAACCGTCCCAACCCTGAATTATTCAGAGGAATATTCGATTACGACGAAGTACCCAAAGTGGTATTTAACGACAGAAAAGTACCCAAAAATCCCGCTGAAGAGTGGTGGATTACGGACACGACTTTCCGTGACGGTCAGCAGTCCACCGCACCTTTTACCGTTAAGCAAATCGTGGATTTATTTAAACTCCAAAGCAAACTCGGTGGAAAGAAAGGACTTATTAGAGCGAGCGAATTTTTCCTTTACAGCGAGAAAGATAAGCAAGCGGTACGCGCTTGTCAAGAACTAGGACTAGAATTTCCGCAGATTACGAGTTGGATTAGAGCGAACGAAAACGATTTCAAACTCGTAAAAGAAATGGATATTAAAGAGACGGGTATTTTGGTAAGTTGTTCTGATTATCATATCTACAACAAAATGAAACTCGACCGTCAAGGTGCGCTAGAGAAATATATCAAAATCGTCAAGAGTGCGCTCGATAGCGGAATAGTTCCCCGTTGCCATTTCGAGGATATTACGAGAGCGGATTTTTACGGTTTCGTAATTCCGTTCACTTACGAACTTATGAAACTTGCAGACGAGTATAAGACGCCTATTAAGATTAGAGCGTGCGACACGCTTGGTTACGGCGTACCCTACTCGGGAACTGCTTTGCCTCGTTCCGTACCCGGAATTATTTACGGACTTAACTACTATGCGGGAGTTCCTTCCGAGTGGTTAGAGTGGCACGGACATAACGACTTTTATAAGGCGGTAGTAAACGCAACCACGGCTTGGCTATACGGATGTAGTAGCGTAAACTGTTCGCTACTTGGAATAGGCGAGAGAACGGGCAACTGCCCCACCGAGGCTATGTGTATGGAATACGCGCAACTAAAGGGAACGACGGACGGTATGGACCTAACCGTTATTACCGAAATCGGCGAGTATTTCGAAAACGAAATCGGATATTCTATTCCGCCTAGAACGCCTTTCGTTGGCAAAGCGTTTAATACGACGAGAGCAGGTATTCACGCCGACGGACTACTCAAAGACGAGGAAATTTACAACGTGTTCAATACCGAGAAGTTGCTTGGTAGAAGACCTACCGTTTCCGTTTCCAACACTTCGGGTGCGGCTGGTATAGCGTACTGGATTAACGCTTACTACGGACTTAAAGGCGACAATACCGTCGATAAGAGCGAGCCGGTAGTAAAAGCGGTTAAGGAAATGGTTGACGCCGAGTACGCCGCTGGTAGAAATACTTTTATGGGCGACGACGAACTCGATACTATGATAAGACTTTTCGATAAGGATTTACATAAACTATTCCAAGACAAGATAAGTAGAGTTTAGCCTAAACCTTAACGAAATCTTAATACCGCTATCACAATAGCGGATTATAATAAAGTTAATAAGCGCTATAAAGCGCAAAAAAATTAAATATATATGGAGGGTGGAAAAATGATTAATCTTATTTACGGAGCAAAGGGTAGCGGAAAAACGGAGAAAATTATTGCTTGCGCCAACGACAGGGTGCGCACTTCCAAAGGAAACGTAGTTTATATTACGGATAGAGAAGGTCACTCGGGCGACGTTGACAACGCGGTAAGATTTATCGACATTAAGCGTTACGGAGTGGACGATGGAAAAAGCGCGCTAAGTTTTATTAAAGGTTTGCTCGCCGGCAACTACGACATTACCGACGTATATATTGACGGGCTTGCAAAGTTTATTAAAAAGCCCGTTACCGAAATTGAGGAAGTTCTCGCCGAACTAGCGTTAGTGTCCGACGAGACGGAAGTTAACTTTACTCTAACAATATCGACGGCAGAATTGCCCGATTTTATGAAAAAATACATTTAAAATTACCTATAAGGAAGTAACTGCAGTGAAATTTATCAGTACTAGAGATACCGCGTACGAAGTGACTGGATGTCAAGCGGTAGTAGAAGGATTATCTAAAGAAGGCGGATTGTTCGTTCCCCAAGAGTTTCCTCCCGTAACGGAAGAGGAAATGAAAGAGATGCTTTCTCTTTCTTACCCCGAGCGCGCGTCGAGAATTATCGGTAAATATTTACCCGAACTTGGCGAAGTTTTGGGTGAATACACCGAAAAAGCGTATTCTCGTTTCGACGGTGACCCCGCGCCCCTCGTGAAAATCGACGACAACTTGTTCGTTCTAGAGTTGTGGCACGGACCTACGCACGCTTTTAAGGATATCGCGCTAACGCTTTTACCATACCTAATGACGGGTTCGAAGAAACTACTCGGAAAAGAGGAAAGAACGCTAATTCTCGTAGCGACTAGCGGAGATACGGGTAAGGCTGCTCTCGAGGGTTTTTCTGACGTAGAGGGTACGGATATTATCGTTTATTACCCCAGCGAAGGCGTAAGTGATTTGCAAAAATTGCAAATGATGACGCAAAAGGGCAATAACGTTTACGTTGCAGGCATTAAGGGTAACTTCGACGATGCTCAAACTGCGGTTAAGCGTATTTTTACGGATACCGAGGTTGCTAAAAATCTTGATAAAGTGGGCGTAAAACTTTCGTCTGCTAACTCGATTAACTTCGGAAGACTAGTTCCCCAGATTGCTTACTACTTCTCGTCTTACCTCGATATGGTGGATGCTGAGGAGATTAAACTTGGCGACAAAGTAAACTTCTGCGTTCCTAGTGGAAACTTCGGAAACATTTTGGCTGGATATTACGCAAAGCGTATGGGCTTACCCGTTGGTAAACTTATTTGTGCGTCCAACAAAAACAACGTTCTTACCGACTTTATCAACGGCGGAACTTACAGCGTAAATCGTGAGTTCTACAAAACGACTAGCCCGTCTATGGATATTTTGATTAGTTCCAACCTCGAGCGTTTGTTGTTTGAACTTTGCGGAAGAGACGACCGCAAGACGGCAGAGCGTATGGCGGAACTAAAAGAAAAGGGAACTTACTCGATTACCGAGAGCGAACTAAAGGCTCTTAAAGAGGAGTTCTACGCAGGCTGTAGCGACGAAGAAGAAGTAAAAGAAACGCTCTTCGATTACTTTGAGGGATTCGGTTATATCGCCGACACGCACACTTCGGTTGCGCTCTCTACTTACGACAAGTACTACGACGAAACGGGAGACGATACTAAAACGGTAGTTCTTTCTACCGCTAGCCCCTTTAAGTTCGTAAACGACGTTTTGGTTGCGCTTGAAGAAACGCCCGAAAAGGACGAACTCAAAGCGCTCAAAAAGTTGGAAGAGATTACGGCTTTACCTTTACCCGAATCGCTTTCGTGCTTGCCTACGCTCAAGAAGTTGCATACCGACGTAATCGAAAAGACTGCGTCGCTTGATGCTGTGTACGGCTATGTAAAAAAATATGAATAGGTAATAGATAATGGAAAACGAAAAACAAAAAGTAATTTTTAGTGCGCTTAAGCCTACTGGCGACCTCACGATAGGTAACTATATCGGTGCGCTTAAAAATATGATAAAAATGACGGAGGACTACGATTGCTATTACGCCGTAGCCGACCTCCACTCGCTTACGGTGGACAACAACCCCGCTGATTTAAGGAAGAGAAGTTACGACTTCTTGGCGTTCTTTATCGCAATCGGACTTGACCCCGACAAATGTACTTTGTTTTTGCAAAGCCACGTTTCTGCGCACGCTGAACTAGCGTGGGTGCTTAACTGCTATACGCAGTTTGGCGAGGCGAGAAGAATGACGCAGTTTAAGGATAAAAGCCAAAAAGCGCCCGAGAACATTAACGTAGGACTATTTTCCTATCCCACGCTTATGGCTGCGGACATACTTTTATATCAAGCCGAATTAGTGCCGATAGGAAAAGACCAAAAGCAACACCTAGAACTCGCTAGAACGATAGCGGAACGCTTTAACAATAAGTATTCGCCAACTTTCGCCGTTCCTGATGGAATTTACCCCAAGACGGGTGCGAAGATTTATTCGCTCCTCGACCCCAAAGCGAAAATGGGCAAGACGGACGACAACGCTAACGGCACGATATTCCTTCTCGACGACGAAGATACCGTTATGCGTAAATTCCGTAGAGCGGTAACTGATAGCGACAATACGATTAAGTTTTCGGCTGATAAGCCCGGCATTAGCAACCTCCTTACGATTTACTCCACTTTTGCAGGCGTAAGCATAGCGCAAGCCGAAAAAGAGTTCGCCTCCGCTGATTACGCAACCTTTAAGCAAAGGGTAGGAGAGAGCGTAGTAGAATACTTTAAGCCCGTACGAAAGACCTATTTTGAATTGATTAACGACAAGGCGTATTTGTCCGAGATTATGAAAAAGGGTGCTGATAAAGCGTCGAGAACGGCCTATAAGACGCTCGCTAAAGTTTATCGTAAAATCGGACTTGTTCCGAGAGTATAATAATGTTTGGTTACGTTACGCCCCTAAAAGAACAGTTGCGACAGCAAGATTACGCTTTGTATAAGGCGTTTTACTGTGGAGTATGCGTTCAAATCGGCAAAGATTACGGCTCGCTCCCACGCTTTTCGACGACTTACGACATAACTTTTCTTTCGCTTTTTACCCACGATATACTAAGCCAAGAAGTGCAGTTTAAGGAAGGTAAGTGTATAGGAAATCCGTTTCAGAGCAAACTAATCGTTGAGGGTAATCCATTACTCGAACGACTTTGCGCGAGTAACGTGATTATGGCGTACTATAAACTTTCCGACGACGTAATCGACGGTGGCGGAGGCGGTAAAAGACGGCTCGTCCGTTCGCTTTGCAAAAAGGCGTACCGTAAAGCGGTTGAAAAAATGCCCAAGGTTGACGAAATCTTGAAAAACAGGTATGCTGAACTTCGTGAAATGGAAAAAGCGGGCGAGACTAGTATTGATAAAGTATCGCACTCGTTCGCATCGTTACTTCGTGAGGTAACCGCCGAAATTCTTGGCGACGGTGCGCCTGAAAACGCGCTTGCTCTTTGCTATAATATCGGGAAATTCGTTTACCTTATAGATGCGCTCGACGATATCGACGAGGACGCTAAAAGCGGAAACTATAATCCATTTCTAGCAAGCGGAAAAGTTTTCGAGGGAAGAAAGAAATTTTTTGACGATAATAAAGCGGAGATAGAATTTACGCTTGCTTGCACGGTAAATAGAACGATAGAATGTTTTAACTCACTTAAGTTTAGTCAAAGTTATACGCTACTAAAAAATATAATTTACGACGGACTTCGAGCAAAGGTAACCGAAGTTTTATCTAGCGAAAAAAAATTACCACGGCCTAGAATATAGACGAGGAAAAAAAGGAATATATATATTATATAAGGAAAAGGAGAAGTAATGAAAAATCCTTACGAGATTTTGGGCGCAGATATAAGCGCTACGCCTGAAGAATTAAAAGCAAGATACGAAAAACTAAAAGCGGAGTATAGTGAGGCTCGTTTTTTACCCGGTAAAGAGGGCGCTGATGCAGCCAAAAAACTAACCGAACTTGAGGACGCTTGGAAACAAATTGTCGCACGCCAAGAGGTTGTAGAGGCTACGGGCGTGGACGACGATTATTCGTATATCGACAAACTTATTAAAGAACAGCGTTACGACGAGGCGCAGTCTGCTCTTGACGGAATTAGAAATAGAACGGCGGAGTGGCACTATAACCAAGCGCTCCTATATTATAGAAGAGAGTGGCTTACCGAGTGTAAGAAACACCTCGAGACTGCGATTGCGCTTGAGCCTAACAACCAAAAATATCGTGAAGTTCTAAACAAACTCAACCAAGTAATGGGCAATCCGTACGTTAATCAGCAATCGGTTGGAAGAGATAATATCGGTGGTAATCCTCACGCGTATGAAGTTCACGATAACGGCGGAAACGGAGACGCTCTTTCTAATTGTTGTATGGCGTACTGCTTGGCGTCAACTTGCTGTGACTGTATGCGTTGCTGTGGCGGAATGTAATGAACGGTAGAGATAAAAGTAGGAAGATAACTTATACGGCGGTTTGCGTGGCAATAGCGGTAATTTCCGTTTTGCTCTCGCAGTTTACCCCGGCGAGAATAGTTCCGCTAATTCTATGTTCGCTTGCGTTCTATATCGCGCTTACAAGATGCGGAATTATTTACGGCGCTATTTCGATTATCGCAGGCGTTTCGATTTGTTTCTTCATTTCGGGCGTAACTGCAACCTTTTTGTTTCTTATAATCGTTTTTGCTCCCTATTCGCTCCTTGCGTTCTTTATGCGCAAGTTAAGTTACTCAGTAACGGCGCAACTCCTTCTTCGTCTAGCAATTTCTGCGGTTTTCTTTGCCGTAGCGTTCGTAGTAATGATGCTAGTATTCGATAAAATCGCAGGCACTTCGCTATCCGTACTAATCGACAAAATCGGTAAAGTCTGGGCGGGCATAATGCTCGTCGTAGCCGTTTTACCCGTGGATTTGTTTTTCTCTTACGGAGCGGAAAGAATACTTAAAAACTTAAAGTAAAATAAAAAACCGTCTTTTTATAAGGACGGATTTTTTTATTTAAAACGCTCGAAAAACTTTTTTAAAAAAATTTAAAAAACTTTTAAAAAACGCTTGACAAACCTTTTTTAATCGTGTATTATATAAATGTAAATGATAATCATTATCACTTACGACTGCTACAAAGGAGGTTTCGTTATGGATTTACCCGGAAGGAATACACGATATTCGTTGCAACGCGAAGTGATATACGAAACGCTGAAATCAACGAAAGCGCATCCCGACTGCGAGACCATATACGAAATGGTGCGAGGGAAGTTGCCCGACATTGGTATGGCGACGGTATATCGTAACTTAAAAAGGTTAGTTGACGACGGACTTGTATGTACGCTAGAAACGACGAGAGATAGCATACATTACGACGCTGATACTAGTGACCACGCGCACTTTATATGCTCGGAGTGTGGACGGATAATAGATATCTTCGCGTCGTTTAATTTAGAAAAGGAAGTAGAGCAGACGGGGTTTAAGGTGGATAAGAAGAAGATAATATTCTACGGAATATGCCCCGATTGTAAAAAGTAAAAAACGCCGAAAGGGCGATAAAAAAATAAAAAGATTATTTTGGAGGATATAAGATTATGAAAAGATGTTTGGTTTGTGGAATGGCTGTTAAAGACGAGGTTGCTAGATGCCCTCAATGTGGTGCTACCAAGTTTGAAGAGATTAAGGAAGAGTCTTTTGCTTGGGCTTGCGTACACGCAGTAGGCGACGGAAAGGTTGAAGATGCTGAGGTTCTACAAGGACTTCGCGACCATTTCCAGGGCGAGTGCACCGAGGTTGGTATGTATCTTGCTATGAGCAGAGTTGCTGACCGTGAAGGTTATCCCGAGGTAGCAGAGGCTTATAAGCGTATCGCTTACGAAGAGGCAGAGCACGCTGCGAAGTTCTGTGAACTTTTGGGCGAAGTAGTTTCTGCATCTACCAAAGAGAACCTCGAGGCTCGTGCTAACGCTGAGGGCGGTGCTTGCAAAGCGAAACTCGATATCGCAGCAAGAGCAAAACAACTCGGCTATGATGCAGTACACGATACCGTACACGAAATGGCAAAGGACGAGGCTCGTCACGGCGCTGCTTTCGTAGGACTACTCAAGAGATATTTTGGTAAATAATAATTTACCTACCATAAAACCCGTACAGAAAGTGAAAGCCGGTACGGGTTTTTTATTCGTTAGTTATAGATTACAATCATAATCGTAAGATAGCAAGCAAACAATAGCCATAGCGCGTATGGGATTAGAAGTAGCGCCGAGGTTTTGTTGATAAAAAAGTTAACTACGATTACCGCAATTACGTGCGCTACGAGAACTGCTAAAAGTAGAAAGGAAATGAAGTAAGCGTCGAGGCGGAAAAATACGATAGGCCACGCTAGGTTTACGGCAAGCGATAGCGAAAAGAGTACGATTGAAGTCGTTTTAAGCGCAGGTTTAGCGTCCGAAAAGATTACGGCGAAAACCGAACAACCCATCATAAAATAGAGCAAAGGCCAAACGATTGAAAATACTATATTCGGCGGAGTGAAAGTAGGCCTAGTAAGTCCCGAGTATCCCTCTTTTGCGCCACCGATAATGCCTGACAAAAATCCAAGTCCCATAATAACGGCGACAATGAGCAAAAAATAACCAACGCTTTCTAATTTGTTTTCTTTAACTTTACTATTCACGGCTAATGCCCTCCATAGGTAGTGTGTTCCGATTGCCGTGTTTTTATGTGTTAAAAGATATGAAAAAGTAAATCGTTTAGCGTTAAAAATACCGAAAGGCAAGTAAGGTAGTAGATAAACGGGGTAAAACCTCGGCCTAGGAAAACTTTTTTAATAACCTTAAGCGAGGCTAGAGCGCAAACGAAAGATGCGATAAAGCCGACGAGTAGTAGGGAAAACGATATTCTTTGTATTTTAGAAGAGAAAAAGGATAAAATTACGCCACCTACGATTACGGGGATTGAGAGAAGAAAACAAAAGTTAAGGTTTTCTTCTTTTTTTACGCCTAGGGTATTACCGACTGAGTAGGTCGTACCACTTCGAGATATGCCCGGGAAAACGGCAAGGCCTTGCGCAAGCCCTAAAATAACTGCTTGAGAGTAACCGATATTTTTGCTTTGCCGAGGCGAAAATTTATCGCTTAAAAACAGTATGATTGCGCTTATAAGAAAGCAAAACGGCAAGAATTCGCCCTCGAACGAGGAGGATATAACGCTACTAAAACAAAGCGCGACGATTGTCGTAATAAGAGTAGATAGAACTAGTGTTTTCGCCGTTTTCGACAAGGGGTGCTTTATGAGATTTAGGACTTCTTTGCGCTCGAAAACGAGCACGGCAAATAGCGAGCCGAGGTGTAAAACAAGGTCGAATTGTACCGACGAGGTAAGCCCCGTGATTTGCGAAAAAAGAACGAGATGTCCGCTAGACGAGATAGGTAAAAACTCCGTAAAGCCTTGTAATATTCCCATAAGTAACGCTTGAAAAATATTCATATTTATTGATATTCTCTCGCAAGTAATTTTATGAAAAACAGTTGCTTTTCTTACTTCGTCGTGGTACAATATAGGTAGAATAAGGGGCGAAAACGCCTAACGAAAAAAGGAGAAAAATTATGCCACATATTTCCGTAAAAATGCTTAAAGGCAGAACTGAAGAACAAAAAAAGAACCTTGCCGACGCGCTTTCCAAGGCGCTCCACGACACGATAGGGGCGGGCGATTCGCATATTAGCGTAACGATTGAGGACTATACGCCCGTAGAGTGGCAAGACGAGTTCAAAAAAGAGATTACCGATAAACAAGATTTCTTGTATAAAGCGCCCGGTTACGACCCCAAGGATTTGCTTTAATGCTTAATATCGTTTTAGTAGAACCAGAAATTCCACAAAATACGGGTAATATCGCTCGCACTTGCGCTTGCACGAATACGAGATTACACCTTGTTCGTCCGCTCGGATTTGACGTTTCAGAAAAGAGTATTCGTAGGGCTGGACTAGATTACTGGGATAAGGTGGATATCGTTTATTACGATAACCTCGACGACTTTTTCGCTAAAAACGAGGGCGCAACTTTCTTTCTTGCGTCCACGAAAGCAAAACAGTCTTACACCGAAGTAAAGTATCCCGACGGCTCGTTTATTTTGTTTGGAAAAGAAACGAAAGGATTGCCCGAAAGCCTAGTTTTCGGCAACCTAGATAAAGCCGTTCGTATCCCTATGTACGGCTCGCTCCGTTCGCTTAACTTGTCTAATTCGGTTGCAATCGTGCTTTACGAGGCGCTCCGTCAAAACGATTTCTTTGGTCAAAAGTAAAAGAAAAAACCGCACTCTTATTCTGAGTGCGGTTTTTAGTTTTGTAAAGTGGTTAAATCCGTTTGGTTTTCATTTTTCGAGCGATAAGCGTTAGGATTAACATAATTATATATAGCGCGCCGATTATAATAAATATTGCGTTCCAGCCGAAAGCGTTTTTGATAAATCCGAATAACGAGGCTTGTAGCGCTGCGCCCATATATACCGCCCAGTCGAATACTCCTAAAACGGTAGAAGAGAACGTTTTGCCTCCGATATCGCCTGCAATCGTCCAAATAACGCCCGTTACCATAGCGAATACGCCAAGGATAAAGAGCATAATCGAGGCGAAGAGTTGGACTCTAATAAAGGGGAAGATTATCATACCTACAAAAGTCACGAGAGAGGCTATAATTAGCATAGGTTCGCGCTTGCCTTTTAGCAGTTTATCGGTAATTATCGGGAAAATGAACATAGCGCACGCCTGTCCGAAGGGAAGAAGAATTGAACTGAAAATTCCGTCTTTTATTGATAGTCCAAGTTCCTCCATAAAATAGGTGGGAACCCAAGTTAATAGTCCGTATCTGCCTATTCCTGCAATCGCGGAAATTAGACAAAAAACTAGAACTTTAGGCTCGGTAAAGAGAACTTTGTACGGGTATAGAAAACCTTTGCTTTGAATTAGCGCGGAAAGTTCGTCGTCGCGCTTACTGTCCTCGTCAACGATAGGATTAAAGCCTGCTATTTGCGGAGAGTCCTTAAAAAAGAAAACGAGGGCAATAATCATAAGACAAACGGGGATTAACGGAAGTCTAAACGCTGAACGCCAGCCCCACTCGGGGTTGAGTTCGAGACAGAGTAGAATAGTTAGATAAGTTACGACTTGCGCCATACCAGAGAAAAAGGTTGCTAGTCCCGTGGTAAAACCGCGTTTGCTTTTTGGCCACCATTTGTTAATCACGCCTAAGCCGTTTGCCCAGAGCATTGATTGAAAAAAGCCGTTTGCTCCCCAAAGCACGGCGATTACCGAAATATTGTGTTGAAAAGAAATAGCAACGTTTAGTATTGCGCTACCGATAATTCCGATAATAATAAATCGCTTGTGACCGAAAATCGAGCCGAGGCGACCACTTACTAGTTGTCCAAAAGCGTAACACCAAAATAACGCAGAAGATACTACGCCGAGAGAGGCTACGGAAGAACCTAAATCCTCTGCCATTTGCGTCATAACGAGATTGATGTTTTGGCGACCGTTATAAAAGAAGAGATATGTAAAACCAAACGAAAGTAAGATTAGCCACGCAATTTTTTTAAACCTTTTTTCATTGTTTTGTGTTGTAGAGATTTCCATAGTCGTTTCCTATTTCCTTTTTCTTCCTGCGTTAGGATTTTTCTCGTATTTATCCCAAAGGTTATATCTATCCGGATTGATAATTGCCGATAGCATTCTATCTTTCGCGAAGGGGATATCCTTTTGAATAGACCTAATAAGTTCTTTCATCTTTTCGCGTTGCGTTTCGTGGTCGGCTGGACAAGGATTTTTAGTAATGGGTAAGCATTTTGCGTACGAAGCGATATTTTTTTCCTCGGTGTAAATTAGCGGACGAATAAGCGTAACGCCACTTCTATCCATAAAACTAATAGGAGCCATAGTAGAAAGTCTGCCCTCGTAGAATAGAGAAAGTAGCATAGTTTCCACGAGGTCGTCGGCGTGATGACCAAGCGCAAGTTTATTGCACCCAAGCGAGAGAAGTGCGGTATTAAGCGCGCCACGGCGCATTTTGGAGCAAAGCGAACAAGGATTTTTCTCTTTTCTAACGTCAAAGATAATAGGTCCGATTTCGGTATGCTCGATATGGTACTCGACGTCTTCGTCTTCGCAGAGTTTTTTAAGAGGCTCGAAGTCGATATTACCAAGTCCTAGGTCAATCGTGATTGCTTTAAGCGTAAATTTTGCAGGCGAGAATTTGCGGAAAACGGACAACGCTTTTAGTAGTACGAGCGAGTCTTTTCCGCCCGAAAGACCGACGGCGATAGTGTCGCCCTCGCGAACCATATCGTAGTCCTCAATTGCTCTTCGCATAGAACTTAAAATAGTTTGTAATTCCACTTTTCTTCGCTCCCGGAAATAATTTCGTCATTATTATATATTATAATAGTAAATTTTGCAAGGAAATCAACATACACGCGCGAAAACAGTTGACTAAACTGCCGATTTTATATATAATAGTTTGGAAATACAGTTATATATTAGGAGATTACTTAAATGAAAAGAACTTATCAACCCAAGAAAAGAAAAAGAGTAAAGGTACACGGTTTCCGTCAAAGAATGAAGACTAGCAGTGGCAGAAGAGTGCTTTCCGCTCGTCGTCGTAAAGGTAGAGCAAACGTTGCCGTTAAGCCCCTTGGTAGCAACTAACGGACTCGTTTAAGGCGCAGGAAATAAAGAAGTTACGCAAAGTTTGTGATAAAACGCCCCTGCAAACGAACGGGGGCATTTTTTCGTGAAAGGCGGTAGCAAAGAAAATGCTGTCCAAAAGATATAGACTTACAAAGAACGGCTCGTTCTCATACCTCTATTCGCGTGGCAACCGCGCGAGCGAGAAAATGATGAAACTTTGTTTCGTTAAGAGTAAAACGGGTATAAAAATCGGTTTTTCGGTAAGCAATAAGATAGGTAAAGCCGTTGTTAGAAATAAGGTTAAACGGCGTATGAGGGCTATTATTCGTTCGCTTTTACCTATGCTTAAGCCCTGTCAAGCCGTGTTTATTGCTATGGTCGGAGTGGATGAACTGTCTTTTGATGAGATAAGAGAGCAAATGACTTCGCTTTTAGTAAGGGCAGGCTTGCTCCAAAAAGAAAATGCGTAAGAAAAAAAGGAATATAGTAGTGGAAATAATCACGCTACGGTGGTTTTTTAAGGGATTAGTACGATTTTACCAAAAGTTTATATCGCCCCTAAAACCGCCTACTTGTATCTATACTCCGACTTGTTCGGCGTATATGATTGAGGCTATCGAAAAATTCGGCGTGATAAAAGGAATAAGATTGGGAACTAAGCGCATATTTCGTTGCGTGCCTTGGAAGAAAGGCGGGTTTGACCCAGTCCCCGATAACCCAAAAGGAGATATGAAATGGCTTTTTTAAGCACGCTTACTTCCGCCGTTATTATAAAACCGAGCGGAATGTGGGAATGGCTAATACTAAAAGTATTTAATTTCGTTAGCAACTACGGCTGGCGAATAGTTTTGTTTACCGTTTTACTAAAACTTTTGCTTTCTCCGCTAGACATTTATCAGCGTTATATGGCGAGAAAGAATCAAAAGATAACCGAGCGTATTCGTCCGCAAATCGAGAAACTTAAAAAGCAGTATCCCGACAAGACTGAATTTGCGCAAAAGCAAGCGCAACTAAACAAGAAAGAGGGTATGTCTATGATGTCCTCGTGCTTGCCCGCAATCGTAACGCTCGTAATCTTTATTACGCTTCTCTCCGGACTAAACAGCGTAAGCGCGTATATGAACTTTAAGGAGTATTACGAACTCCACACGACTTATGAAACGGTTTATGCGACTTCAGTAGAAGAGGGAGTTGCTGACGCTGATGCCGTTGCGCTCGCTCAAGACGCCGTTTACGACAAGTATCAAGAGAACAAGACGAGTTTTCTTTGGATTAAGAACATTTGGAGTCCCGACGTGCCTTGGAAGGACGAAGTTCACAACTATGCTACTTTCAAGCAAAACTGCGGTGACTACGCAAAGAACGCAAAAGAGAGTGGAATTACCCAAGCCGAACTTGATAATATGATGCTCGAGGGCAAGTATAATCTAGTTATGGGCAAACTGCTTGCAAAGGAGAACAACGAGACTAACGGCTATTTAGTATTGCCTATCCTTGCCGTTGCTCTTTCGGTAACCACGCAAATTTTGGCTCAACGCCAGCAAAAGAAGAGCGGACAAATGAACGAAATGGCAGGAAGTGGAGCTATGAAAGTAATGCTATTCATTATGCCTATCCTTATCGGATATTTTGCCCTTTCTTACACTTCGGCGTTCACGCTTTACCTCGTAATCCAGTACGCAATTTCGTTATTTATTACGCTTGGTTCAAACGCAATACTTTATTTTATTGATAAAAGACAGCAAGATAAGTTGGAAACTCAGGTTCAAAAATACGGCAGACCTGACCCCAACGCTAAATAATAGCCACGAGAGGAAGAATATAAAATGAGACAGATAGAGGCAACTGGCAAGAGCGTAAACGACGCGATTGAGAACGGACTTAAATTATTAGGCCTAACGCTTTGCGACGTTGACGTCGAGATTTTGCAACAAAAAGGTTTTTTCCGCCCCGCAAAGGTAAGACTTACCGTTACTGCGGACGGCGCTGACGAACTACTTAAAGAATTCAAAAAAGAAGTCGAGGCTGAAATTAAAGCCGAAACCAAGACGGATAAACCCGTTTTTGCGCCCAAAAAGGAAGAGAAAAAACCCGTAGCGGAAGTAAAGAAAAACGAGCAAAAAAATCAGCCCAAGAAACAGGAAAAACCTGCTGAAAAGAAAGAGGAAATCAAAAAGCCAGCATCTTCAGAGCCCGTTCAAAAGAAAAAAGAAGAGCCTAAAAAGCCCGTTGTAACGGAGAAAAACGAGGTTAAGAAGGAAGAAAATAAAAAACCTGCTAAGCCCGTATCCCCCGAGCAAGTTAAGCGAGCAACCGATTATCTAGGCAAACTTTTGCCCCTTATGAAGATTGACGCCGAGATTAAGGTGATAAACGACAAGGGCGGTATTGATATCGACCTAGTTACGACTGATAGCACCGTAATCGGACATAGAGGCGAAGTCCTTGAGGCGTTGTCCTCGCTAGTTAAAAGAGCGGTAGAGGAGAGCGACGACCAGTTTATACGCGTTACGATTGATAGTAACGGTTATAGAGCAAAGAGAGAGCAATCGTTAATTGCGCTCGCTAACCGTATGGCAGGCAAGTGTATTCGTACGGGCAGAAAAGTAGTTCTCGAGCCTATGAGCAACACGCACCGCAAGGTTATTCACTCTACGCTTTCGTCCAACGACAAGATTATTACCCGTAGCGAAGGCACCGAGCCTAATAGACGCGTAGTAATTATGCTAAAGCGTAAGGGTAAAAACGAATAAAAGAATAAAAGTCCGTATTTTGCGGACTTTTTTCGTACAAGGCAGGATAAATGAAAAACAAATTCAAAGCGTTTTTAATACTTCTCTCCGTCGGCGGTCTATTGCTCGCCCTTTCTTTCGTGCTCTCAAACGAGGCGAAATGGACGGTTAGAGTAGTCTCCGTACTGTTTCTGCTTGGCTCAATCGCCGTATTGCTTATAAGGGATAAAGCGCCCGAGCCGATTAGCGAGGAGTACCACTATCGCGCTAAAAAAACGCTTATGAGCGCACCCGAGCGAGAACTTTATTATATCTTGCTTACTGAACTTGGTAGAGCGTACGATATTTTTCCTCAAGTTGCGCTTGCGTCAATCGTGGATAAAACTACTTACGCCTCAAACCGAAACGAACTTTTTAGAGTAGTAGATTTCTTGCTTTGCGCTCGAAAAACGAACCGCCCCTTGCTCGTAATCGAACTAAACGACGCTACCCACAACCGTGACGAGAGAAAACTCCGTGACGAAAAAGTAAAGTGTATTCTCTCTCGGGCAGGAATTCCGCTCTTAACCTTAACGCTAGCCGACCTATCCGACGAGCGCGCAATTCGCCATAAAGTAAAAGCATTGTTATAACGCTTGCGAATATGTCCATACGACGACAAAACTATCCATAAATACCATATATGCGCATAAAAACATAAACAAAGCACGCTAATTTATAGCGTGCTTTGTTTATAATATTCTTCGAATAAATCGTTTGGAGTACACTCTAATATATCGCAAATTGCTTTTAAGTTCTCAAACTTAATACTGGTTGTTTGATTGTTTATTATTTTGTTGAAGTTTTGATAACTTAATCCCAACTGGATATAAAGCCAATATTTCGTTTTTGCTTTTTCTTCTAAAATTTCTTTTATTCTTAATTTCATAACTAATACCTGCATTATATATTGTACACATTATATATCAAGCAAACACTTGACAAATAGACTTACGCATTATATAATGTAAACATTAGATAAGAATATCGGAGGCTCTTAAAATGGGATTTTTTGGAAAAAAAGATGTGAGCGAACAAGCGTGGAGAAAATTAACGATAACAAAAGATTTTGGTGAATATATTAAATTTGATGAAATCAACCGAAAGTGGTTTATCCCCGATGGTTTTTTTGGTGGGGTGAAAAATCCAGTTATATATTCATTTGATGATATTTTGGACTTTGAACTCATTGAAGATGGAAATTCAGTAACAAAAGGTGGAATTGGGCGTGCGGTGGTAGGTCATGTATTGGCTGGTGGTATTGGGGCTATTGTGGGTGGTATTACGGCAAAAAGAAAAACTAAATCTACCTGCACTAGATTGCAAATAAAAATAACATTAAACAATATCACTACACCTGCCGTTTTAGTCAATTTAATTATTTCTGAAACGAAAAAGGATAGTTTTATTTATAAGACGGCATATAGTTCGGCGCAAAATATAATGTCGGTTTTGCAAATTATTTGCGCAAATAAACAATCAACAAATCAAAGAACAACAGTTATGCCGTCTATGAGTTTTGCGGATGAAATTATCAAATATAAACAATTGTTTGACCAAGGCATAATTACACAGGAAGAATTTAATGAAAAGAAAAGGCAACTTTTAGATTTGTAAATAAATTACAATGCGTAAGAAAAGACTAACAATTTTTGTTAGTCTTTTCTTATCTAAAAAGTTAATAAAAGCAACTTACAGCGTGCTTTTTTATATAGATTATTCTTCTTCGTCGTTGAATAGTTCTGTAAAGACGGGGAGGTGGGAGAGTTTCATTATGCTTTTAATAATGGGAGCAGACGAGGTGGGGGCGATTTTATGTAGCCCTGCCATAAAGTAGGCGTCTTTTCCAAACAGCATACGCTTTTTCTTTTTGTGAATACCTTTGAGTATTTTATTCGCCATTTTTTGAACGGAAGTAGAAAAAGCGGAAACGATTTTGCTGTCGAAGATGTCGCCGTTTTTAGAAAAAAGATTAGTTTTCGTAAAGCCGGGGCGAATGTATGAAATATAAAGGTCACGCTCTTCGGAGGCGAGCGCAATCGTCATAGCGTTAAGAGCGGACTTGCTTGCCGAATACACGGCAGTTCCGGGCAAAGGGCAAACGGATGCCGAACTAGATATATTGATAATCGAGCCGAACTTACTTTTTTTGAGTATAGGCATAAGCGCGTAAGAAGAATAGTAAGCGGAATAAAGGTTGACTTCGATAGTGCGCTTAAAAGTTTGCTCGTCCGTCTTTTTTAGCGGAATAAACGGAGGCATAATACCTGCGTTATTGATTAGGATATCGATTGTTGCGTCGCTAGAGATTAGTGACGAGGAAAACTCCGACCAAAAATCGCCGTTTGAAACGTCGGCTGAGATGAACGAAAAAGACGAACTTTTCTCGCCGAGGCTTTTTTTGAGCGCAGAAAGTTTATCGATACTTCTAGCAATACCGATAACTTTGCAATCGAAATCACGGACTAGGCGTAGAGTTAATTCTTTACCTATTCCGTCGCTTGCGCCGGTAAGCACTACCGTTTTGCGGTATAGCCAACTTTTATTTGGTTTCATTATTTAGTTACCGAGTAATCGGTAAGCGTGTAGTTCGTTTGATATTTAAGTGCGCTTTTGTTTACGTCGTACTCAAAGGTCGAGAAATAAGCGAGCGCTCTTTTGGTGGTAAGACCTTCGCCAACCACGAACGGCGTTTTTGAGTAATATAGGTCGATTGCAGGACCGTTTAGAGCGTCGTTAATTTCCGCCGTAATTCTAATAGTTTTTACCGCGCCCTCGTCGCTTAATCCAAACTTGCCTTTAAGACCGGGTAAGTAAATGGTCTCTTCGGCTTGCTTGAGGTTGGGAGCAATTTGGATTTGGTAAGTCTTATATTCGTCCGCAATATGCATATCGAAGAAGTTAGCGAGTTTGAAGTTAAGGTACGAATTGAGTTCGCAAAGATTGGGATAGGAGCGGATTACATAGTATAGCATTTCGTTGTCATAAACGCCCGACAAGTTCTTCTTTGCAAAGTTAAGCGTAGAAGTCACGCCGTTTAGCGTCATAGTCGAAGTGCCTGCCTTGTAGTCGGTGCTAAGCGTGTAACTTAGGTTTGCGCTTTCGCCCTCTCTTGGAGCAAGCGTAGCCGTTTTAACTGTGGATACGGGGGTGAGCGCAGTACCGAGGAAAACGGTTTTGCTTGCAATCGTATCGGTAAGTCCTCTATCTTTTACGGGGGCGTTGTCGTTGTAGGTCATAGCAAAAGATGCGTCGAAAGATAGGTAAGTAATGGTTTCTTCCTTATGGTCGAAATCAATCGTATAAGTAAGCGTTCCTTCCGCAATAACCGTATCGGTAGTCTTATCGACTTTTTGTACCGAGTAAACGCTCTTTTCAAACGGCGTTACCGCAGCCGAACTTTGCCACGGAGCGGGTACTTCAACTGAAAAAGAAGGAGCGCTACCACCGCACGCAAATAAAGAAAGAGAAGTTATTACTATTAACAATAAACAAAACAATTTTTTCATTATTTTACCTTTAATCCCGTAAAACGCATTTTTTTGATTATATCATACTTGAACCAAAACGGCAAGCGTTTTATTACTATTCGGTTGTTTATGCGACAAATTTTACTTGCTTGACGAATAATTGCATAATGTTTACGAAAACAGTTGAAAAACGGGCGCAAAAAATGTTATAATAAAATTATGATTGATAGGATTAGACAAAAGTCATACGCAGACGCGCTTGATAAAATAATAGGGAAAATTCTTTCTAGAAAGGTAACGTTGGACGAAAAGCATATTTTAATCGTACCCGACGTTTTCACTTTTGCGCTAGAAAAAAGACTGTTTACCGCTTGCAAAGGGGCGTTCGACCTTGAAATAACTACTTTCACTAGATTATATTCTCGCTTAGTGGAGGGCGATACGGCGCTTTCTAAACAAGGCGCAATAATGCTCTTAAAGAATATTTGTAGGCGCAACGCCGATAAACTATCGTGTTATAGCCGTTCCGCGCTTAAAACGGGCTTTGCTGTAAAACTTTACGAAACGCTAACTTCGCTTAGGGCTAACTTAGTGTCGCCTGACGATATCGAAAGAACGGGGTTAAGAAAGAGTAGTGATATCGCGCTATTATATCGAGAGTACCTCACGGCGACGGAAGGACGGTTTGTTGACGGCACGGGCAGGAATACTCTTTTATCGGCAGAATTAGAGAGCGGGCAATATCTTAATAACGCTCACGTTTATATCGCGCTATACGATATTTTTACGGCGGATATTAGTAATCTTATTAAAGTCATTGAGAAAAAGGCGCTTTCACTTACCGTAGCAACTAGCGACGAAATGCCGTCGTCGCTAAAAGTAAAAGCCCCGTGCGAAGTTCTTTGTTGCCCTGACGGAGCAACGGAGTATAAGCATATTGCGAAAAAGATTAAGGAGTTCGTATGCTCCGGTGGAAAGTACGGCGACGTGCGGGTAGTTTTAGAGGCGCAATCAATCGCTCCCGTTAAGCGTATTTTCGACGAGTACGCTATACCTTACTATACGGGCGAGAGGATATCTCTAATCGACAGCGAACTTGCTCGGTTCGTTATGCAAGTTTCGGATGCGAGCATTAAAAAATATCGCACGGACGATATGTTGGCGCTTTCGACTTCGTATTATACGGGCGAAAAGAAGAGTGATATCGACGCATTTAGAACTTTCGTTAACTTTAAGAGCGTAGATTATAACGGATTTTTAAGTGAGTTCACTCAATCTGACAAAATACCTGCTGAAATTACCGAGGGAGCGGAAAGAGTGAGAAAATCGCTCGTTTCACTAATCGCTATCCTAGACGGGGCGTTTACTTCGGCGGAGAAGTACGCATCTGCTTTATTAAAACTTCTAGACAAGGTTTCGGCGCAAGAAAAAACGCAAGAATTAGAGGCTTTAGACGGAAGAAATTTAAGCCAAATTTACGATAAAACGGTAGATATTATTACGCTTTTGGCGGATATTTGCAAGGGCGAAACGCTTGGCGGAGACGACCTCGTCGATACTTTGCGCGAGGGGTTTGCAGGTAGTGAGATTTCACTAGTTCCTAACGGCGTAGATACGGTACAAATAGGCACGCTAACTCAGTTTAGAGGAGAGCGAGCAAAGTTTGCCGTGATTGCCGATTTTAACGAGGGCGTATTACCTTCGCAAATCGTTTGCGACGGGCTTTTGTCGGACGACGAACTACGAGAAATGGAGAATTACGACCTTGAGGTTGAGCCTAAAACGGAGAGAAAGAACTTGCTTTGTCGAGGCGAACTCTGGCATTTTTTACAAGCCTCGGAAAGACTATTCATAACTTACATAGCAAGCGACGAAAAGAAAATTTCGTACGACCTTAAGAACTTATGCTCTAAAAACGGAGTAGAAATTCTTTCGACAAGCGATATCGAGGTTAAACTTGCAGATGAAACGGACGAGAAAAAAATAGCGTTTATGCTCGGAAATGAAACGGGCGCTATGGAGAGCGTTTTGCTAGACCGCTCTTTGCCTTTCGTTTCGTCCGTACTAGAGGCGGTAAGCGAGCAAAATAGGGAGTATTTTTACGGCAAAGAAGAGAAAGAAACGCCTATTGATAATAGTATTTTTATGAAAGGTAAGACTACTTCGGTTAGTGCTTTGCAGACCTATTTTTCGTGTCCGTATAAGTATTTTCTTTCCTACGGGCTAAGACTTAGCAAGAAGGAAGAGGGCAAAGTTTCGGTGCTTGATATCGGTAGTTTACTACATAAAATCGCCGAAGATTTTATAAAGGCGAAAATGCCCGAAAATATCAAAGAGTTCGTTTCCGTTACCCTTAAAAACGAACTTGATAAGTTCGAAAAGTATTCGTATAAGCAAAATGAAAAAGTGCTTATTAGAGTTATCGAAGAGGCGGAAGTGCTTTGCAGAGTGATTAAAAAGCAAATAGACGCTGGCGTTTTCGTTCCGCTCGGAACTGAAATGTCTTTCGGTAAAGACGATTCGGTGCTTAAAACCGTCGTTTTACCGTCGGGAATTAGACTTAACGGTAGCATAGATAGAGTAGATACTTTCGGTAAGCACGCTAGAGTAATAGACTACAAGACGGGCTCGACGAATTTTAGTTATTCCGACCTTTATTACGGCAAGAAAATACAACTTGCAATATATATGAAAGTTCTAATCGAGAACGGGTATAGACCATCGGGACTGTTTTATCTGCCCCTTTCTTCGTCGTGGGCTGACAACGAGTTTAGCAATCGCTTAGACGGTCCGTTCGACGCTAGCGAAGATATAATACTAGCACACGATAGACGAGCGTTAGACGGCGGAAAGAGTACGGTAATTCCTGTGAGCAGTAAAATTAAAGCGGACGGCTCCGTATCGCTTTATAACAATATGTATTTAAGAACGGAAGAGGAACTTAGCGTCGTTTGCGATTACGCCGAGAAAGTAGCATCGCAAGCGGTGGCGGAGATATTCTCGGGTAGCGTTGCGCCCTCTCCGGCAAAGAGCGGACAAGGTGTTTCGTGCGATTATTGTGATTTCCGTTCGGCTTGCTTTGGTAAGGCTAAAACTAGAAATAGCGAGAGTGAGAATTTCGATTCCGTTTACGAGGCGATTATTGGCGAGAAACCGGCAAAAAAGGAGAAAGAGTAGTATGGGCTTTACCGACCTTCAGAAACAAGTAATAAAAGAGAGAAGAGGTAATATGCTCGTGTCCGCCTCCGCAGGCGCCGGCAAAACTACCGTAATGATAGAACGCATACTAGGTCTTTTAGCGCAAGGTGCGTCGCTTGAGCGTATGGTTATATGTACTTTCACGAAAGCCTCGGCATCCGATATGCGTGAAAAAATGCAAAATGCGTTAATAAAGGCAAGTAACGAGGGGAAAAAGTACGCCGAAGAGCAACTCTTAAAACTACCTACCGCGGAAATCAGTACTATCCATAGTTGGTGTCAGCACCTAATTCGTGATTATTTTTATGAAATAGATATAGACCCAGCGTTTGAAATCGCAGACGAAACGGAAACGGCGGTTATGATTTTAGAGGCGATAGATAAGGCGGTGGAGCAAAGTGCGCAAGAGGGCGAAGAAGATTTCATATTGTTATATAATTCGCTTATTAAACGCCACGGCGACGAAAAACTAAAAAAACTAATTAAAAAACTATTCGTTTTCATAAGCGCAAACAGCGAGCCCGATAAATTTTTATCTTCTTATGAAATAACGGCGGAGCGAAAAAGACTTGCCGACGCCGTTATAGAAGAGGAATTAAGACTACTTAAAGCGAGTTATATTCCGCTTGCGGAAAATTTGTACGATAATATGGTGCGTGTAAATTACGCCGAAAATCTTTCGTCGGTCGAGTCTTTTATACTAATGCTCAAAGGCGAACGGGAAGACTGTGAAAAAACGAGCACTAAAGCCAAAACGGAAGTCCACGAGCAATTAAAGAACTACTTTAAAAAACTTAAAGACGCTTATAAAAAAGCGGAGGATTCGCTATTAAATTACTACGAAATGCCGTGGGGCGACGAAACGGGCAGGTTCGAGCGTATCCTATTGAAACTCGTAAATAAAACCCGTTCTCTATACTCGCAAGAGAAAAAGAAAAAAGCGGTGGTTGACTATAACGACCTCGAGCATTACGCTTGCGAGATTTTGGCGAGCGAGCAAACGAGAGAAACGATTAAGGCAAAATACGACTATATTTTCGTGGACGAATACCAAGACGTAAACCCGTTGCAAGAGAAAATCATTTCGTCCGTTAGGGGAGAAAAGAACTTATTCTTGGTCGGCGACGTAAAGCAAAGTATTTACGCGTTTAGAATGTGCAACCCTAAATATTTCCTCGATAATTATTTTAACTACGCTCAAAACGGCTTTTTACCGCCCTTTGAACTTAACGATAATTTTCGTTCGTGCGCTGAGATTTTACAGTTCGTTAACGAAATTTTTTGTCCGCTTATGACCGAGGATTTTGGGCAAGTGGATTACAGGGGCAAGGCTCAACTAAAGAGCGGAGCGGGACTGACGGGTGGCGAAATTAAACTAAATCTAATCGTGGCTCCCCAGCGTAGCGAGAGCAAAAAGAGCGTTTATAGCGTAGTTCGAGACCTTAAAGAAAATGAGAGTTCGCTTGCCGATATTGAGTCTGATGCGATAATTAAAGATATTATCGCCAAAAACGAGGCAGGCGTTAGGTTTTCGGATATAGCAATCTTAACGCAATCGAGAACGCACACCGTTGAACTTCTTTATACTAAACTTAAAAAGATAGGTTTGCCCGTAACGCTTTCCGACGGTATGAAATTTTCGGCGGTATTCGAGGTTGAAGTTTTGCGCTCGTTTATAAAACTACTCGTTGACCATACCGACGATATTGCGCTCGTTTCGTGTTTGCGCTCCAACTTAGCCAGACTTTCGCTTGGCGAACTATCAAAGATTAAGGTAAACGCTAAGAGCGGAGATAATCGGTTTTACTTGGGCGTAGAGAAGTATGCAAGCGAAAAAAACGACGAAACCGCAAGTAAGATTAGAGATTTTCTTGCGCTTCGCGATAGATACTTAAAATATTCCTATACGCACACGGTAAGCGAGGTAATAGGTACGCTAGTTGCCGAAAAACAATGGTTTACTTTCGTTTCCTCGTTGCCCGACGCCGAGGTAAAAGTGGAAGTTCTAAACTCGTTTTTAGAGCACCTTTGCCAAACGCCTTATGGAAAAAGCGTCGTAGATTACGCTAGATATTTGACTATAAGTGATGACGATAGTAGCGTGGCTCAATCAAGTGATGCGATTAAAATAATGACGATACACTCCTCTAAAGGTTTGGAGTTCCCCTTCGTTTACCTAATAGACACTCAGCGAGGGTTCGTAAAAAGAGACGCTAGCGAGTTTATCATAACGGATAGCGAACTAGGGCTTTGTATGAAAACGATAAATCTAGGCAAGAAAGCGTACGAGAAGAACCGTATGCTCGTAGCGTCGAGTTATAAGTTGTTGCGTTCGCTCGTCGAAGAACGTATGCGCCTTCTCTATGTAGCGCTCACTAGAGCGAAAAAAGGACTTTATATCTACGCTGGAGTAAAGGCTGACGATAGCCTAATTACCGGCGAGAGTAAATTTATTGCTCCGCTATCTTGCGGAAACGACTTTTTCCACTGGTTGCGCCCCCTCTACGCTCGTTACGGGTTTGAAACCTATACCGAAAAAGATTTGGGAATAGGGCATAAACCTAAGAGAAGAAACGAAATAGAGGTTCGGCCTGCTGATGAAACGCTCGTAAAAACGCTTAGGGAGTATTTTGCGCTCAAAGGCGAAAAAACGGTTCGCCCTCTTAAACAAAGTGTTACCGCGCTTATGAACGAGGTTAAGGAAGAAATAACCCCGTCCTATTACACGGGAGGCGACGACGATAGAGCGTTAGATAAAGGAAATGCGTACCATAAGGCTATGGAACTAATCGATTTTTCTCTTCCGTTCGATAGTGAGTGGGAGCGCCTTTCTCGTCGAGGCGATATTAGTCGGTTCGTTAATCGCGGAGTGCTTTACAACGCTTATAATGCAATAAAAAGTCTAGTAAGCGGTAAAAAACTATATCGCGAACAGCAGTTCATTTGGAATAAAAAAGAAGGGAACGAGAGCGTTCTTATTCAAGGTGTAATCGACCTTATGGTCGTTGACGGGAACGATTGCGTGCTAATCGATTATAAGACTTCTCGCCCCGAAAGAATACGCTCGGGTGCGTATAACCTACAACTTTCCGTTTATTCACAAGCGATAAAGGAAATTTTGGGCTTTGAGGTGAAAAAAACTTATATTTATTCGTTTGAAATGAACTCGCTCGTGGATATAAAAACTCAAGATTTACCTTAAAACACCGAAATTCGACACGAAAAAACGACTATAATGTAGTCGTTGAGGTGTGTCGTAATGAAAGTCATAGTTTGCGCTATAGTCGTGTTTTGCTTGCTAACTTCACTCATTTGCTTGTCGATTAGCATAGCGATTTCGCTACTAAAAAAGAATAAAAAAAGAGAGTAGTTCTCGTTCGAACTACTCTTTTTTTAACTTTTTATACAGAGAAGAGCATATCGCTATATGTGGGTAACGGCCAGTAACTTTTGGGGATTACAACTTCTAGCGTGTCGCAAAGTTTACGCAAGTTTTCCATAGCGGGGATAACTTTTTCGAGGTAGATTTTAGATGCGACTTTAAAGTCAGCCGTTTGTTTAGCAATCGGGATAATTTCGGCAAGAGCGAGGTTAGCCTCATAAGCCTTGTCGGTAAGAGAGGTAACTTTTTCGAGCAAATCGGATTCCGTTTTCGAGGTTACGCCGATAGCCTTTTTATTAACGATTGCGGTAGAGAGGCGCGACATAAACTTAATGCACGAAGGAATAATTTCCTTGTTCGCCATATCCACCATAGTAAGAGCCTCGATATTTACTAGACGGCAATAGTTTTCTAGTAAGATATCCTCTCTTGCGCAAACCTCTTCGGGCGTGTAAATGCCGTAGCGGTCGAAAAGGCGTATGTTTTTTTCGTCGGAGTAGTGGAATAAAGCCTCGGGCGTAGTCTTAAGGTTGAGTAGTCCACGCTTGTTTGCCTCTTCTTCCCATTCGTGAGAATAGCCGTTTCCGTTAAAGACGATACGCTTATGCTTGATATAAGTATCCTTAATAAGTTTTCTTACGTCGCGTTCGAAATCCTTGCTATTTTCTAAAAAGTCGGCAAACTCGTCTAGTTTTTCAGCAACGGCGGTATTAATCATAGTGTTAGGTCCGGACACGTTGGCGTAAGAACCAAGCATACGGAACTCAAACTTATTACCGGTAAAAGCAAAAGGCGAAGTACGGTTTCTGTCCGTAGTATCTTTCATAAACGCAGGGATTACGTCGACGCCCATATTCATTTTAGTTGCGCTAACTTTTTTGTACGGTTTTTCGTCCGCCATAGCGTTTAGTATTGCGGTGAGTTCGTCGCCGAGATACATAGAAATAATAGCAGGGGGCGCTTCGTGACCGCCTAGACGGTGGTCGTTTCCAGCCGAGGCTACGGAAAGACGCAACAAATCCTGATGGTCGTCCACCGCACCGATTACAGCGCAGAGGAAAGTGAGGAAGAGTAGGTTGTCTTGCGGATTTTTGCCGGGGTCAAGTAGGTTTACGCCCTCTTTGGTGCTAAGCGACCAGTTGTCGTGTTTACCGCTACCGTTTACGCCCTCGAAAGGTTTTTCGTGGAGAAGGCAAGCAAGACCGTGTTTGTCCGCAATCTTCTTCATAAGTTCCATAGTAATTTGGTTATGGTCGGCGGCGACGTTAACTACGGAGAAGATGGGCGCAAGTTCGTGCTGGCTAGGAGCAGCCTCGTTGTGACGAGTTTTAGCAAGAACGCCTAATTTCCACAACTGCTCGTCTAGGTCGGACATAAACGCCAAAACTCTAGGACGGATAGAACCGAAGTAGTGGTCCTCCATTTCTTGACCTTTAACCGGCTTTGCGCCGAAAAGAGTTCTTCCCGTGAAAACGAGGTCCTTTCTCTTTTGGTAAAGTTGTTTATCTATAAGAAAATATTCTTGTTCCGGACCAACCGTTACGATAACGCCTGCCGTGTCTATTCCAAAACATTTAAGTAGTCTTTTCGCTCTGTCGGTAACGACTTTCGTGGAGCGAAGGAGAGGAGTTTTTTTGTCGAGAACTTGTCCCGAGTAAGAACAAAACGCCGTGGGAATACAAAGAGCGCCGTCCTTAATGAAAGCGTAGCAAGTGGGGTCCCAAGCAGTATAGCCTCTCGCCTCGAAAGTGGAGCGGAGACCGCCGTTAGGGAAAGACGATGCGTCCGGTTCACCCTTGATTAGTTCCTTACCACGGAATTTCATAATAATACTATCCTCGCCGTGAGGGGTAACGAAACTGTCGTGTTTTTCGGCAGTAACACCCGTCATAGGTTGGAACCAGTGCGTATAGTGAGTTGCGCCTTTGGAAATCGCCCACTCTTTCATAGCGTCGGCAATAATGTCTGCTATTTCACGAGTAAGTGGCTCTCCCGATTCTACGAGAGCCTTAAACTCGTTATAAACTTCAGTTGGTAAACTTTCGCGCATTGCGGTATCGTTAAATACTAAACTGCCGAAAAGTTCGGGAATTTTGTTCATAAAAATCTCCTTAATGTGGCGCGGTAAAAATGACGCTATAATTTATATAAATTATATTGTATAATCCGCTCGTTTGTCAACCGTTTTTAGCGTTAGGTATTGATAAGAAAGCGTAAAAACGATATTTTCGAGCAAAAAAATTGAAAAATTCAAAAAAAGTCGAAAACAAGTATTGATTTATTTAATCAAATGGTGTATAATTGTTGTGAAGAAAAATCATAGCGAAGGCAAGAATATTTATGAACGAAGATAATGCGAAAAAATTTCATCAAGGCGAACTATACGATGCTTATAAATTTCTAGGTTGTCAGTATGACCACGCCACGAAAAAGGCAACTTTTCGCGTTTGGGCGCCTTCCGCTAAAGCCGTATATCTTACGGGCGACTTTAATGAGTGGAACGAAAATTCTCTCCCCATGCAAAACGAGGAGGGGATTTTTTGTCTTTCTCTTAGCGGAGTAAACGAGTTTGACGGGTACAAATACCGCATAGAGACTTGGGATGGTAGAACTTTGTATAAAACCGACCCGTACGCACTACATACCGAGACTGAAACTCAAACCAACTCTAAAGTTTATTCGCTGTCTAAAATCAGAATTAGAGATAAGAAATATCAAGAAAAGTTAAAAAAGAAAGACAAGTTCTGTTCGCCTATAAACATTTATGAGGCGCATATCGGTTCGTGGCGTAGATATCCCGACGGCAAGACTTTTACTTATCGTCATTTTGCGGACGAAATCGTGCCGTACTTAAAGAAAATGAAATATACGCACCTCGAACTAATCGGAGTTTGCGAGCACCCGTTCGACGGTTCGTGGGGCTATCAAGTTACGGGCTATTTCGCGCCTACTTCTAGGTTTGGAACGCCCCAGGATTTTTGCTATTTAGTGTCCAAGTTGCACGCAAACGGACTGGGAATTATTATCGACTGGGTGCCGGGCCATTTCCCAAAGAACGCAAACGGGCTTTACGAGTTCGACGGAACTTTCCTTTACGAGCCCGAGGACGAACTCAACCGCGAGCATAAACAATGGGGCACTTGTTGTTTTAATTACGGCAAGGGCGAAATACAGTCTTTCCTTTGCTCGTCGGCTATGATGTGGCTAGGCGAGTACAAAGTTGACGGACTACGCGTTGACGCCGTTGCTAGTATGTTATATCTAGACTATCAGCGAGAAAACGGACTTTGGACGCCTAACCGTTACGGCGGACGAGAGAACGAACAAGCGGTAGCGTTTTTGCAAAAACTAAACGCTTTCGTGAAAAGGCGTTATCCACACGCTCTTATGATAGCCGAGGAGTCCACTTCTTGGCCTAAGATTACGGGCGAAGTTGATAAGGGCGGACTAGGGTTTGACTATAAGTGGAATATGGGTTGGATGAACGACGCTCTCGACTACGTTAAGGTCGACCCGTTCTTTAAGGTGCACCATCACGACAAACTCACTTTCTCGCTCACTTACGCCTTTAACGAGAACTTCGTTTTACCTATATCGCACGACGAGGTAGTTCACGGTAAACTCTCGCTTATAAACCGTATGCCAGGCGAATACGACAACAAGTTCGCGGGGCTTCGCAACTTCTTGATGAATATGTACGCTCATCCGGGCAAAAAACTGCTTATGATGGGTTGCGAATTCGGTCAGTTTATCGAGTGGGATTACGCCAAAGAATTAGACTGGTTACTGCTTGACTACGATAGGCACAAAGAAATGCTAGATTTTACCGCTCGGCTTAACGAGTTCTATAAAAAAACGCCCGCGCTTTGGGAACAAGACGGCGGTTGGGACGGATACGAGTGGTTAGTCATTGACGACAAAACGCAAAATATAATTATCTATCAGCGCAAAGATAAGAGAGGAAATATAGTAATCGCGATTATAAACTTTTCGCCTAACGAGTACAAAAATTATCGTTTCGGCGTAACGAAAAAGGGCGTTTACGAGAGAGCGCTTTACAGTAGGCTGTACGGTGTTAGTTATGAAAAAGTTAAATATTATACGCAAAGAGTGGAAAGCCACGGCAAGGAAAACAGCCTTACGCTAGATATTCCGCCACTTGCGGGCATATATCTTACCAAAAAGAACAGGGGGAAGAGAAAATGAAAAAGAAAAAATGTATAGCAATGTTACTTGCGGGCGGACAAGGAACTAGACTTTACGCTCTAACTTCGGGCATAGCCAAGCCTGCCGTTTCGTTTGGCGCGAAGTATCGCATAATCGACTTTACGCTATCCAACTGCACTAACTCTAATATTGACACCGTGGGCGTACTTACGCAGTACGAACCGCTAGTTCTAAACGAGTACATAGGTAGTGGTAAGAGTTGGGATTTAGACCGCACTTACGGAGGCGTGCATACCCTTTCGCCTTACCAAGCGAAAAAAGGCGGAGAGTGGTACAAAGGAACTGCTAACGCAATTTACCAAAACCTACACTTTTTGGAAAAGTACGATAGCGACCACATCTTAATCCTTTCGGGCGACCATATTTACAAGATGGATTACTCGAAAATGCTTACCGAGCATATTCTAAACGACGCAGATTGCACGATTGCAGTAATCGACGTGCCTTATGAAGAGGCGAGCCGTTTTGGAATTATGAGTTACAACGAAGAAAATCGCATAACCGATTTTGCCGAAAAGCCGAAAGAGCCGAAGAGTAATCACGCATCTATGGGCGTTTACATTTTCAAAAAGGACGCACTCGTTAGCGAACTAATCCGTGACGAGGCGGACGAAAATTCTTCTAACGACTTCGGTAAAAATATAATTCCGTATATGCTCCACAATGGTAAGCGTATGTTTGCGTACAACTTCAAGGGCTACTGGAAAGACGTGGGAACTATTACCTCTCTTTGGGAGGCGAATATGGACTTGCTTGGCGAAAAGCCGGAAATGAACCTTAACGAGCCTAACCAAAAAATTTATTCAAAGAATTCGCCTTTGCCTCCGTCTTACATTTCTAGTACGGGTAGCGTCGTAAATTCGATTTACACGGCTGGATGCGAGATTGAAGGTAAAGTAGAAAATAGTATTATCAGCGAGGACGTATATATCGGTAAGGGTAGCGTCGTTAGTAATAGCGTAATAATGCGTGGAACTAAGGTGGGCGAGAACGTAACGATAAATTACGGTATGATTGACGAGAACGTAACGATAGAGGACGGCGTGGTAATAGGCGACGAGAATAGCAACAAGAACTCGATTGCTCTCGTTGGAAGAGGATACACCGTTAAGGCGAATTCCCGTATAGCGTCGGGCGAAATCGTAGAGAACAAGTAAGGAGGAGCGTAAAATGAAAACTTTGGGAATAGTTTTTTCTAACCTACACGACAAAGAAATAAATGAACTCACGGCGCAAAGAACGCTTGCCTCCGTTCCGTTTGGTGGAAGATATCGCCTTATCGACTTCGTTTTGTCTAATATGGTCAACAGCGGAATTAATAATATCGGTATTATTACGAAATATAATTACCAGTCGCTAATGGAACACATAGGTAGCGGAAAAAGTTGGGATTTGTCGAGAAAGCACGGAGGATTAGTAATACTACCGCCGTTTGCGAGAAACAGCGCAAGCGTATATTCGTCTCGTTTTGAGGCAATATCGAACGCGTCGTATTATATTCGTAGCGCAACGGAGAATTACGTTGTGATGTCCGATTGCGATAACGTTTGCAACATTGACTTTTCAGAGGTAGTTGCTTACCATATCGACAAGGGAGCGGATATTACGGTAATATACCACAATCAAGAAATCGAGGACGGCGACAAAAAGGTTAGAACGGTGCTCGATACGGATAGTGGTGGAAGAGTAAGAAAAGTTATTACGGGCAACAAAACGAGCGGAAAAGCGAAAGTTTGTACGAATATGTTCGTAATTAGCCGTAAATTCTTGCTATCGATTATAGATAACGCCGAGGAAAAAGGCTATACTTCATTCTCGAGAGACGTTCTTATTAAGGGCGTAAACGAATATAATATTTACGCTTACGAGTACGACGGGTATTTCGCCTCGATAGATAATATGGTAAACTATTACAAACACTCGCTTGACCTTCTTGACAAAAAGACGAGAGACCAGTTGTTTAGAAAAGGTGGAGCAATCTACACCAAGGTTCGTGATTCTGCACCTTGTAGAATAGAGCCTACCGGTAAGGTTAAAGATAGTATGATAGCGGACGGATGCGTAATCGAGGGCGAAGTTGAGCACTCTATTTTATTCCGTGGCGCGAGAGTAGCCAAAGGCGCAAAAGTAACGAACTCGATTTTGTTTAACAACGTGGTCGTTGAGGCGAACAGTACGCTAAACTGTGTAATCGCCGATAAGTTTTCGCACGTTTTGGAAAATAGAACGCTTTCTGGCCACGAAACGAGACCGTACTTCTTGCCCGTGGACACCAAAGTATAATAAATTTCTAGGAGAAAATAATATGGCTAAAAAGACTGCTGAAACTAAAGAAAATATTAAGCCGACTGTAAAAAAAGAAACGGCGAAGAAAGATACGAAAAAAATGGTTAAGCCCGTATCGGAAAAGAAGAAAAAGAATATTCTTTTCGTAGCAAGCGAGGCTTGGCCGTTTGCTGGAACGGGTGGACTTGGCGAAGTAATCGGCTCGCTACCGCGCGCTCTTAATAAAAAGAGAGGAACTGAGGCGAGAGTTATAATTCCGCTTTACGAAAGTTTTCCCGACGAGTATAGAAAGGAACTTAAGTTTATTCGTGCAATTACCGTTCCTCTTGCGTGGAGAAACCAGTACTGCGGTTTGTTTGAACTAGATTATGAGGGCGTAAAGTTCTATTTCGTGGATAACGAGTTCTATTTTAAGAGAACGGGACTTTACGGTCACGGCGACGATGGAGAGAGATTTGCCTTTTTCTCGAGAGCGGTACTAGAACTTATACCGTATCTAAACTGGAAAGTGGATATTTTACATTGTCACGACTGGCACACGGCGCTCGTGCCCGTGTACTATAAACTTTTCTATCAATACCGTGACGGCGAGAAAGATATTAAGACGATATTCACTATTCACAACATAGAATACCAAGGCAAATTCTCTTACGACACGATAGAGGACCTTTTCGGTATTCCCAAGAACGAGTATATGTCAATCGAGTGGAACGGTTGTATTAACCTTATGAAAGGCGCGATTGATTACGCCGATAGCGTATCTACCGTTTCGCCTACTTACGCAAAAGAAATTCTAACAAGCCAGTACGCTCACGGGCTAGAGGGAGTGCTACAAAAGAACGAAGGAAAGGTAAGAGGAATTCTAAACGGAATAGACCTTACTACTTATAATCCCGAGGCTAACCCGTCGCTGTTTAAAAATTACACGGTAGAAACCGTTGACACTTTTAAGAAAGAGAACAAAAAGGGCTTGCAAAGAATACTCAATTTACCTATTGACGAAAGCGTACCTATTATCGCTATGATAACTCGCCTCGTAAATCATAAGGGTATTGATATCGTTCGTAGTGCGTTCGATACGATAATGCAAAGTAACGTGCAGTTCGTAGTGCTTGGTACGGGCGACGCCGACCACGAAAACTTCTTCCGCCATATGCAAAACGTTTACGGAAATAGAGTTCGGGCGATAATAACCTTTAACAAGGATATGGCGCAAAAAATCTACGCAGGAGCGGATATTTTCTTGATGCCGTCCAAAAGCGAGCCTTGTGGACTATCACAAATGATGGCTATGCGTTACGGCACTATTCCCGTAGTAAGAGAGACGGGAGGCCTTCGCGATTCCGTGGCGGATTGTGGGAACGGCGATAAGGGTAACGGATTTAGTTTTATCGAATACGATAAAGATTTGCTCGCTCATACGGTAGGTAGAGCGGTAGGGCTTTGCCGTTATTATCCCGAGAAGTGGGTTGCTCTCCGTAAGCGCGCTATGAAGAGCGATTTCAGTTGGAAAAAGAGCGCGAGTGTGTACGGAAAATACTACGACGAATTGCTTTAATTATTACCGGAGGACACTTTTTTGCAATACGATACGAATAAAGTAAAAGAACTAATTACTGAAAAACTTAATAAATATTTCGCAACGAACGAGCATCAGGCTACGGATGAACAACTCTACAAAGCCGTTTCTCTCGTTATTCGCGATATGCTACTACTAAAGAAACAACGCTTTAACTCCGAGGTTAACCGCAAGGGCGCAAAGAGGGTGTATTACCTTTGTATGGAGTTTTTGTTAGGTCGTTCTCTTCGCAATAACCTATATAACCTTGGACTTGAAAAACAGGTGGGCGAGGCGGTAAAGAGTATGGGTAAGAACTTGTCCGCTCTATACGAACTCGAAGCCGACGCAGGGCTTGGAAACGGTGGACTAGGACGGCTTGCCGCTTGCTTTTTTGACGCCTTAGCAACTTGCGATTATCCCGCTATGGGCTTTTCAATCCGTTATGAGTATGGACTTTTCAAACAAAAAATCGTAGAGAATACGCAAGTTGAACTGCCCGATATTTGGTTAGATAGCGGAGAAGTTTGGATGATGCCACGCTCCGACAAGAGTTTTACCGTAAAACTCGGCGGAAGAGTAGATGAACATTGGGAGTCTGGTAAACTAATAGTCGAGCATAAGGACGCAACGGTAGTTGATGCGCTCCCCTATGACGTGATGATATCAGGCTACGACGGAAAAGGCGCAAGCGTTCTTCGTCTTTGGAGAGCGAGCGCACACTCTACTTTTGATATGAAGTCGTTCACTCAAGGCGATTACTTTAGCGCAATGAGGGGAGATAACGAGGCGGAAGTAATAAGCAAAGTTCTATATCCGTCCGACCAACACTTCGAAGGAAAGCAACTTCGCTTGTCGCAACAGTATTTCCTTGTTTCGGCATCACTCCAGTCGATTATAAAAGACCATCTTAAGAACAATAAAAACCTCGATAACCTACACGAGAAAACGGCTATCCACATTAACGATACGCACCCGGCTCTTGCCGTTCCCGAACTAATGCGCCTCCTTCTCGACGAGTATGGTTACCCGTGGGAAAAGGCTTGGTATATTACGGTCAATACGATAGCATACACTAACCATACCGTAATGAGCGAGGCGCTAGAGAAGTGGAACGAGCAACTCGTTAAAATGAGATTGCCTCGAATTTACAAGATTATCAAGGAAATCGACGCGCGTTTCCGTGGCGAGCATACGGATTGTTACTCGGATAAACTCGACCGTATGTGCGTAATCGGAAACGGACAAGTCCGTATGGCGAACTTGGCTGTAATCGGTTCGCACTCGATTAACGGCGTATCGGCTCTCCACTCGGATATCATAAAACAAAGCGTATTTAACGACTTTTACACTATTTTGCCCGAGCGTTTTACCAACGTTACGAACGGAATAGCGCATCGTCGTTGGCTCAATCAGTCTAATCCTAAACTCGCTAGCCTTGTTGACGGGCTAATCGGGGAGGGGTATAAAAAGGACGCAAGCAAACTAGTTGCGCTTAAAAAGTTTGTTTCCGACGAGAGCGTACTATCTTCGCTTGCCAAGATTAAACTCGAAAACAAGAAGGATTTTGCCGATTATATTTCGTCAACGACGGGCTTTAAACTCAACCCCTATTCTAGATTCGACACGCAAATTAAAAGATTGCACGAGTACAAACGCCAACTTCTAAACGTGCTTAAAATCGTTAAGAAGTACCTCGATATTTTGGATAACCCAAGCAAAGAGGTTACGCCCGAAACCTTTATTTTCGGAGCAAAGGCGGCGGGCGGATATTATCACGCAAAGCGTATAATTTCGCTAATAAATTGCTTGTCGCAAGAAATTCAACGCAATCCTCTCGTTAAGAACAAACTTGACGTAATGTTTTTAGAAAACTACAACGTTACTAAAGCGGAGAGGCTAATTCCGGCGAGCGAAGTATCCGAACAGATTTCGCTTGCAGGTAAAGAGGCGTCGGGAACGAGCAATATGAAGTTTATGCTAAACGGCGCGATAACGCTAGGCACGGTTGACGGCGCTAACGTCGAGATTGCCGAAAAGGTAGGTCCAACTAATATCTTTACTTTCGGACTTAAATCGCACGAGGTCGAAGAGGTGTGGAAGAGAGGATATAACGCCTCCCACCTATACTCGGAGGATAGACAAATCCGTAGGGTTGTTGATGCTTTAAGAACGGGCTTTTTCGGACAGTCTTTCTCGGATATAGCGGACTATCTAGCGGTAGGCACTTCGTACGTTGCCGACCCGTATATGGCGCTACTTGATTTTGAAGATTACTTGCGCGCGTCAAACGAACTCGACGAGGCGTATAAGGACGAAAAGAGATGGAACAAAATGGCTCTTCGTAATATCGCCGAGGCAGGAACTTTTGCGTCCGATAGGAGCATAAGAGAGTACGCTAATAACATTTGGCACTTAAAACCGATTATTTTAACCGAGGAAAAATAATATGATAAAAGCGGAATATTTTCCGTGTGACGCCTCTTACAAAACACCGGTAGGAGGCGTTAAGGTAAACGAGGATTTTACGATAAGAATAAACGCTCTTGCAAAAAGGGCGTTTTTCGTGCTAACCAAAATTGACGAAAATCCCGTGCCGTATCCTATGACGAGAACGGAAACGGGCTTTACGATTACTATGAAGGTTACCTCTTCGGGGCTTTACGGCTACTATTTCCAGTTGGAAAGCGAAAGCGAAACGGTTAAGTTTTACGCAAGTAACGACCTCACGGCAAGCGAGGGCGAGGGAAAAGAGTGGCAACTGACCGCATACGAGGATAAGTATATAAAGCCTAATCTGTTCGACGGCGGTATAATTTATCAAATTATGCCCGATAGGTTCAATATCGGTAAAAAGCGTTATAAAACGAAACGGCATATTTTATACCGTGACGACTGGGGCGGAACGCCACTTTATAAGGCGGACGAAGAGGGTATAGTTAAGAACGAGGATATGTTCGGCGGAAACTTATTTGGTGTCGCCGAAAAACTCGATTACCTTAAAAGTTTGGGAGTAAAGTGTATTTATCTTAATCCTATTTTCGAGGCGCACTCTAACCATAAGTACGACACGGGCTCATACAACCGCGTGGACGGTGATTTTGGTGGCGACGAGGCTCTAGTAAACCTTATTAAAAAGGCGAAGAAAAAGGGAATTTCTATTATGCTCGACGGTGTTTTTTCGCACACGGGAGCGGATAGCGTGTACTTTAACCGTGACGGAAACTACGATAGCGTTGGAGCGTACCAAAGCAAGACTAGTCCGTATTACGGGTGGTATAACTTTGAAAAATATCCTGATAAATACGATTGTTGGTGGGGCGTTAAGATTTTGCCTTGCGTAAACGAAAACGACGATAGTTTTACCGAGTTCATAACGGGCGAGGACGGAATAGTAAGAAAATATCTTCGCCTAGGAATTAAGGGTTGGCGTCTCGACGTTGCCGACGAACTCCCCGACGCGTTTTTGGATAAACTAGTCAGCGCAGTAAAAAAAGTGGACGAGAGCGCAATCGTGCTCGGAGAGGTTTGGGAGGACGCGTCCAACAAGATATCCTATTCTAGCCGTCGCAGATATTTACTAGGCGGTCAACTCGATAGCGTAACTAATTATCCGCTCAAAGACGGAATTATCAAGTTTATAACGGAAAAAGACGCCCGCCCGCTCGCCGTAACGATAAATACGATTATCAATAACTACCCCAAAAAAGTGGTGGACAACCTTATGAATATGCTCTCTACGCACGATACCGTAAGAGCGCTAACTATGCTTTCTACCGACGAGAAACCGCAAGATAAGGACGAGAGAGCGGAAAAGAAAATTAGCGACTACTCTAGAGCGGTAAAACGGTTAATGCTAGCGTCTATTCTTCAGTACACTTTACCGGGCACCCCTTGTCTATATTACGGCGACGAGGCAGGACTAGAGGGATACGAAGACCCTTTCAATCGCCGTTGCTATCCGTGGGGAAAAGAGAACGAGCAGTTAATCGAGCATTATAAAACGCTTGGTAAACTTCGCAAGAGTGAGGCTTTAATAAATGGAAACTTTACGCTAGAGAAAGCGGAAGAAGGAATATTTATTTTCCGTAGAGAGAACTTACGAGTTATAGCCAACGCAAGCGAGGACGACTATCCGCTTGGCAAGGCGACTATCGACCTCGTTAGCGGAGAAACTTTCGTTCTCGTTCCGCCCGAGAGTGCAATCGTAACGAAGATATAAAAACAAAAAAATCGCCTAGACAGAACGGGCGATTTTTTGTTTTAAAACTAAAACCCCAAGCATATATTTTATTTACAAGAGTATATGCGGAGGGAAAAATGAAAATTAAAAAACTAATCGCGCTAATATTTATAGCGCTTACGACTTTTTGTTGTTTTTCTTGTGGAAACGAGAAAAACGAAGCGTTTATAGGGGATATTTATTTGAGCGAAGATTTTGCGTTTCATCCGCTCGTAAGCGCAGAGGAGATTACCTCTTTCGATATGAAAAAAGTAGAGCGGATAAAGATTACGAGCGTAAGACTTGGCGAACTTGATACTATAAAAGTTTTTGATGCTGAAAGCGGAAAAAAGGTTTACGAGATTGCTGGTAGTAGCGTGACAGTTCAGCCCGTAACGACTGACGCATTTTCGGTTTGCGTGGGCGGAGAGAAAGAAATCCGTAGAGTTTCGGACGGGAAAACGCTTGCTAAACTTGATGAAAACGGCGAAGTAGTAGTCGTTTCCGACAATCTTTTTAGAGCGGGAAGTGTGGTAATAATTAAGAGGAATAACGGTCAATTAGAGGTTGTCGAGGGCGCGGACGAGTTTACTTTTTTGCCTCACAACTTAACGCTTATGCAAAACGGTAATTATTATTCGCAAGAGAAAAACGAATTGCTCGTATATAACCCTAATCTTCGTCCGCTTTGCAGGTTTGCTTTGCCTTCGTCTGCGCAAGTTTTCGAGACGGAGAGTGGCGATTTTATCGTGCAAAAGAAGTTAGAGAGCGAAGACGGAGAGTACGATTATATCCACAACGGCAAGAAATATTGCCTTTTTACCCTGCTTTTAAGAACGAAAACGGGCGATACCGTGTCGATAAAACCGTCGTTAGTAGTCGAAAGCGCAGTTAAGACGGAGCGAGGCGTAGTGCATAATATTAGGGAAATAGAGAACGAGTGGTTGTCGCCTACCGAAAAAACGGTAACTTTCGGCGATAACCTCGAAGTGATAACGGAATATAACCGTCCGCTTGGATATATTCTTTCGCCTTTTGCCGAAGTTAACGGCAAGAGGTATTACACGGCAAACGAGAGTTTATTCGACGAAAACGGGCAAGTTATAGCAACCGCTAAGTTCAATCAAAAATATTTAATAGGCGAAAGGTCAATATACGATTTTAATAAAAATCAAGTGCTGGACTTAAACGGATATTCCGTTTGTGAAATTATGCCTTGCTCGGTAGTTCTCGAGGGCGAGGACGGAGAGAAGTATATCTTTAGTGGCGAAGGTTTAATCTCGCTTGGCAAAGTAACGATTAAGAAAAAGAGCGAGAGTGTTTTAGAGGTTAGGTCGGACGGAAAGTACATCTATTATAATGAAATCGGCGCGCCACTTTTAACGAGCGAGTGTGAACTGTTTTATGCTTGTAAGGTGGGCGAAAGCGTTTATTTTCGCTCTGCTGATTACCATAAAACTTGGCGATTTTCGGCAAACGCTTTACAAACGGAGTGAAAAACGGTATAATGTAACCAAAGATTAGCGGAGGGAATTGCCGTGGTAAAAGGTAAAGTAATCGTAATAACGGGCGGAACGAAAGGAATAGGTAAAGAACTCGTTACGCTTTTAAGAAAGGATAACGAAGTAATCAACCTCGCTCGTAGTTGTGACGAGAGTGAGAACGAAATAGTATGCGACGTAACGGACGAACAGTCGGTAAAGCGCGCGTTTGGTCAAATAAAGGAAAAGTACGGCAAGATTGATATTATCGTTTCTAACGCCGGCTACGGACTATCGGGAGCGGTGGAAATGCTACCTACCGAGAAAGTGGAAGAACAGTTCGCCGTAAATTTCTACGGTGTTCAGCGTTGTATTCGCTACGCCTTGCCTATGATGAGCGTGGGCGGAAAGGTAGTCAATATTTCCTCCGTATGCGCAATGTTTCCGCTACCGTTTAGAGGTATGTATTGCGCCTCAAAGTCGGCACTTAACTCGTTGACTTTCGCTCTTCGTGAAGAAATCCGCCCCTACGGTATTTCGGTTACGGCGATTTGCCCGGGGGATACCAAGACTAGTTTTTCGGCAAACCGAGTAAAGATTTTCGACGCAGGAGAGCGGTACGGAGAGAGAATACGACTAGCCGACGAGCATATTTCGGCTAGGGAACATAAGCGTATGAGCCCCGAGAAAGTGGGAAGAAAAATAGCGAAGATTATAAGTAAGAAGAAGTATAAACCGTTCTATATCGTTGGCGCAAAATATAAGTTCTTGTACGCGCTCTATCGCATTTTTCCGCTGGCGTGGTTCTTGCGTGCAACGGGCGCTATGTTCAACAAAGGGGGCAAGTAATGGCAAGACTATACTATCAAGGTCACGGTAGTTTTCGTATAACTTCAAGCGAAGGAAAGGTATTGTACGCCGACCCGTATTTAGGCGACGGCTACGATAAAAAATGCGATTTGCTCATAATTTCTCACGAGCACCACGACCATACGAAAACCGAAATTATTAAGTTCAACGACGGAGCGGTAACTCTTAGAGCCAAAGACTTTATATTAAACGGTGGATATAAAACCTATTCCGTTTCAGGGTTTACGGTAACGGGCGTGCCTGCGGAGAATAAGAACCATAAAAGGGAAGAGTGCGTAGGCTTTATAATCGAGGTTGACGGTGTGAAAATTTACGCCTCGGGCGATACCTCTACTACCAAAGAAATGAAAAAGTTTAAGAAACTCAACCTAGATTACGCATTACTTTGTTGTGACGGAATATATAATATGGATACCGTTGAGGCAAGTAAGTGCGCTGAAATAATCGGCGCAAAGCACTCAATCCCGTACCACTCTTACCCCGAACACCTATTCTCTGAAGAGGTGGCAAGCCGTTTTAACGCTAGCGGAAAAATAACTCTCCGCCCAAGCGAAGAAATCCAGTTGTAATAAAAAAAATACTCCTTGCAAAAGGAGTATTTTTTATTGCGTAAGTCCTAGTAGATAATCAACGCTTTCGTCGAAAAAACGGGAGAGAAGTATTAATGCCGACGCCGTGGGCTCCGTTCGTCCCGTTTCCCACTTCGCAATCGCCGACTGACTAATCCCCAACTTTTTCGCAAGGTCCATTTGGCTTAAATTCCGCCCTTGTCTAAGGTCTTTTAATATCTGCTTAAATTCCATAACGCTTCCATTATACCCCAATCAATTCCAAAAAGACTTGACAAGTCCAAAAAGACTTGATATAATTTAATCGAGTCAAGTGTAACAGTATAACTACTAATGTCGTATACGAAAGAAGTAGATAATATTTTTCAAGAAGAAATGAAACGGAGATTTGTAGCGATTATATTGGCAAACAAAAGATAAAGGAGGTACGAATTTAATTATGGTTGTAATTAGAAATAGATTATTGGAGGTAAGTCCTGGAAAAT
This sequence comes from Pumilibacteraceae bacterium, assembly GCA_045654245.1. Classification (GTDB taxonomy): domain Bacteria; phylum Bacillota; class Clostridia; order Christensenellales; family Pumilibacteraceae; genus UBA10677. The sequence goes on along the minus strand of JAZOMX010000017.1, from coordinate 26,919 downwards.
ATATTCAACTTAGTAGAATAAAGTCTATTGAATACGTTTCTAGTAGTAGATGTAAAGTTGTTATAAGCAAAAAAGAAGAATATACACTTAATGTTAATTATCACGAATTAATGGATGGTATAGCGCGAGCACGACACGGGGAAAGTGAGGTAATAATTACACATGAAGTGACACAACAAGAGATACAGCAACAAAGAACAAATACTAAAGTGGGGCTAGTAATTGCTGCGATTGTCGTTATATTTTTATTTGTGGTTTTGCCTATAGTTGTATAATAGGAGGAGAAAAAGTTGATACTTTTTATTTTATGTGTCATTTTGGTATTAATAGTTACGTTTCTAAAAGAAAATATAGGTTTAGCAATATTTTTAGGTGCGGTTGCGTTAGTTGTTATTTTTATTTTATATTCAAAAGTTAAAAAGAAAGAAGAAGCGGAGCGTGTGGCGGTAGTAACAAAAGAAGCCAAAGAAAGAGCGGAAGCAAAAAAACGGGAAGAAGTAAGAACGAGAGCGATTGAAAATTTCTATTCAAGGACACGTTGGCGTGAAGTTATTAATGCAACAGGTTTTTTAGATGAAAAATTAACTGCCAAAATAATGGATTCAAATATTTTTAACGCTACAATTTTGTCGTACAACGAAATTGATGAAAAATATAAATTGTTCTATCAAACTAGCGTTGAGATGTTTAATTCAATAGAAGTGCTGGATTGGTCATTAAAAGTAAGATGTGATGCTAGCGAGAATATAGATAGTTCGTATCAAGATGCCATTTTGTCGAAATTCAATATTCAAGTGCAGGGATGTTCGCCTATAATTATATCATCGCAAAATTACGAGAAACGTGGATTAAAATTATATATTTTGCCGAACACGGTTTTAGTTTTTTGTTGTGGAGAAGAAAAAAATGAATTTATTGCGGCTTATAATTTAGGTGCGCTAAGCATAAACCACAGCATACACGATTGTTATAAGAAAGTGGCTATTGGTGACAGAGAGTGGGATGTCGCTGATGCTTATGCCGAAACTAATCCAATAAAAGATGCTGAGATACATAAAATGTTTTGGACGGCTCAAAATAAGGACGGCAAAAGAAGCAGACGCGGAAGCATTTTAGCCGAGCATAACCCTCTTAATATTGTTTTAAAATATAGAAGAATTTCTTGGCAAATTGGCGAATACGCTCTAGACCACGTATTTAGTAATGGAGAAAAAGCGAAGGAAATGGTAGCAAACTATAGGGTATATAAAAAAGCAAAAATAAATGAAGTTGTTCAACCAGCTTGCGTGGAAACTACTGTTGACGGCGAAAAAGAACAAGAAGATAATGACTAATAACAAAGTTGAAGTTTTGAAAGCGTATTCAAAAAGCAAAGAGGAATTAAAAGTATATATGGAAAGGGACTTGTCTTTGACTGAACTTTTTAAGGCTATGACATATTGTTACGCTAGCATAAAAAAGTTGTGGGACGAAGTGGACGACGAAGAGGGATTTATCACGGGCGCAATTATAGATAATCTTAAATCGCGCAACTATTTTCTAGACCCTTATAAAATTGAGGTTAATGAAGAGGAAATAGAGAACTTACCGTCCGTTGATTTCCCGATAGATTACGAAAACTACGATATTAAATTCACGCACGCCGACGGCAATATTATCTATAATGGAACGCTAGTTGATTTAACGCCTGGGAATGGGCACAATATTGCTCTAGTGGTTAGACGATACGAAGTTCATTGTGACGACGAATTATCCCGTTTGCGCATAACTCCACGAGAAATCGTTGGTTGTTACTCACTTGTTTATCCGTAGTCCTTGAAAAGCGAGAAAAAGTATGCTATAATATAAAACAAGAGAGGTGGTAATATGGATAAAGTCAACGAGGCGATAATATTTGCAACGATTGCTCACGCAGAACAAACGAGAAAGGGTAAAGACACACCGTTTATAACGCACCCACTTTCGGCGCTTATCGTGGCTAGTAGTATAACGAGTGACGAGGACGTTTTATGCGCCTCCGTTCTTCACGACACGGTTGAGGATACTTCAGTAACGCTTGACGAAATTAGGGAAAAGTTCGGCGAACGAGTGGCTAGGCTAGTCGACTCGGATAGCGAGGATAAAATGCGCCACTTGTCAGAAAAGGACAGTTGGCAAACAAGAAAACAAGCAACGCTCGACGCATTAGAGCAAATGGACAGAGACGAGCAAATAATTTGTCTTGCCGATAAACTTGCTAATATTCGTGAAATGGCTCAAGACTACGCTCTTTTAGGTGATAAACTGTGGGAGCGGTTTAACCAAAAAGATAAGAGTAAGCACGGTTGGTATTACTTGGGCGTTGCAAAACGGTTAACACACTTAAAAGATACTTATGCGTATAACGAGTATTTGTCGCTATGTATTAAGATTTTCGGATAATAAAAAACGCAAGAGGTTTTCTCTTGCGTTTTAACTTTCATAGAACTTACACTCTAGCGTTACCGACTGCGTTTCGAGGTTGCAGTCGAACGAGTAAACGGCGGTAACGGAAAGGAAATCTTTTTTCCGCTCTACGGTAAGCGAGTGAGTAGTCATATAGAACTCGTTAAGCGTGCCTTCGCTAGTTTTTAGCCTAACGGGATTGATTGAGTTTTCCTCGAAAAGCATATCGTAAGAAAGCGCGCCCGTCTTTTTTACTCTAAACTTATTTTCGGAAAGAGTAACCAAAAAAGTTTCGCCCTCGTAAGAAAACATTAGCGAAGTTTTCTCTTGAAGAAACGAAATTCGTCCGTCGATTTGCTCGGTTGTGGGCAAAGACGATAGTTTAATTTTTGCTGGAATACTCATAAAAAAAGTATAAACCTTTTTGAGTTTTTTGTCAACTACTGGCGAAAAGGACGATAACTACGGTAAAATCGATAAAAATCGCAAAAAAGAACGGGATTTTTGCTTAAGCGGATAAAAAACAGTTGCGAATAAAAAAAATTTGTGTTACAATACATAAGCATTTAATCAAGAGGTATAATTATTATGAATAATTTTCAATTTTTAGCAGTAGCACCTTGGATATCCGATTCTTTTCCCGTTATAAGAATGGTACTCCTAATTCTTATCGCAGTTCTTTCCCTCGCTCTTATCTTCGTAGTTTTGTTCCAACAGAGCAACGACGGTAGCAGTCTTAACGCAATGCAGGGTGGAAACGCCGATACTTTCTATGCGAAGAACAAATCGCAAACGCTAGAAAGTTTGCTTAAAAGATTGACGGTTGTAATCGCAATCGCAATCGCAGTGCTTTCGATACTCTTCTTCGTATCGGTTGCTATTTACTACGGAAACTAAAACTAACGAACGGACGGGATTTATTGCCCGTCCTTTTTATTGCAAAAAAAGAAGGAAAATAAATGAAGAAAAAGACTTATAAAATGAAAAAGAAAGCGTCTTTACCGGCAAGACCGAAAAAAGTTTTCGTGCCGTCCTATTTGCCGATTGAGGGAGTAATCGAGGGTACGGGCAGAGGCTTTGCGTTCTTCGTTCCCGACGACGGAAGTGGCGATATTTTTATTCCCGCCTCGGCGCTTTCGGGCGCTATTCACGGCGACAGAGTAAAAGTCGTTAAAGTTTCAGAGCGTCGTGGTTCGGGCGAGGGCGAAGTCGTAAAAATAATCAAGAGAAAGTTTACACAAATCGTGGGAGTTTTTGACGGAAAATTCGTAATCCCCGACGAGCGCGCTCTCGAGTTCGTAAGGATAGAGCGTGGTGGCGTTTTCGCCTCTCCGGGCGATAAAGTCGTGGTAAACTTGCTCCCGTCCGCTAGAAAACTAAAGGGCACGATTGTTGAAGTTTTGGGTAACGCCGGCGAAACGGAAGTGGATATTATGAGCGTAATAAAGTCGTATTCGCTCCCCGAAAAATTTCCTAAACCCGTTTCAAAAGAGGCAAGACTACTCCCTAGCGAAGTTTTACCCGAGCAAATTAGAGGCAGACGAGATTTTAGAGATGACCTCGTAGTAACTATTGACGGCGAGGACAGTAAGGACTTCGACGACGCAATCGAGGTAAGAAAAACTGATAACGGGTATAAACTTTTCGTCCATATTGCCGACGTCGCCGAGTACGTTAAAGAGGGTAGCGCGCTTGATAAAGAGGCGTTCGAGCGAGGAACGAGCGTGTATTTTGCAGACAGGGTAATTCCTATGCTCCCTGAAAAACTAAGCAACGGAATTTGTTCGCTTAACGAGGGCGAAGATAGGCTAACGCTGACGGCAATTATAAACTTTAATAACGAGGGAGAGCCCCTTTCTCACGAAATTATCGAGGGCGCAATCCGTTCTAAAGCGAGACTTACTTACGGTAGAGTTCAACGCCTTTTCGACGGCGACGAAACTGAAAAAGCGAGACTTGGTGAGATTGCCGATATGCTTTTTACCGCCAAAGAACTAGCGTTACTTCTAAACGAGCGTAGAATGCGCCGAGGCGCAGTCGAGTTCGATATTCCCGAGAGCGCGATTATCGTGAAAGGCGACGAGGTAGTCGATATTCAAAAGCGAGAACGTCTTTTCTCGCATAAACTTATCGAAGAATTTATGCTTATTGCAAACGAAACGGTTGCCGAGCACTACTTTAACAAGAAAATCCCGTTCGTGTACCGAGTGCACGAAGTTCCGCCCGAAGAAAAGGTGGAAAACCTAAACGCATTTTTGTCGTGTTTTGGATATTCTTTGCCCGAGAAACCGTCGCCAAGCGATTACTCTGTGCTTATGGAAAGCCTTGATGAAAGAGTGCGTAGCGTAATTCAACGCGCCTCGCTCCGTTCTATGTCCAAAGCGGAATATAAACCTCAAAACCTAGGACATTTTGGTCTTTCGGCGCAGTACTATTGTCACTTTACTTCGCCGATACGAAGATATCCCGACCTATCTATACACAGAATAATCAAGAGCGTGCTCAGGGGCGAAAACGCTAATAGATACGCCGAATTCGTTACCCTTTCGTCGATAAAGAGTAGCGAGTGTGAAAAGATAGCCGAAGAGGCGGAAAGAAAGGTTGACGACCTACTAAAAGCCAAGTTTATGCAAGATAAAGTGGGACTAGTTTACGACGCTACGGTAAGCGGTGTGACCGAGTGGGGAGTTTTTGCCGAACTAGATAACACCGTTGAAGGACTAATAAGAGTAGAATCGCTTGGCGGATACGGATTTAAGTACGACGAGGGTTCGCAAACGCTGTCTAACGGCGCAATCACTTATAGACTAGGCGACAAAATAACCGTAAAAGTGGATGCAGTCCACTTCGACAAAGTGTCCTTTTCGCTAGCGCAGTAGAAAAAAGCAAGTATAATGTGATTTTTTACCCTATATAGGGGTAAAAGCGTTGCAAAAAAAGGCGAATTGATATATAATAATTCGGAATAAAACTAACGGAGAAAGCAAATGAAATTAGGAGTAGTAGGACTTCCCAACGTTGGAAAGAGTACGCTATTTAACGCAATAACGGAGGCAGGCGCGGAGTGCGCTAACTACCCGTTCTGCACGATTGAGCCTAACGTGGGCGTAGTTGCCGTTCCCGACGAGCGACTAGACGTGCTTGGAAAAATGTATAATACAAAAAAAATTACGCCGGCGGTTTTAGAGTTCGTAGATATCGCAGGACTAGTTAAGGGCGCGTCGGCAGGCGAGGGACTAGGAAACAAGTTCTTGTCGCACATAAGAGAGGTTGACGCAATCGTTCACGTGGTACGCTGTTTCGAGGATGCGAACATTACTCACGTAGACGGAAACATAGACCCTCTTAGAGATATTGAGACGATTAACCTTGAGTTAGTATTATCCGACCTTGAGAGTGCGAAAAAGAGACTTGACAAGGCTGAAAAGTACGTAAAAACTGGCGAAAAGAGTTATATAGAAGAGGCTGAACTTTTGCGTAAGATTTGCACTACGCTAGAAGAGGGTAAGTCGATTAGAACGCTAGAACTATCTGACGACGAAAAGGCGCTTACCGATTCGTTCTTCCTCATTACCTCAAAGCCCGTAATTTACTGCGCTAATATCGGCGAGAACGATATCGGCAAAGAAAATCCGTTCGTAGATAAGGTAAGAGAGTTCGCTAAAACCGAGAAATCGGAGTTTATGGAAATCTGCGCGAAAGTGGAAGAAGAGATTGCTCAACTCGACAAGGAAGAGCGCCAAATGTTTATCGACGACTTAGGCTTAGCCGAGAGCGGACTCAGCCGTATTATTAAGACGGGTTACGAACTACTCGGACTAATCAGTTACTTAACGGCGGGCGAAAAGGAAGTTCGCGCGTGGACGATAGAAAAGGGAACGAAAGCGCCTAAGGCTGCGGGCAAAATTCACAGCGATTTTGAGAAAGGATTTATCAGAGCCGAAATCGTGACCTACGACGACCTCGTAGAGTGTGGTGGATTTAACCAGGCGAAAGAAAAGGGTAAAGTTCGTAGCGAAGGAAAAGAATACGTTTTCAAAGACGGAGACGTAGTATTGTTCCGCTTTAACGTATAAAGGAAAGACAAATGGATTTTAAGAAAATTATTGCTAAAAACATAAAAATCGACGGAGTTAGCGAAGAGGAAATAATATCCTCGCTCTCCCCCACGCCAGACGACAGTTGCGGAGATATATGCTTGCCGTGTTTTAAGTTCGCAAAAGCGCTCCGTAAAGCGCCCCAAATGATAGCGAGCGACCTTAAGAATATGCTCGACGGTTGTGGTTGCGCCTTGGTCGGCAAGACGGAGATTGCAGGCGGATATCTAAATATTTTCTTTAACAGAGAAGAAGTCGTTCGTTTAACCGCAACTGAACTTAACGAAAAAGGCGGTTCGGCGTACAAGCAAAAAGAAGGTAACGGAAAGACGGTAACGATTGACTACTCGTCAATCAATATCGCAAAACCGTTCCATATCGGACATCTTCTAACCACCGTAATCGGCGGTTCGCTCTATAAGATTTTCAAGTACCTAGGCTATAACGCGGTTGGTATTAACCACCTCGGAGACTGGGGAACGCAGTTCGGTAAAATGATTTGCGCTTACCTTAAGTGGGGTAACGACGAGGATATTGAAAAGCGTGGTGTAAAGGCGCTACTCGACCTCTACGTGCGTTTCCATAGCGAGGCTGAAAAGGACGAAAAACTAGAAGACGAGGGAAGAGCGTGGTTCAAAAAGATTGAAGACGGCGACGAGCAGGCGCATAAAATCTTCAATAAGTTCAAAGAAATTACGATAGCCGAAGTTAAGAAAGTTTACGCTAGGTTAGGCGTAGAGTTCGACTCTTATGCAGGCGAGGCGTTTTATAACGATAAAATGCAACCCGTAATCGACGAACTCGAAGAGAAAAATCTTCTCGTAGAGAGCGAGGGCGCAAAAGTAGTTAATCTTGACGAATACGGTATGGCGCCTTGCCTTATCCTAAAATCAGACGGAGCAACGCTATACGCAACTCGCGACCTTGCCGCAGCGTCATACAGAAAAGCGCACTACGATTTTTACAAGAATCTCTACGTCGTAGCGTATCAGCAAAATTTACACTTTAAGCAAGTGTTCAAAGTTCTCGAACTTATGGGCAAGGAGTGGGCAAGCGATTGTATCCACGTTCCGTTTGGTATGGTAAGCCTCGAAGGACAAGGCTCGCTCAGTACTAGAAAGGGTAACGTAGTATTCCTTGAAGAAGTTCTCGACACGGCGGTAGAGAAAGCGAAGAGCGTAATCGAGAGTAAGAACCCCAACCTTGAGGGTAAGGAAGAGATTGCAAACCAAGTAGGAGTTGGCGCAGTAGTATTCGGCGCGCTTTCGCAAGGCAGAATAAAAGACCTCGTGTTCTCTTACGATAAAGCGCTTTCTTTCGAGGGCGAAACGGCGCCGTATATTCAGTACACGCACGCAAGATGCAAGTCCGTTATTGCTAGGGCTGGAGAGGTTGATGCTCCGTTCGACGAGAAAGTCCTTTGCGACGATTCCTCGTTTGCGCTAGTAAAACTACTTTCTTCGTTCGACGCAGTAGTGCTAGATAGCGCGGATAAGTACGAGCCGAGCATAATTTCTAGGTATTTAATCGACCTAGCAAAAGCGTATAATAAGTTCTATATCGACCATAGAATTTTAGGCGAAGAGCCCGTCGTTTGCAAGACGAGATTAGTGCTAACCGACTGGGTATGCAAAACTCTAAAGGACGGATTAAGCCTAATTCTTATTTCCGCTCCCGACAAAATGTAATAAAAAAGCGTAGCCGAACGAGGCTACGCTTTTTAGTTTAGAAAGTGGTGTTTTCGTTTTGTGGAGTGGTTTCGTTACCGTCCTCGAACCCACGCAAAAGCATAAAGAAAACGAGTACGTCATTTAAATTTGCGTACGAAAATTCTTCGTCGGTTTGGTTGGAGAGTTGCTTGTTTGCAAGCAGTAAAACGATAAGTAACAGTCTGAATATATCTTCTTGGTTCACGGAAAACTCCTTACGACTAAAAAAGACAAAGTTTGATAAAACGAGTGGAAAAGTGCGGAAATAGTATCGTTACAATGAGGGTATGGAAATATTAGACGACAAACTACTTCTTGACGGCAAAGCGCAAGCGCTAATACGCGATTTTATGCCTTCACGCAATCAACTCGTTACGCTTGCCGATTTTTTCTCGGTACTCTCGGACGAAACGCGAGTAAAAATTCTTTCCGCGCTTTCAATCAGCGATATGTGCGTTAACGATATATCGCTTATGCTGTCAATAAACCAAACCACCGTTTCACATCAATTAAAAACTTTGCGTCTTGCGGGGCTAGTGGACTATCGAAAGCAAGGCAAAATTAGTTTTTACACGCTAAAAGACAAACGAGTGCTCGACATAATGTTGATTGCGAGCGAAAAAGCGTTATGATAGCGTGTTAAAATATATGGACATTTTTACTTTTTTATGATAAAATGTAGAAAAACTTTGGAGAAAATAATGGAGATTATAGGAAATTCGTGGGATAGCGTGCTTTGCGACGAGTATGGAAAGCCGTATTTTACCACGCTAACTGAAAAAATCGAGCGAGAATACGAGACCGCGAAAGTGTATCCGCCCAAAACGCAAATATATTCTGCGTTCGCATCCGTTCCGTACGAGGAAGTAAAAGTGGTAATTATCGGGCAAGACCCCTACCACGGCGAAGGGCAGGCTAACGGTATGGCGTTTGCGGTAGGCAAGGGCGTTCAACTTCCGCCGTCGCTAGTAAACATATTCAAGGAAATCAAGTCGGACACGGGCGTAACGCCTAACGGTAGTACGCTAACGGGGTGGGCAAAGCAAGGCGTTTTACTGCTAAACACCGTTCTAACGGTGCGAGAGCATCAGCCTAAAAGCCACTCGACTTACGGCTGGCAAACCTTTACCGACGCCGTAATCAAGGCGCTCGCAAAACGAGAAAAGCCTATGGTGTTTTTGCTTTGGGGGTCGGACGCAATCAATAAAAAATCGCTAATACCTTCTCGACATCTAGTACTAACTACCGTGCATCCTAGTCCGCTTTCGGCGTACCGAGGATTTTTTGGTTGCAAGCATTTTTCAAAAGCGAACGAATTTTTGGTGAAAAACGGTATGCAAGAGGTTGACTGGGCGTACGCTGACGATATAACGGACGAAAACGAAGTAAAAGGTAAGATTATACGCGCTAAATAATATTTACAAACGCGTTAAATTATGGTATAATAAACTTATGAAGAATAGACTTTCAAAGTTAATAGTCGCGCTATCGCTTATACTAGCGACGGTTTTTTGCTGTTTTTCAGTAAGCGGTTGCAAAGAGGACGAGCAAGGCGTCAAAACTTATACGCACGAGCAAATAGTAAGCCGTTTTTCGACTTCGGCGGTAACTATTACCGTTGGAAACAAAGAGGGTACGGGTATCGTGCTTAAGTCCAGTGGTGGCGAGGCGATAATAGCGACTTGCTATCATCTTTCGGGGTACGACGCTACGGCTCTTAAGGTTTACGACGGCGCGCACGATTACGAAAATATAGAAACGCTTGGCTACGATATAAAGTTCGACCTTGCATTTTTTAAGGTAAACGCTTGGCAGGGAAAAGAGGGAATAGACTATATAAGCGGTGGATATTTTACGGACGAGAAAAAGCCGACAATGGGAAAGCAAGTAACCGTAATCGGTAACGCTTTCGGCGACGGAATTTCGGCGTTCGACGGAATAGTCAGTCTTTCTGAAACGGTACAACTAATCGAGGGCTATTACAAACCTTTGGTGCGAGTTACCGCTCCTATTACCGCTGGTTGTAGCGGTTGCCCCGTTTTCGACGACGAGGGAAAACTGCTCGGTATGGGGCAAGGAATTAAGACGGGTGTAGAGAACGCAAGTTTCGTTTTCCCAGCCTCGATTATGATAGAGATGGCAAAAAAAGTACTTGCTAATCCTAAAAACGACCCGATTGAGCGAGCAGATATATCGTTTAAGACTTATTTTTCGACGGAGAGCGACTATATCGCTACGCTCGTAGTTGGGCAGGAAGAGTATGATTATTACGCTAGCGGAAAGATTAAACTAGACGGAGCGGAAGTAGAAATTACGCTTGACGGAGAGCCTACTGCAGATACTTTGACGGCAAAGGTAAACGCTTTTTTGAAAAAGAATTAAGATAAATGACGGATAGAACGAAAAACTTAAAAGAACTCGACAAAATCACCGACGGGGTTGCTAAATGCTCCGGAGGTGTTTTACTTCATTGTTGCTGTGGTCCTTGCGCCACGGCGGTTGTCGAACGCCTTTTGCCTTTCGTTAAGCCCGTACTTTACTACTATAACCCTAATATTCAGCCTAGAGACGAGTATGAAAAAAGGCTAGTCGAACTAAGAAAAGTGGCGGAGAAATTTTCCGTTCCACTTATTGCCGAGGAGTACGACGAGAGCGAGTTTACAAGCAAGGTGGTAGGGTACGAGCGAGAGAAAGAGGGTGGAGCAAGATGTCCGCTCTGTTTTTCGCTTCGCCTTGACAAGACGGCGACTAAAGCGAAAGAACTTGATTTACCATATTTTTGCACCACGCTTACCGTTTCCCCTCATAAAAACGCAAGTTTAATTAATGAAATCGGTTATGAGATTGAAGAACGAACGGGGGTAAAATGGTTACCGTCCGATTTTAAAAAGCGAGACGGTTATCGCCGTAGTGTAATTTTATCGCAAGAATTAGATTTATATCGACAAAACTATTGCGGTTGTTTTTACGGCAAGGAGGAAAATTGATTATGCTGAGCGAGAAAATCAAAAACCTCCCCGAAAATAGCGGAGTTTATATAATGAAAGATAAGGCTGGCGATATAATCTATATCGGTAAGGCGGTAGTGCTTAAAAACCGTGTTCGCCAGTATTTTAATAATTCGCCAAAGCCGGTAAAAGTACAAGCGATGGTGGACAATATCGCCGACTTTGAGTATATAATAACGCTATCCGAAAAGGACGCGCTTGCCCTCGAGGCAACGCTTATTAGAAAGTACAAGCCTCGCTATAACATACTTCTTAAAGACGACAAGGCTAGTCCGTATATTAAAATCGACTTAAAGGAAGAGTATCCGACTATCGAGGTTACTAGAAAAGTGCGCAGGGACGGAGCGAGATATTTTGGTCCGTACTTTAACGGAATAAGGGTGGGCGAAATCGTCGAGATTTTGCGTTCGGCGTATAAAATTCGTACTTGCAAGAAAAAACTAGCAAAGCGTTCCCGTCCGTGCCTTAATTACGATATAGGCATTTGTCAAGCGCCGTGTATGAAATTCGTTACGCCCGAAGAGTATAGAGAAAACTTGGGTAAGGCAATCCGCTTTTTGTCGGGCTACGACGATACGGCGAGCGAGATTATCGAGAGTAAAATGCTCTCCGCCGTAGAGCGAGAAGAGTTCGAGCGTGCGATAGTATATCGTGACCAACTCGAAATGCTTGGCCGTCTTCGTGAGCGAACTGTGGCTAACCTTGGCTCGGTTACCGACGTAGATGCGTTTGCTTACGCGTCGAGCGGACAGTACGGCGTCGTTTCGGTAACTACGGTTAGAGGAAATAAAATGGTGGGAGTTAGAAACTATTTTATTACCGACGCAAGTTATACTTTGGGCGAACTTTACAGCACTTTTTTGACGCAATACTACGGCGGAAACAACGAAATTCCGCAAGAGATTTGCCTCGAAGAAGAGTTTGATACTACTGCTCTTTGCGAATATTTAACAACGCTTTCGGGTAAAGCGCCCACGATTACCTTTCCTAAAAAAGGAGCAAGGGCAAGGCTTATTAAAACGGCGAGCGAGAACGCTAACGATTACCTCGTAAAAAGCGTAGATAAAAACAAGCGTGAAGAGGATATGACTACGGGCGCAACTAAACGGCTCGCTAGTTTGCTTGGAATTAAGAGCGCGCACAGAATTGAGTGTTACGACATATCGCACGTTCAAGGCGTGGATAAAGTTGCCTCGCAGTCCGTATTTATTGGCGGAAAGCCCTCGCCCAAGGACTATCGAAAGTATAAGATTAAGACGGTTGAAGGCTCTGACGATTTCCGCTGTATGAAAGAGGTAATCGAGCGCAGGCTAGAGCGAGCCAAAGATGACGATAAGTTTTCGTATTTGCCCGACCTTATCGTAATTGACGGAGGAAAAGGTCAACTTTCTTTTGCGCAAACAGCAATGAAAGAACTAGGCTACGATATCCCTATGGTTAGCCTTGCCGAGCGAGAAGAAGAAATTTTTACGCCCAACAGTAGCGAGCCTATCGTTTTGCCTAAAAGCGATTATGCGTTAAGGCTTTTGCAACGAGTAAGAGACGAGGCGCACCGCTTTGCGGTAACTTATCATAGAAAACTGCGTAGCAAACGATATTTTTCCGAACTTGACGAAATTAGCGGAATAGGACCTAAAAAGAGGGCGATTTTACTTAAGGCTTTCGACAGCCTACAAAGCATAAAAAACGCTAGCGTAGCAACGCTGTCGGCAGTTGAGGGAATAGACGCTCGAACGGCGCGTGCAATTTACGATTTTTTCAATCAAGATAGTAAAAAAGATTGATTTGCACGCTAAAATATACTATACTTAAATTAGAAATTTTTTGGAGGAACTTATGAAATATAAAGTAATATTTTCCGATTTTGACGGAACGCTACTTCGCACCGACCACACCGTTTCCGAGAGGACTATAAAAGCGATAAAAGGGTATATCGCAAAGGGTGGAACTTTTATCGTAAACACGGGTAGAATAGCAACTTCGCTTGACGCGTGGAAAGTGAAGTTGGGAATTGCCGAGCAAAAAATCCCCGTAATCGGCTTTAACGGAGCGTTCGTAACGGGCAAGGACGGAGAAGTTATTTCTAGCACTTTTATCGAGCATAATACCGCTTGTAAAATTTTGGAAAAGGCGAGAGAACTTGGCGTTTACGCTCACTTTTACACCTCTAAAAACGTCCACATAAAGCAACTTTGCGACATAAGTTATATGTATAAAATTCTTACCGACGCACCACTAAAAGTGGTTGGATATCTAGACGATTATCTTAAAGCGCACCCCGAACTAGTCGTGCCTAAAATTTTGCTCGTAATTCCCGAAGAGGATAGAGCCGTGATTGAAAAGACTTTCGACGATATGGGACTAGAGGGAATTCAGCACGTTGCTGGAAACAAGAATTTCCTCGAGTTCGTGTCGATTGACTCAGGTAAAGGTAACGGTATGCAAAAAGCGCTTGATATTTTGGGCGTTAAAGCGGAAGAGTGCATAGCAATCGGCGACAACGAAAACGACGCAAGTATGATTAAAAAAGCAGGGCTTGGCGTAGCGGTTGCAAACGCTACTGAAAAGGCAAAAGAAGTTGCCGACTATATTTCGGCTAGCAATAACGACGACGGAGTTGCCGAGGTAATCGAGAAGTTTTGCGGAGATTAGAGTATGAATAAATTTAAGGAGTTACAAGAAAACGAAACGGATATACTCGTATCCGACTTCGCTGAAAGACTTAACCTTGAAATCTTACATAAAAGTAAAGTCGGTATGATGCATATCGCAACCTTTAATATTTCTCGTCCGGGACTTCAACTTGCGGGCTACTACGAGCATTTTTCCGCCGAAAGAGTACAAGTAATCGGCGAACAAGAAACCTCGTATTTGCTACAAAAATCGTCCGAGGAAAGACGAGAGGCTTGCGACAAATTGTGTTCGTTCGATTTCCCGTGCATAGTGCTAACTACCGTACTAGACCCCGTACCCGAACTGCTAGAGAGCGCAAAGCGATACGATAGAAACGTCTTTCGTAGTCCGCTCCGCTCGACGGCGTTTATGAACGAGATAAGCATTTATCTAAACGAACTACTTGCGCCTACCGAGACGGTACACGCAGGACTAGTTGACCTTCACGGCGTAGGAGTGCTTATAATCGGCAATTCGAGTGTGGGAAAGTCCGAAACGGCGCTTGAACTTATCCAGCGTGGACATAGACTAGTTGCCGACGACGCCGTGTGCATAAAGCGAATTTCAGATAGATTAGTGGGCGAATCGCCTTCGACTATTCGTCACCTTATGGAGATTAGAGGCATAGGAATAATCGACGTGCGTGCTATGTACGGTGCGGGCGCAATTCGTCAGAGCAAGGTCGTTGACCTCGTCGTTAAACTTGAAAAGTGGGACGAGAACAAGCAATACGACCGTCTTGGCGACGAGCAAAACTATTACACTTTGCTCGAAACGGATTTGCCTATGTACTGCGTACCCGTAAAACCCGGACGAAATTTGTCGGTAATATTAGAGGTGGTTGCGAGAAATCACCGTCTAAAGAGTATGGGAATATCGGCGCTAGACGAACTCAATAATCGTCTTACTGCAAAATTTTCGGATAAAAACTAATAGGGGAGATAGGATAATGGATTTAGTTGAACTTAAAAAGCGTTTTGAAAACTGTGAATGTGGAAGAGTGCACGGATTTGATTTAGAAGTGCTCGAAATCAGTAGCGGTGCTATATTTAGAGTAGGCGAAATTTTGGAGAAAGGAAATTTCCCCAAAAGAATTCTTTTAGTTGCCGACGAAAATTCGTTTAGAGTAACGAACGGGCTTTACGAAAGATTATTAGCACAAGGATATACCGTTGAACTTCGCGTTTACGAGAGTACCAAGGTTGCCGATATGGAAAAAGTTAAGGAAATCGAGGTTCTTCTTTCGCGTGTTGACGGAGTGTTATCCGTTGGAACGGGCTCTGTAAACGACGTATGCCGTCTAGCGTCCTACAACGTGGATAAACCTCTTGCTATCGTTGCGACTGCGCCTTCTATGGATGGTTTTGCATCAGACTCAGCGCCGATAACGACTGGATATTTCAAGACTTCGCACTATTGCCGTCAGCCCAAAATCATTATTGCCGACACCAAAATTTTGGCGGAAGCACCCGTTGAACTCAAAGCCGCAGGTTTTGGCGACGTAATCGCAAAATATATCGCCGTTGCCGACTGGAGAATAGCCGAGATGTTCCACCACGGCGACAACTACTGTGATAGGGTAGTACAATTCGTTCGCGACGCCGTAGCAAAAATGGTTGCGCTTGCCGACAAAGTTACCGAGAATAGTGAAGAGGCGGCAGGAGCGGTTATGGAAACGCTAGTACTAACTGGACTTGCTATGCAACTAGTTCGCTCGTCGAGAGCGGCGTCGGGTACCGAGCATATCATTTCGCATTTTTGGGAGTGTAAAAAACTCGTTGACGGCATTATTTCTGATTATCACGGCAAAAAGGTAGGCGTAGCGACGCTAATCGTTGCAAAGGCGTACCACAACCTAACTAAAATTGATAAGATTACGGCGCATAAAGAAAATATCGACTGGGAAGAAGTTAAGGCTCATTATGGCGAGGCGCTAGCAGACGATATGATGAAACTTAATTTGCCTCATACGATTGTGGACGAAATCGACCCTGCGGAAGTAGAGGCTAAGTGGGAAGAGATTAAGCAAGTAATTAAGGAAGAAGTTCCTACTTACGAAACGCTATTAGACCTTTACAAAAAGGCTGGAGCGGTGACCACGGGCGAGGAAATTTCGGTAAGCCCTAAACTCTTTGAAGAGGGAATCAAGTACCATATCTTTATGAGAAGAAGAGTAACTATTGCAAGACTTCTACCTATGGTAGACCTTGACTTACTTACTCTCTACAAGAAGTAAAAACGACAAAAATCCGACGCTGAAAACTGTAAAGCGTCGGATTTTTATTTTATTTTCGTAAAGAAAAAATTTTCGTTATCCGAGTTAGCGTAAAATAGACTCGTTTTTTGGAGAAAAAGGGGTAAAAACGATAGTTAAACTTGCTAAAAAAGGTAAAAACGCTTGCTTAAATTTAGCGGATATTGTATAATAATCATACTGCGCAGGTGGGGAGCTAGCGGTGCCCTGCACCTACAATCCGCTACAGTAGGACCGACAGACCGCCCCCGGTGTGGGGCGTGGGAGGCAGTTGCCGATTTAAGTGGCGTTGATATCAAGGTCTTGTGCAACGTTATACTGCGAACCGTGTCAGGGTGGGAACACAGCAGCACTAAACAGACCATAACGTGTGCCACGAGGGTGCTTTGAGGGAGTTAACTGACGGAAGAACGCTCCGGCGTAACACATCAAAGGCGGACGCGCAGTTTTTTTTGCAAGTGATTGAGAGAGGGACGGCGTAGTTCTTCTCTCAAAATCATAAATAAATGACGAAAAGAGGCTCGCAGTTTGAGAGAAAACAAGGAAAATTTAATAGAAAACGAGCGGGCTAGCGCACCTAAAATTGTCTATACGGTAACCGAGGAGTGGCTTAATCGTATAACGCATATAGTAGGAGGACTTCTT
Organism: Pumilibacteraceae bacterium; assembly: GCA_045654245.1. Classification (GTDB taxonomy): domain Bacteria; phylum Bacillota; class Clostridia; order Christensenellales; family Pumilibacteraceae; genus UBA10677. The sequence continues at coordinate 10,109 of JAZOMX010000017.1, read as the reverse complement.
GCGATTGCGTTCGTGTTCTTTACGGTTAGAAAATTGCAGTATTCACCCGTAACGATAGGACAAAAAACGACTTGTATTTTGTTCTCGGTGGTAATGGTAATTTTCTATTTGTTTAGCGTACTTCATCATTTCCAACCGATGGGAAAGACACGATTGCGATTAAAGAAAATTTCCCGTTGCGCTTCGTCGGCGTTTGCGGTTTGTTCGTTCCTGCCACTTATGACTTTCACCGTTTTTCCCCAAAGTACGGCTTGGGGCATAGCGCTCGCTTTGGCAGTAACGGTGCTAGCGGTTGTAGGCGTAACGATAAACGCCGTAAACCTAAACAAGTACAAAATGGCTTGTTTGATAACCTATATTTTGATGGCGCTTTGTTTCGTAATGAGAGTGGACCTACTCGTCTTGAATAAGTACGCATTTATATTCTACCTAGTGGGTACGCTCGTTTACGCGGTAGGCGTAGTGTTTTATCGGCTTACGAAAATGAAAGGGCATCACGCAGTTTGGCACTTACTCGCTCTTATAGCGAGTTCGCTACATAGCATAGCAATCTATTTTTATCTCATACCTTAAGAGGAGAAAATTATGTATAAGAAAATCAATCCCGATATGAATTTTGTAAACAGAGAGATGGAAGTTCTTTCTTTCTGGAAAGAGAACAAGATTTTCGAAAAGACTTTGGAGCAGACGAAAGACGGCGAGGAGTTCTCGTTCTACGACGGACCTCCTACCGCTAACGGAAAACCGCATATTGGTCATATTCTTACCCGCGTTATGAAAGATATTATACCGCGTTTTAAGACTATGAAAGGATATCACGCAACTAGAATTGCAGGCTGGGACACTCACGGACTTCCCGTAGAACTTGAAGTTGAAAAGCAACTTGGTATGGACGGAAAACAAGATATCGAAAAGTATGGTATCGAGCCGTTTATCAAGAAGTGTAAAGAGAGCGTTTGGAAGTATAAGTCCGAGTGGGAAAAAATGTCCGATAGAGTTGGCTACTGGGTAGATATGGACCACCCCTATATTACTTACGACGACAATTATATCGAGTCCGTTTGGTGGTCGCTTAAAACTATTTTCGACAAGGGTTTAATCTATAAAGGACATAAAATCGTTCCTTATTGCCCTCGTTGTGGAACGGCACTATCTTCTCACGAAGTTGCGCAAGGCTATAAGGACGTAGAGGAAAAGTCGGTTGCCGCTAACTTTAAGGTGGTAGGCGAGGAGAATACTTATATCGTTGCTTGGACGACTACGCCTTGGACGCTCCCGTCTAACGTTGCGCTTTGCTTTAACGCAAACTACGATTACGCAACGGTAGAGGCCCACGGCGTAAGATATATTATGGCTAAGGAAAGACTTTCCGCTTTCTTTGAAGAGGGAAGTTACACGCTCGTTTCCGTTAAGAAGGGAGCGGAGTTTGAAAAAACGCACTACGTTCCGCTATACGAAAACTACGACGGAAAGAAAGACGTCCACTACGTCGTTTGCGACGACTACGTAACGCTTGACGACGGTACGGGCGTAGTTCATATTGCTCCTGCGTTTGGTGAAGACGACGCAAGAGTAGGCAGAAAATACGATTTACCGTTCGTTCAAATGGTGGACGACGCCGGTAAAATGAGCGATAAAACGCCCTTTGGCGGATTGTTCTGTAAAGACGCCGACAAAGTAATCTTAAAAGACCTTAAAGAAAGAGGACTATCTTTCAAAGAGATTATGTTCACGCACTCCTATCCGTTCTGCTGGCGTTGTGATACTCCTCTTCTTTACTACGCTCGTTCTACTTGGTTTATTTCTATGACCAAACTACGCGAGCAACTTTCAAAGAATAATCTTACCGTAAACTGGATGCCCGATAGTATCGGAAAGGGCAGAATGGGCAACTTCCTCGAAAACGTAATCGACTGGGGACTTTCCCGTGAGCGTTACTGGGGAACGCCGTTGCCTCTTTGGGTATGCGACGACTGTGGCGAAGTAACCGCAATTGGCTCTAAGGCTGAACTTAAGGAAAAGGGCGGTATCGAGGGCGATATCGAACTACACAAGCCGTACGTAGATGCCGTAACTATTAAGTGTCCCAAGTGCGGAAAGCCTATGCACAGAACGCCCGAAGTTATCGACTGTTGGTACGATAGCGGTTCTATGCCCTTTGCACAACTACACTATCCGTTCGAGAATAAGGATAAGTTCGAAAAGACTTTCCCTGCGCAGTTTATTTCCGAGGCGGTTGACCAAACGAGAGGTTGGTTCTACACGCTTCTAGCGATATCGACGCTCCTATTTGACAAAGCGCCATTTAAAAACTGCATAGTTCTAGGTCACGTCAACGACAAGAACGGTATTAAAATGAGTAAGCATAAGGGCAACGTAGTTGACCCGTGGTCGGTACTCGACAAGCAAGGTGCGGACGCCGTAAGATGGTATTTCTACACCAACTCTAGCCCGTGGATTCCTTCGCGTTTCTACGACGAGGCTGTGTCTGAGGCTCAAAGAAAGTTCCTAGGAACGCTCTTTAACACCTACTCGTTCTATATTTTGTATGCGGAAATCGACAAGTTCGACCCCACCAAGTATTCGCTCAAGGATTGCAAACTATCGCTTATGGATAAGTGGATACTCTCGTCGCTAAACTCTCTCGTAAAAGAGGTTGACGGTATGCTTGAAAACTACAAGATTACCGAAAGCGCAAGAGCAATCGGAGAGTTTACGGACGGACTTTCCAACTGGTACGTTCGTCGTTGTCGTGAGCGTTACTGGGGTAGCGATATGACGGAAGACAAGATTTCGGCGTATATGACGCTTTACACTGTGCTTGAAACAATGACTCGTCTTTGCGCACCCTTCGTTCCGTTTATCGCTGAAGAGATTTATCAAAATATCGTAAAGAGCGTTGACGCTAACGCTCCCGAGTCGGTACATCTTTGCCCGTTCCCCGTTTGCGACGAAACGCTCGTTGACAAGCAACTCGAAGAGGGTATGAAAGTTGCCGAGTCCGCAGCGGTACTAGGTAGAGCGGCAAGAAACCTCTCCGCTATTAAGAACCGTCAGCCCCTCCGTAAGATTTTGCTATGCGGAGAGCACATCGGCGCACTCAATCCAGAACTACTCGACGTAATCAAGGGCGAACTTAACGTAAAGGAAATCGAGTACGTAGCAGACGCAGGCGCATACGTAAGTTACGAAATTAAACCGCAACTAAAAACGCTTGGACCTAAATACGGAAAACGCTTAGGCCTTATTAGAAATCACCTTGCTGAAAACGCAGAGAAAATCGTTGCTACGCTAAAGAGTAGTGACACCTATACTACCGACCTTGACGGCGAAGTAGTTCTTACCAAAGACGATTTACTAATCACCGTTACTTCTAAAGAAGGTTTCTCCGTTCAATCGGATAGAGGAACGACGGTAATTCTCGACACTACGCTCGACGACGAACTAATCGCCGAGGGATATATGAGAGAAATCGTATCCAAAGTTCAAAATATGCGTAAGGATAGCGGATTTGAAGTAACCGACCATATCGTTCTTTCCGTTGAAGGCGACGGCGAAATCGTAAAAGTAGTTGATTCGTTTAAATCCGAAATCGCATCCGACGTGCTTGCCGACAAGGTAGTCGTTTCCGAGGGTAACGCAGACGGCGGAGTAGATATTAACGGAAAAACCGTTCTTATTACCGTGGAGAGAGTATGATAGCCGACAGTTGGAACGACTATGAAATAATAGCGTGCGGTGGCGGAGAAAAGTTGGAGCGTTGGGGAAGCGTATATTTGCTTCGCCCCGACCCTCAAGCGATTTGGGACGCTCCGTTTGACTTAAAGCAATTCCCTTTGCTAAACGCTAGATACGCTCGTCACTCGGACGGAGGCGGACGGTGGGAGACTTACCGCGCTTTCCCGGAAGAGTGGATTATCGAGTGGGAGAAACGCAAGTTTTTGATAAAGCCTATGGGCTTTAAGCACACCGGACTTTTCCCCGAGCAGGCGGTAAACTGGAAAAAGACTAGCGAGATTTGCCAAAAAGCAGGCGGAAGACCTACCGTACTTAACCTTTTTGGTTACACGGGAGGAGCAAGCGTAGTTCTTGCGACTTCTGGCGCTTTCGTAACGCACGTTGATGCGTCGAAAGGTATGGTTGATAGGTGTAAACAAAACGCTCAAATAAGCGGAGCGCCAGCCGACGGTATTCGCTATATCGTGGACGACTGCAAAAAGTTCGTTCAGCGTGAAATTAAGCGTGGAAAGAAATATAACGCCGTGCTTATGGACCCGCCCTCTTACGGAAGAGGCCCAGGCGGAGAAATGTGGAAACTAGAGGATAGCCTTTACGAACTAGTAATGCTTACAGCACAAGTTCTAGACGAACCTCTGTTCTATCTAATTAACAGTTATACAACGGGATTACAACCCACCGTTATTCAAAATATGCTTTCTCTTGCAATGAACGGCGCGAAAGGTAAAACTTCGGCTTACGAACTTACTTTGCCCGTTGCCGACGAGAGCAAGGGTAAAATCTCTTTGCCGTGTGGTTGTAGCGGAATTTGGGAAAAAACTGAAAAGGAAATAAGGTAAATGGAAACTAGCGAACTTACTATACTATACGAGGATAATCATTTACTCGTCGTGCTAAAACCTCAAAATATGCCTACGCAAGGGGACGATAGCGGAGACGGCGACCTTTTATCGTTGGTAAAAAAATACGTCAAAGAAAAATATGATAAGCCGGGCGAGGCGTTCGTCGGGCTCGTGCATCGTCTTGACCGTCCTACGGGCGGAGTTATGGTGTTTGCAAAAACGAGCAAAGCGGCGTCTAGACTAGGCGAGCAACTAAAAGACGGTAGTTTTGAAAAGAAATACCTAGCAGTTTTAGTCGGGCTCCCGCGTGACCGTCAAGCAAGGCTTTCTAACTACCTTAAAAAGGACGAGAAAAACAATATCGTAACGGTAGTTCCCGCTGCAATCGAGGGCGCGAAAAGGGCTGAACTCGTGTATAAAGTAAAGGAACTTACACCCAAACTTACGCTCGTTGATATCAAACTATTCACGGGCAGAAGTCATCAAATCAGAGTGCAAATGCAACATATCGGAACACCTGTTTTCGGTGATGTAAAGTATGGTGGAACTACGCTAGCAAAAGGGCATAACCTTGCGCTTTGGGCGTACGAACTACGCTTTTATCATCCCGTTAGCAAGCAACCTATGGTGTTCGTGGCTTATCCGCCACAAGAGAAAACGCCTTGGAACTTCTTTAAGTTAGAGCGTCACGTTTCGGTGGTTGCGCCTAGATAATACTAAAACGGAGATAGAAAATGATTATTTATTCGCACATAGAAAATTTATTACAGTATGCTCAGGCTCATCTTCTCTTAGACGACCTTGACGTAATTTATACTAGAAACAGACTACTTACTCTTCTTAAACTGGACGACTACGTTCAGTACGAAATCGACGAGGATAAGATTTACGAAATGGCTTGTCCCGACGCAGTTCTCGAGCCTATCGTTGCCTACGCTATCGAGCAAGGAATAATTACCGAGGACGATAGAGAAGAGTTTGGTAACACGGTTATGGATACCGTATGCTTAAAACCGAGCGAAATCGTAGATACTTTTTCCCGCCTCCACGATAAAAAGCCCGAAAAGGCGTTTGACTGGTTATACGATTACGCTATTAAAAGCGACTATGTAAAACAGACTAAAATTGCGAGAAACAAGCACTGGGAGGCAAAGAATACCAAGGGTAAACTTGAGATTACGATTAACCTCTCAAAGCCCGAAAAGAGCAATAAGGATACGGCTAAACTACTTACGCAAAAGAAATCGGCGTATCCTGCTTGTATGATTTGCCGTGATAACGAGGGTTGGGCAGGTAGAGGCGTATTCCGTCAAAACCTCCGTACTATACCTATGACGCTAGGCGGAGAAGACTGGTTCTGGCAGTTCTCGCCGTACTCGTACTTTAATCAGCACGGTATTGCTATTAACAACGAGCATACCCCTATGAAGGTAATACCTCAAACGGTGGTAAAACTTCTCGACTTTATCGACTACGCACCCTCGTACTTTGTCGGTTGTAACGCAGCGCTCCCTATCGTTGGCGGTTCAATCCTAACCCACGACCATTTTCAGGGCGGACTAAAGCAGTTGCCTATGCATAAGGCTGGCGCAACTGAAAAGCGTTATAAATCGGTAGAATACCCCTATATCGACGTGTGCGTACTTGACTGGTACAATTCGGCAATCCGTCTTACCTCGACGAATAAGAAAATGCTTGCTGAGTTCGCAGGAAAGATTATCGAGGCTTGGAAAGTTTATTCTGATGAGAGCGTTGGAATTATTGCAAAAACTGAGGCGCAACACAACGCCGTAACGCCGATTGCGAGAAAAAATGGAGACAAGTATATCGTTGAACTCATTTTGAGAAATAATATTACTACCGAGCAGTACCCCGACGGCGTTTACCACGTTCACCCCGAGTTCCAAAACATTAAGAGTGAAAGTATCGGTCTTATCGAGGCTATGGGCTTGTTTATCCTCCCGGGCAGACTTGACCGTCAACTCGCCGAGGTGGAGAAATACCTCACGAGAGAAGTCGTTTATAACCGTCAAATACTTGCGCCCGATATGAAAATCCACGCAGATATGATAGAGCGTCTTATGAAAGAAAATCCCAAATGCTCCAAAGTCGAGGCTACTCTTGCGATTAAGGACGAGGTTAACCGCGTTTGTGAAGGAATTTTGGATAATACCGCCGTGTTCAAAAAAGACGAAAAGGGCGTAGAGGCTTTCGATAAATTCCTCGCCTTTGCCGGAATTAATATTAGATAATATATATTATATATAAGGAAAAAGAAAAATCAGGTTCTATGCGGACCTGATTTTCTTGTTTTTACACGGTGAGAAAGAAATATTCGGTTATAATCGAGGGGGAAAGTGTAGCGTCGTCGTTTATCCACCACCGCAAAGTTTCGATAAATACGGAAGAGATATGGTTTACCCAAAAATTATCGGGAATGATTGACGGTTTTTTGTCTTTGAAAAGATGCAAGTTTTTTATTACTAGAGCAGTTACGCCTTCTTTAAAGTAACTGAAAAACAACTCGTTATTTTTGCTCGATAGTAGCCTATATAGGTTGTTGTCGTTTTTCTTAATATGCTTAAAAAGGTGTAAAAAAGCGTTCTCGTTTTCGCCAAGGTTACAATAGTTAAAGAGAGAATTATCGCTATCGTCGTGGAAGATATGGCCAAAAAGTTCTTCGCATAAGTTTTTCAGTAGATAATCTTTTGTTTCAAAATGCGCGTAGAAAGTAGCCCTGCCCACGTCGGCAAGTTCAATTATTTCCCCTATGGTAATATCACTAAAGTTCTTTTTTGAAAGCAATGAAATGAACGCATCAAATATAGCGTTTCTCGTTTTTCTTTGTCGTCTGTCCATAATTTTTTCCATACTTTTCGTCCGTTTTGTTCAGTATCGAACTAATAAAAATCAAAGTATTTTACTCTTTAATCCTCTACTTGTTATAATATTACTGAACGATATGTTCAGTAATAAATATATTATACGATAAAGTGAGGTAAAAGTCAAATGAGAAAAATCAAAACTGAACGAAAAATTTTCACGGCGTTTGCGCTAAACTTAGTTTTCTCGCTTATCGAACTCGTTGGCGGATTGCTTACGGGGAGTATAGCGATTATATCGGACGCTATGCACGATTTTGGAGATGCAATGAGCATAGGGCTATCGTTTGTTTTTGAAAATAAAAGCAAGCGTAATGCGGACGAGCGTTATTCTTATGGATACGCTCGCTTTTCGGTGCTGGGCGGATTGATAACTACGCTAATACTATTACTTGGCTCGTTCGTGGTTATATATAACGCCGTTTTAAGGTTGCTAAACCCTGTTTCGGTTAAGTCTAACGGTATGCTAATTTTAGCGATAATCGGACTTTTGGTAAACGCGCTTGCAACCTACTTTACGCACGGAGGAAAGTCTATCAATCAACGCGCGGTTAACTTACATATGCTTGAGGATTTGCTTGGGTGGCTCGTAATTTTAGTGGGCGCAATCGTTATAAGGCTTACTGGTTTTTATATGCTAGACCCTATTTTATCTATTCTTGTTGCTTTATTTATACTTGGTAATTCGCTTAAAAACACTAAAGAAATAGCGGATATTTTCTTAATGAAAACGCCACAAAGCGTGGACTTGTCAACGCTAAAATCAAGAATTGCGGAAGTTGACGGCGTTTCGAAAGTAAGTTTCGTTAGAGTTCTAACTACCGACGGGCAAACCGTGTTCGGCTCGCTTGGCGTAGTTGCCGAGAACGACTACGAAATAAAGAAGAAAATTAAGGAAATAGCGAAAGAATTAGGAGTGGATTATCCGAGCGTGGAGATACTCTCGCCCGACGAAACCGAGGACGCTCCTGCTGTTGTCGGGCATAAATGCGGTTGTCGGCATCACCATCACTAAACGATACGGAGGTAAAATAAAAAATAGCGAAACAAGTCGCTATTTTTTATTTTCGTTATTACGCTTTGTAAACCACTTTACCGTCGATAATCGTATAGAGCGGTTCTGCGCCTACGATACGGAGAGGGTTATTGTTCCAAATTACGATATCGGCATCCTTGCCAACCTCTAGACTACCAACTCTATCGGCAACACCGATAACTTTTGCGGGGTTAATCGTAATTGCTTTCCAAGCCTCGTCCTCGGCAAGTCCTTTACTTACGGCAAGTCCTGCGCATAGCGGTAGCGTTTCAATGGGAGTAATCGACGCGTCGGTAGTGATGCAGATATTTAGTCCAGCCTTATTCAAAAGCCCGGGTGCGTGGAAACCTTTGTTTGCTAGTTCGGGTTTAGATTTCGAGCCGAACGAAGGACCGATAACGATAGGGTAGTCGTATTTTAGAAGTTCGTCGGCAATAAGATATCCGTCGGTGCAGTGGTCGAGAGTTAGGTTAATGTCGAATTCTTGCGCTACTCTAATAGCGGAGAGGATATCGTTAATTTTATGTGCGTGCACCTTAATAGGGATTTCTTTTTTGATTACGGGGAGCATAGCCTCGAGGTTTATATCGATTGCAGGATTTTTACCATCTTCTTTGTCGGCAAGATATCTCTTTGCTTTATAGAGGAGTTCGCGTAGCATAAGCACGTTTTGCATACGGGTTTTTGGAGCTTTGCCTTTTTCTCCGTAAACGCTTTTGGGGTTTTCGCCAAGAGCGCATTTCATAGCGGACGGGTTTTTAATCGCCATTTGGTCGGGAACGCTACCGTAAGTTTTAAATGCCGTAAAAGTGCCTCCGACCACGTTTGCCGAGCCAGGGCCCGTGTTGATTACGGTTATTCCGCCTCGTCTAGCGTCGTCAAGACGCTCGTCTTGAGGATAAAATCCATCAATCGCACGAACGGCGGGCGTGATAGGACTAGTCGTTTCGTTAACCTCGTTACCCTCCCAGCGTTGTGCGGTGGTGTTCATACCAACGTGACAATGCGCTTCGATAATTCCGGGCGTTACGAGTTTGCCGTTAGCGTTTATTACCGTCGCTCCGTCAGGACACTCAATATTCTCGCCAATCGCTACGATTTTCCCCTCGTCGCTAGAAAGAATACAACCTTTTTTGTATTCAACCCCCGTCATAGTTTTAATTTTACCATTTTTAATAAATAGCATAATTATTTCTCCTTAGATATATCGTCGCGAGAGACGACTGTGTTTTTTTAATATCTAGCCTAATAATGCCGATAATACTAAAAATTTACACAACTTTCTCTTGGGTAAATGATAGCACAAAAAAAATCGTTTGTCTATTATATATAAGGAAAAAGGAGAATTTTTATCCAATTTCGCTTAGCAAAAAATCTTTAAAAAAAGTTTAAAAAAACGGATAAAAAGTGTTGACAAACTAAAAAAGATGTGGTAATATAATTAGGCTGTCGCTCCGAGAGGGGCAGGCAACCTAGAGATGACCAAGTATTAAAACTAATACCGCTGGCGTAAAGAAAAGAGAAAAAGAACGGAAGTGACTTATCTTTGGACTTTATGCTTTTTTCATCCCTAGGGAACGCACATTGACAACTGCATAACAAAATTAACAC
>JAZOMX010000016.1:0-23082 GCA_045654245.1 Pumilibacteraceae bacterium | reverse complement strand
GGATAAGAAAACAACATATAATCTCCCGCCCTCGCCACCGAAGTTCCTTGCGCCGTGTCCGTATTAGGCACGTTTTCCAACGAATACGGTAATAAGTTGTTTGCAGAATAGGAAATAAGTTCTCGCATTTTTCCGCCGTTAAATACCACTATCATATCGCCCACGAATTCGTATTCGTCACCTTCTTTCATTTGTCTTATCGAAGGATATTCGTACAAGCAAACGATATTCTTCTTCGTCGAGGTATCGTAATAGATAACCCAGCGCCCGTGTATTTTAATTATCTCACGATTAGCGGTAGTTACGGCAGTTCTCATTTTCGTTATGAGCGTAGCAGGTTCGCCAAGTGGTCCTCTTGCCCCGAAAATATTGCCCGAAATCGACCAGTAATTAAAGTAATAGTAGTCATACTGACTAAAATCGAAGTCGCTCGGCACGGAATTAACGCTTACTTTCTCTACGGTTGAGGTCGTGGTAATCTCTATAATCCTAAATTGAGTATCGGTAAGAAACGCTACCCAGTATTTGCCTTGATAGTAAAGCACGCCTATTTTCTTTATCCCAGAATAGCCGTGTATTGCTCTTTCCGTTACCGTTTCTCCGTTAAATTTATATAGCGTAATATTGTTCTCGCCGGCAGTAATAACGCTACCATCCGAACAAATTGCGTACACGGAGGGCGAAGCGTTAACTCTATAAAGTGCGACGGGTTCTTGTTCCACCATAGTATATACCGAAAATTCTTTGTCAGTTTTCGCCATAAAAAACGAACCCGAAAAATCAGACGAAAGAATTACGCCCTTTTTAAGCGGATACGGAAATACTTGTGGACAAGACGCCGTAAAACTTCTCGACATAGGCTCTATGAAATACTCCTCTACGCTAACGCCACCGTACTTGATGGAGTTAATCGTAAGCGCGTGCTGATAACGAATTTCAAAAGTTCGGTTTGACCTCACCTGCGAAGTCGCAGTTTTTACTTCTAGTCCGCTCTTATAGAAAGAGCGAATTACCACTTTGCCGTTCATAAGCAAAACGATTTCGTAAGGCGACGCTGAAAACTGCGAGGCAAAGGTTATTACGCCGTTTTCTAGCGTAGGCGTTACCACCGCTTTTTTGATTATCAGTTCCGTTCCTCTCGGCATTACGATATTAGGATGAAAGTTCCAGCCGTAACCTATTTCAAAAGTTGCATCCTTAAACGGAGTAAGTCCTAAAAACGCTCGCACTAGTTCGTTGTCGCCTGCGGTTAAACATACTTGCTCGCCCGTAAAGGCAAAGCGTAAACACGCGCTTATGTAAATATCCTTTCCGCTTTCCTTTTTTATAGGCGTAGGAAAGGTTGCGTAGTTAGTAAGTTCTTCGCCCTCGTAATCAGAGCAAAGCGCTACGGCACTAATCTCTTCGCCGTCGCCGAGTTCTCCGCCCGTAATTCGCACCGAAAAGGTAGCGAAAACATCCCCTCTAGTTGAGTCGGAATTATACTCGCCTCGAACGGTAGGAAGTACGCAAATCTTATTTTCTATTCTTTGTTCAACCGAATTTCCTTTACCTAAAACGATATATTTAGTAAATTCCTTGCCCAAAAAGAGAGCCTCGGTTACGTCGAAAAGCGCGTTGTGCGTGACGAAAATTTCTTCTCCGCTTTTAACGGTAAAAGTATTTATTAGTTTAATTTCGTTCATTATTTCTCCTTTGTCTATGCCGAAACGGGAATTGACACGACGCAATTAAGTATTACGGCGTCGAGTATTTTGTTCTCTTTCGCCACAACTTTAATATAACTTTGCTCGGGCGTAGTTATAACCAAAGTAGGCTCGCTCGAATTCTTAACGAAGTCTATGCTCGTCGCTAAACTCGGTCTTTCCACCTCGATTTCCATAGAACAAAGCGTATCGTCGTCGAAAATGAAACACTCTACTCCACCCTCTTTTATTACGGCGCAAATATATCCGTCTTCGGTATTGCCTACCGCAATCTTTTCCGCGCCCATAGTAAGCGGTAATCTCTTTTGCTCTTGCAATTCTTCGGAAAGGAAAACGACGAAAGCGTTTGCTCGCTCGTCGCAAAAACCAAGAACGAATCCGCTTGCTCCTTTGCATAGCGAAACGCTACTACCTGCGCCAAAATAGTAATCTTCCGAAAATTCGCCCGTTTCCTCGCTAAAAAGTCTTACGCACACGTTATTGTCTTTACTATCCGCTATCGCCCACTTTCCGCCGTTAGACTTATCAACTGATGCGTTTGCTCCGCTAATCGACGCCTTAACTCCGTTACCGCTAACGAGAATTTGAGTTCTAGTCAGCGTTGCGTTAGCGTTACTCGCTAGTGAAACGCTGGACGGCGAATAAAGATTGACTATACCTATCAGCGTAAACTCCTTACTCTCGCCGGTAGAAAGCGAAACTTCTTTTTCCACCAAAGTAAGTCCGTTTATTTTAAGTTCGAGTTTGCCCGTAGTTTCTCCGTCGCCACGGAGCGTTGCCGTACAAAACAGCGTAACTTTGCCGTTACCCGTAGTCGAAGTTAAGTAGTACTCCCCCGTAGTAAAATCAAAAAGAGGCGAGGCGGAATAAACGGCGCTACCCGTTTGCGTTGACGAAAAAAGCGAGGCTAACCTACTTTCCATTTCCTCCGCTTTAATATAAGCCAGTTTTCCGTAGTCCATATCAGCCTCCCGTTAAATTCGCCTTACCGTAAAGCAAACGGTTGGACGAGAAATATCGTTTCCCGTCTCGAACGAGACTATGTCAACGCCCACTCGTCTTGCCTCGAAAAAAGTCTTAATTCTTTGCGGGCTAGCATCTCCCTCAATCTCAATTACCTTTTCGCTCTCGTCGGAGCGCAAAATAATGGAAATCTTCTTTTTCGTAGTGATATAAATTTCACGAACGATTTTTATTCGCTCGTCGCCGATAGTCGTTTTTGGTATCGACCACTTCTTTTTAAGCGACGACGAAAAAGCGTTACCGCATTTATCCACCACCCCTATTTTTCCGTCCTCCGTAACCGCAGTCATTTCTCCGCCAAGCGGATAAAAACCGATAAGCGAAACGCCTCGAGTTAGCGAATACGCACCGCTACTTAAATCCAAAACGAGCATTGCGTTATTCGTTTCGCTTTCCTGCTCGTCGCCACGAAGTCCAAACGAAAGGTAGTACTTGCCTTGACCGTAACTTGCGTGCGCGCTATCCTTAATCTCGAATAACGGCGAAATATTTTTTAGAATTTTCGTCGTCGATACGCCGTCGAAAGCGTACAATCCGTCCTCAGAGAGGAATATTACCGTGTCTCCGCAAAGCGCAACGGTGTCGGGATAAATCTTTCCTCCCGAAACGAATAGGTTGCTCACCGAAAAATCGGATTGAAGTCCAAGAGCGGATATTCGCGTTATGCCGTAATCACGAAAAACGTAAACGTAACCTAGATAACTTATTACTCTGTTTAGACTTCCTCGCTCGTCGATTAGTTGGATAAAACCTCCGCCCGAGAGCGACGAATCCCAGTTAGTCGGGTCTAGGTCGTCCGAAAACCAAACGGAGTTTTTTTCGCCGTCAACCGTTACGAACAATCTCTCGCCGTGCAAAGCCATCGAGGTTATATGTGGCGCGTTGTCCACCTTGTAAGCCTCGCCCGTGCCGTTCCAAACGAACATTCCGTCCAAGGGCGAACAAATAAAGACGACGTCCTCACCGTTAAGCCTATACGATATAAACGAGGGCTTGCTTTTAAGCGAAATTCCGCCCAAAGCCGTAACCTCGCTATCGCCGTCTTGCGTATAATACACCGCTCCGTCGTCGGCGTAGCAAAGCAAATACTCTTTCCACGCCCCGTCGTAACGGCGATACGAATATAGCGAAAGCACTTTTATCCCCTCGAATAACGCCTTTGCTCTAACGCCGTAACCGTCTTTGAGCGTACCCGACGAAAAATCGAAGTTATAACACTCTTTTGCAATCGCAGGCGAGAGCACGCTTTCGTCTTTAGTTAAGTCAAAACCAGATGAAAAATCGGGCAAGGTAAACTTAGAATATTTTTTATGGCTAGCCTTTATGTAGTTTCTCTTTATAGCCATTTGCGTTTCGCCACCCTTTTTTCGTACTTATCGCCCCAAAGCATAGCCAAAGCATCCTTGTATCGCCCGTCCCAAAGTACGGCGTCGTTAGCCTCGCCCGAAATTATGCTATACTCCGCGCAAATCCCGTACGCTAAAACTCGTTCACACAGTTTACCAAGGTCGCACTCGCCGTCTAAAGTCATTTCTTCGGGAACGAACGAATAAGTAATTTCGTACTCGCCCGGCTTTGGCAAAGTGAAAAAATCGAAGTAGCATTTAATAGGTACGCTTCTGCCTAGCCCGTCGCTTACGCTGAACACGTCAGCGCAACGCTTTTTAAGAGCGGAATATTTCATACCGTCTTCTCCCACCGTAATTTTTTCTTTCGTTTTAAGGGGCAAATATTCTCGTGCCGTTTCGCTAATAACAAGGTTTGCGATACGGACTAGTCGGTTGATTTCCTTGTCCGTTTCCTCGTTACCCTCTCCCGTCTCGAGCGCTCTACAAACCTCGTCTAAACGGAGAAACATAGCCGAATAATATATCGCGTCTTTTAGTTTCATTTCTTCTCCTTATAGTGCGGAAAGTATATTTTCGGTACGATTTTCCGCATCACGTATTGCATTTTTAAGTTCGTCTCGGCGTTTACGCTCGTTTTCTTCTTCCATTTCTAGAAAGAGCCTACGAGCGTTTTCCACGCGCGTTTTCCTAACGAGCCGTACCGTGCGCTCGTCTAATCTATCGTAAGGGAGAACGAGACAAAGCGTACTCCCCTTTTGCGCGCGGGAATGCACCTCAAATCGACGATGGCGGTAAGAATAAAAGATAAAATAATCGCTATCTATCTCTTTAATTCTATCCGCCACGCCGAAAAGGTCGCCGACTACTTCGTAGCCGAGCCCTATCATTAGTTAGCCTTAATTCCCGTCAACTTTGCTTGACCGTTAGGACGAGAGCAAATAAGGTCGCAATACTTAACGAGCGTTGCCGTATAAGTGGGTTTACCCTGCGTTTGGCGTAAAATCTTGCCGTTCTCGTTCTCTAAATATCTCCAGTCGCAAAGTTGATGCAACTTAAACGCCGTAGTATCGAGCAAGTACATTGCTCCGCTCTCGATAAATCTGTCGTAAACGATAGGAATTCCGTTGTAAGACATAGTCTTATATCCGCCCGCTAGTTCCATAAGGTCAATATTACGCTTGAACTCTTTCATATAATTTTGGTAAGCGTACTTTGCCTCTTTGGATACTGCGATAAAGTCAACGGCAGAGTTAGAGTTGTACTCTAGTCTATCAATCGTTTGCTGTATAGTAAGTTCGTCGAGCGTTCCGTCCACCGACTTAGTGTAAGGCGCGAGGAAGGGATACGCCTCTCGGTCAAGACCGTAAAGAGGCTTGGTCGGGTCAAAAATTGCGCCAAGACCGGTAATTTCTTTGTCCTTACTGCCTTGAACGTACATTACGCTACCGTCAGTAACTACGGAAACAGGCGAACTTGCAAACGTTACGAAGTTGTTGTCTCTGTCAACGTATGCAATTCTAATTCCGCTAGTAAGCAAACTACCGCTCGCAGAATAGATATCTACCACCATTCCCTCGATTAGATTTCGAGTGTCGGACACGGGATACTGCGCGTTAACGTGCGCGTCAATCGTACAAAGTTTACCCGAGCCGTCGCCGTAAAGCATTCTGCCGAGGTTGAACTTAGACGCCGAAAGCAAACTCTCTAGTTCGCTATTAAGAAGGTCGGTAAACGCTCCTCTTCCGTCTGCGGACGCTCTAATCGCCTTGTCCGAAATCTCGATTTGACCGTAAAGGTTTTTAAGCGTCGATACGAACTGAATATAGTTCGAGCCGTACGCTCCGGGGAGCGCGCCAGCCTCGTCGCCTGCGCCGATACCTCCGTTAATTCCCACTCTTGCAGCGGTGCGAACCTCTTTTCCCCATACGTCCGTCGCCGTTTGTTCGATTTTAGAAAGCAACGGATTTGCCTTGGTGTTAAGAAGTTCAGTTACTGCTCCTAGGTACACTGTTTTAAGCGCGTTTTCAGCATTATTAATTGTTACCATTAGTTTTTTCTCCTTTATCCTTTAATTAAAATGTCTGCCAATTTTTTAGCCTCGGCTAGGCTTTTGGGCTTTCGGTGTGGCGTTAGTGGCGTAGCGCCAACTCCGGTTGAGAGTACGCTTACTCCCCTTTTTGCCGAAAGCCCTTTAAGATAATTTTCGATAATTTTTGCGTTAAGCAATTCGCTTGCCGTTGCGTATCGCTCGATAAACTGCGGGTCGGATGCGATTGCCTCGTAATCGGGCGTAGCGCTTTCAAGCGACAAAACGGTTTGTCGTAGCGTTTCGTTCTCCTGCTTGACCGCCTCGTTCTCCTGCTTGACCGCCTCGTTCTCGCTAATTAGTGTGGCAATCTTGTCTTTTAGCGTTCTAAACGCACTAATTCGCGCTTGCTTTTCGTTATTCTCTTGCGCGTTTTTCATCATATTTCTCCTTTCATTTCACTTTCAATCTTTTGAAAATTCTTGTGCTGTCTAATGTGGGCTAGTAGCGTTTCTTTAACGCCCTGCTCCTTTTTAACCATCTCGGCAAAATCGGACGAAAGGAAATATTTAGTATGCTCGGCGATATGAAGTTCGTGGTCGTCAACTTCCGAAACCTCCGCGCCTAAAATATTAGCGTTTTCCCTTTCCGCTCTTGCTGAGTGCAAAGACGCAATATCGTAAACTCGCTCGTATCCACCGTAACCGAAACTCTCTAAAATTTTGCGCCTTACGGTATCGCTCAACTTTCCGTTCTCGTCGTGAAGTAGTCCTGCGTTTAGCAAGTCGAAAGTTAAACTTTGCTTGCTAGCCGTCGTTTGCGAAAGTTCGTTTTCGGTATCGAATACGATATCCTCGCTACCAAGGTCACTACCCATAAACGACAGCGTTTCTACCTCGCCTTCCTCGCCCACGAAACGGGCAATTCTCGGTGAGAGGGCGAACTGTCGATATAGCCTCAATATATGTTTAGCCACCGTCTTGACCGCTCTACGAATATTGTCCGC
Source organism: Pumilibacteraceae bacterium (assembly GCA_045654245.1). Taxonomy (GTDB): domain Bacteria; phylum Bacillota; class Clostridia; order Christensenellales; family Pumilibacteraceae; genus UBA10677. The sequence continues at coordinate 15,972 of JAZOMX010000016.1, read as the reverse complement.
CGTTACCGAAAGTCTAGTGTCGTCTTGTTCTACTAGCATTTGAATTGCTCGTCCGCTAGTAACGGTGCTAGGCACGGACGACGACCGCATAATCTCGCTTATTCCACTCACGTCAATAAACTCGCTTAAAAGTCGTTGTTCCTCTACCGTAAAATCAGAGGGCACCGAACCGGGGTTTAAGAGCGTCGGTTTATCCGCGCCTTGACGGTAAACCAGAATTTTACCCGGCGATAGTCCTTCGCTTTCGAGGTTGTCGGTATCAACCGAACCGTCCTCGACGCAAAGCACGCCCATAGCAATCCTGTTTAAGAACTCGTGTTTTCTGTTTTTAACGGCGTTGTACGCGCGCTGAATAGGAATAGTACGCTCTACCATACTCGTTCCGTAAAAGCACCCTGCTCTTGATATGCAGTCTTGACGAACGAAAGGCAATTCTCTTTCGCCGTCCGTTCCGTTTTCGTACGGAAGGTCGCCGTAATAAAGAAGTTCTTTGCCTGCGATAATTACCAACTCTCCGTTCGGCTTTTCCGCCGTGGGACGGGTATATCTTTCAATAACGATAATATGACCGTCACGCTTTTCTCTGCCCATTTTCGATACGGCGGTAACAAGCCCCATACCACCCGTTACGGCTATGTTTTCAAGCGAAATTACGTCCGTATCCTCGGGCGCAACGCTTACGCCCCAAACTCTTTTCACGTCCTCAACCGATACTGCTTTGGCGTGTATAATCGAACGGCACTCGGAAATCGACTGATTGATTAAACTGTCGGGATAAATCTCGTAAGGCGGACAAACCGAAACGCAAACTTCGCCCTCCTTCACCCTTTTCCCGTCAATTTCGCCCACCGTTTTACCCAAGTCGTCCGACCAACTAATCTTATAAAAAGCGCAACCAGTTAGTTCCGACCACATAGTCGCTTTTTTGATTAGTTCGTCCATACCGAGTTTAGAACAAACCGCTTTTAAGATTTTCCCCGACGCTTTTGCCGTCTTTACGTCCTCGTCGTCGTTGGACGAGGGCAAAACGGACATAGACGGGCGAATCCTACCAAGTTTAGCAAGCCTAGTTTCGACGATTGTTGCAAGGTGATTATAGACCTCTCGCTCTTGCCAAAAATAATCTCGCTCGGCATCCTCGACGTCGCCTTTGACACCTATTTTGCAATATTGATTTCCTATAACGAAATTCGTATTGAGTTGCCATTGAGCCTCAAACTGCCGTCTTTCTGCACCGCGTCGCTCATAATCGGCGCGGACTTCGGCTACTATTTCTTCAATAAATTGCTTGTTCAACTCTCTCCTCCTTTCGTTTCGGCTTTGCCGTTTCAATACTTTTAGGCACGAACTCGGCAAGCATAACGCCATACAGTTTTTTCATACACTCCAAGCAAAGATTAATCGAACTCTTAATCCCCGATTTCGACAGTTTCAGAGTGTGGCTCGCTTTGTTTTTACACGCGCCTACCTCGCACTTTGCCGGAGTTTTTGCTTTGATTAGTTCCATTTTCTTCCTCCAAAAGAAGTTTTATAAGTCTTAATTTTTCTTGCTTTAGTTCGCTCTCGCTCAAATTCTCCTCGCTCGGAGTGAGTTCAAGCAACATTTTTAGCGCGGTAATATCGGGTGGATTTTCTTTTATGCTAATCTTTCGTTTTACTAGCGTTTCCACGCCGTCAACCACCGAATATTCTTCGGCTATCTCTCGGCTTTCGTACCCGATTGCTTTCTTTCTTACCGCGTCAAGCACTGCGCCGTTTAATTCCACGATTTCCTCCTGCCTATCCTCCTTATAAGTCTTTCCTTATCTAGCGCAATCTCGCTCTTTTCTCGCGCGGGAATATACGGTTCGGGGCGCGACATAATAAAGTATCTAAGTTCGTCTAAAGCGTGGTCGTCGCGCTTTTTAGGAATATCGCCCTCGCCCCACCAGTACCCCTTTATCTCTCGAATTAGGTTTACGCACGAAGAAAATATATAAAGACGAGGTTTATCGGGACTTGATATGGGCTTTAAGTACTCTTTTACCCTATTTATTCCGCTGAACATATCCTTATTTACTCTCGTATTTACTACTATTCCCTCGTCGCAAAACAGTTCGGCGACGCTTTTACTGGACGCTAGCGTTCTCTGGCTGGCGGCAGAGTCTATTAGCGCGGACAGTTTTCCGCCGAAAGAGGTGTGCCAATCAAGATTACGAGCGATTTCCTTTATCTTCTCGGCGTGATACGCTACGCTCTTGCCTTGCTCGTAATGTTCGGCAATAACGAATATCGTGCCGTCGCCGTCGGTGGCGTAAAAATGACAAGACAGCGGATTATTAAGTCCCGGGTCGATTGAAATATTATCGTACCACTCCTTGGGAACTTTGAACGGCTCGATAACGTGTACGCTCTCGTCGAACTCAGGGTACACTAAGCCTTTTGCCGATACGAATTTTCCGTACCTACGCACTTCGAGTTCCTCTTTCGTCATTGAGGCGGAAACGGAATTTATCTCGTCTGGGTCAAGGTAAGGATTATCTTTCCACTCCATAAAAATATGCCAAATTTCGTCGTCGCCGTTCTCGTTTAGATAAATGCGATTATAAACGAAAGTTATGCCTTTAAGGGGCGTCATAGTGCCGTACATATCGCCTTTTCTATCCACTAGCCTCATTTTGCACTCGTTATAAATATCGGCAGGCGGTTCTTCGTCAAACCAAACGAAGTCGAGCGATTCACCTTGGAATTTCTCACGCCCCATTTCAACCGACTTAAAACTTATAACGCTTATTCCACCAAAGACATTTCTTACGGCAATATAGTCAATCACGCCTCCCTCGGGATTGCCCACCTTGCCTTGCGTCATAACGATATCCGCTATCCACTCGGGGTTAAGATAATAAAGTATTTTCCTTTGCGCTACGTCGCGCTGAACTTCACGAGAGAGGGATACTACCCACCCCCTAACGCCGTCACGGTTTTCCCTGTACGGATGAATACCTCTTGCCCGCCACACCGTTTCCACCGCTCCGCACTCCGTTTTACCGCTACGATTTCCGCCGAACACCCAGCGATTACGCTTTTGGCATTTGTGAAAAGCGAGTTGTTTTTCGTGGATTTTATCCCCCGTGTTATACTTAAATATTCGGTTATTCCTTGCAAGGGTTTTTTCTCGCCGTTCAAGTCTTCGTATTTTAGTAATAATTTCTTTCTCGTCCATTTTTTCCTCTTTTTTAGTGGTTTTTCGGCGCATTTTTCGTTTTTACACGCAAAATAGTAGTGTAAAATGGCAGTATGAAAATATACCGCAAAATCGCATTACTGCTTGCGTTATTACTCCTTTCCCCTTGCATTAATATCGCTAGCGCAAATACGCTCTCGTACGCTCTTATCGGCGAGGGTGCTGTTTTGCTTGGCGACGACCTTAAACCTATTACCTCTCTTCCACAAAATTATTTCGTTTCTCTTTTGGGTAGCGACGAGCCGTACCAAAAAGTTTCTTATCTCGATATCGACGGCTTTATGGCGAAAAAAGACTTAACCAAAGTCGATTATGAACCAAAGTATAAACACCACGAATCGGCAACCCTTACCGTTTCTAACGACGGGCATAGCGTCAATATTCGTTCTTCCCCAACTAGCAAGGAAGATAATATCCTAGCCGTCTTTCCAAGCGGTCAAACGCTTTATTACTACGGCTCGATAGAAGGCGAACCTCAATTCCCGCTAGTTGGTAACGAGTGGTATTTCGTGCGTTTTTACGACGCCGACGGACAAAAACGACACGGCTACATCTATTCGCTCTACGCTTTTGCCGAGCCGATTGAACCAAACCTAATCGAACCGCTCCCAAAAGAGGAACAGCCAAATAATATCGAAAAAGAAAAACCGCAAACGCTTATTCTCCCCGTTTCTAAGGAGGTTATAATCATTATCGCACTATGTATTCCCGTCGTCATTATCACGTACCTTTTGTTCCGTGAGCGAAAGGAACGAGAAGATTAGCGTCTTTTAAGCCTAACTAGTTGCGTTATGATAAACGGGAACTCAGCGTACTCTCGCTCCAACGCCTCTTCCGTAAAACCGTCCTTAGCAAGCGTCCGCTCGGCTATGACGAAAATCTTATTAAGTCGTTTGTAAAGCGCGCCTTTCTTTACCGTAAACGAGAGCGAAAGTTCTTTTACGGGTACGCCCGACGCGTACTTGCATAACAAAAAATAGTCCTCGGTTGCAAGCGCACTCTTTATGCGCTCGCTCATCACCTTTAAGTTAATCAGTTTATTCTTTTTATTCATTTGCGAAAGTATCTCTTCGTATTGCGCCATTGTATCACCAAACGGAGAAAGGGCAATACGCTCGATAACCTTATCGCACCTTTCGATGCGCTTGTCTAGCCCCGTTAAAAGCCTAAACACGAGCAAAATCCAGTATTTCATATTATTCTCCTTTTCAGTTAGGTCGCCAGCCCGTAACCTTGATTGTACGCATAATATATCGCATTTTTAGTGACAACTGTCTGTCACTATTACGAATTTGTTTACAAAAATTTTAAATATTTTTCGAGGCTAGCATTTTCCATTTCGGGACAGTATGAAATTAAAAAAACGCAAATACTTTAAAAAAATAAAATGCGCTACACCTTTGTTTTTGCAAAAGCGTAGCGCATTATTTATTAGTCAAATTTCTCCTTCTAGGAATTTGTAAAAAAATATAAGTTATAAGAAAATAAAAAAACCGTCTTGGGAACAATCCAAAACGGTTTTTTTGTTTATCAAATTAAAGTCTTTCTGCGATTTTTTCGAGGAACTGACGAGAAGATTGAGGCTTAATTTCTACGCCGTCACGATGGAAAAGTCCAACGAGGTCTTTCGTCATATAACCGCTTTCAATCGTTTCAAGCGTTGCTTTTTCGAGTTTATCGGCAAACGCTACGAGTTCAGCGTTTTCCTCTAGTTCGCCACGCTTACGAAGAGCGCCCGTCCAAGCGAAAATGGTCGCTACGGAGTTAGTAGAAGTCTCTTCGCCTTTAAGGTGCTTGTAGTAGTGACGAGTTACCGTGCCGTGAGCAGCCTCGTACTCGTAGTTTCCGTCGGGAGAAACGAGAACGCTAGTCATCATAGCGAGCGAGCCGTAAGCGGTTGCCACCATATCGCTCATTACGTCGCCGTCGTAGTTTTTAAGCGCCCAAATAAATCCGCCTTCACTTCTAACGATTCTTGCTACTGAATCGTCGATAAGCGTGTAGTCGTACCAAATACCAGCCTCGTCGAACTTCTCTTTGTATTCGTTTGCGTAAATCTCGGCAAAGATATCCTTAAAACGATGGTCGTAAGTCTTAGAAATGGTATCTTTCGTAGCAAACCAAACGTTTTGTTTGGTGGAAAGTGCGTAGTTAAAGCACGAACGAGCAAACGAACTGATAGATGCGTCAACGTTGTGAATGCCCTGAATAATACCTGCGCTCTTAAAGTCGAAAATCTTTTTCTTTTCTACTCTACCGTCGGGATAAGTAACGCAAAGTTCAGCCGTAGCAGGACCGTCAACTCTCATTTCGCTATTTTTATACACGTCGCCGTATGCGTGACGAGCAATCGTAATAGGTTTCGTCCAGGTGGGAACGTAAGGCTTAATTCCGTCAACTAGCACGGGCGCACGGAATACAGTTCCGTCAAGCACCGCTCTAATCGTACCGTTAGGAGAAAGCCACATTTGAGAAAGATTATACTCCTCTACTCTTTGAGCGTTGGGGGTAATCGTAGCACACTTAACGCCTACGCGGTATTTCTTAATCGCCTCCGCTGCGTCGCGAGTTACTTGGTCTTTCGTCTCCTCACGGTAAGGAAGTCCAAGGTCGTAAAACTCGGTGTTAAGTTCAACGAAAGGTTCGATAAGGATTTCTTTAATCCAGTCCCAAAGTATTCTGGTCATTTCGTCGCCTTGCATTTCTACGATAGGCGTATTATATTTGATTTTAGCCATAGTCACTTCTCCTTAAATTTTTCTTTCGCAACTATTATATCATTATTACGCTAGCCCGTCAATTATTTTGAACTTGCTCGAAGTGATATTTTCGCCCGTCGCGCTCCGCTTTTTCCGCTTTCGCTTGCGCAATCACCGCGCCTAGCGCTTCTCCACTCAAATATCCGCTCTTTCCTACCCCCGTTGCGCCTCCGAACATATAAAGTGCGAGCGAGCCCGGAATAGTGTTTATTTCGTTTACGAACAACTCTCCGCTATCGTCGTTGAGAATAAAATCCACCCTCGCTATTCCGCTCGCTCCTATCGCATTATAAGCGGTAACCGCGTATTCTTGCACCGTTTTTTTTATCTTTTCGGTAATTTTTGCGGGAAATTCTCTGCCCATACCCTTAAACGCTCCACGCTCGTACTTGTCGGCGTACGAGAGTATTTCGTCCATACGGGCAGGCTTTTCGACCTCGCTTGCCTTTCCGCAAAGCACGGCGCAATTAAGTTCGGTAAAATTCTCTATCGCCTTTTCAACGATTGCGCCGTCGTCCCACGCAAACGCAACGGAAAGGGCGGTCAAAAATTCACTCTCGCTTACCACCTTACTTACTCCGATACTACTTCCTAAATGCAACGGTTTTACGATTAGCGGAAAACCTAGCGTTTTCGCCTTCTTCTTTATCGACGCAAGTTTACCGTCGAACTCCGACTTGCTTACCAAAAAGTAGTCGATTACGGGAAGTGATGCCGAGGCAAAAAGTTTTTTGCTTACGCCTTTGTCTAGCCCGATTGCCGACGCCGTAATTCCGCTCCCCGTGTAAGCAATATTGCACGACTGCAAAATTCCTTGTAAACTTCCGTCCTCTCCTCCCGCTCCGTGAACGCAAAGCACCGCCACGTCGGGACGAACTTTTTTTAGCCGTCCGATTTTAAGAGTATCACACCCCGGAGTTATGCTTATCGATTTTCCCGTCCTAGTAGAAATATCGTCAACGGCAATCCATTTTCCCTCGCTATTTATATAAATAGGAATTACCGTATGTTCTTTAATTAGTTCGTAAATCTGTCTGCCCGTACAAACGCTAACCTCGTGTTCGCTAGATTTTCCGCCGTAAAACAATGCTATTACCATAACCCCTCCAAAATAAAAAACCTCCATATCATATATGAAGGCTTTTTTTAAATGGTTCGATTATTTTATTCTTTTCGTTCGTCGTCGTCCGATTTATTCTCTTTTTGCTCGTCGTAAAGTAACGATTTTTCTACCGTGAGCAAAGTCAACGAATAGTAGAAAGCGAAATACATTCTAAAAAACAACGGGTCTAGAAAAGATACTAGAACGCCGACCAAAGCAAGTCCGCCACCGAAAAGACGGTCAATCGTGGGCTTTTTCACGAACAATTTTACGGTCTCTACTCTGTGATAGATATAAAGAACTAATCCCATAATACCCGTTCCTGCGAGCATTTGGATAATCGTGTTGTGCGCGTTGATTGCGTACGCGTCGGGATAAACGATACGGTACGCTCTAAATCCTACGCCAAGCATAGGCTCTTCTTTCCAAAGGCGAATCCACTCTTTCCATATAAAGAAACGCCCTCTATCGTCAATTCCCGTTTGCGAGAAGAACGCAAGCATTTTATCGAATAGTCCCGAAGTTAATTCCAAGATTATCAGCGCCGTACCGATAACGAAAATAGAAATCGCTATTATCGTATTGATTTTCCTATTTTTACCCTTAAAACAGTTTACGACCGCGCCAACCACGAACGCAAGTCCGCCGAAGATTAGCGCTGCACGGCAAAGCGTTAAGTACATAGCGACGAACATTATTACTGCAAGAATATAATAGAAATATCCTCTTTTTTCTTTATATATAAGATAGAATACGGACGGCATAAACATAGCGAGGAATTCGCCAAGCGTATTGCTTATTCCCCAGCCGGCAACTATGCTAGATTTCCAACCGTCGCCAAGCGCCATACCACTTTCAAACTTAACGATATAGATATGCGCAATTTGACAAACGACTACGCTTGCAGACACGCAACAAACGAGCGCGATATAACGAAGATTATCCTCTCGGTGCTCCATAGCGACGAAGAATACTAGGTACGCTACGAGATAAGCAAGCGTAAACACTATGCCCGTCGAGAAATTATAAATTCCGTAGTAACCCGAAAACGCTCCGCCCAAAAGAAAAGCGCAACACATTACCGCTAAGCCAGTAAAAAGTTTACTCTTTTGTAGTTTTCTTTGTTTTCGATACGCAAGCAGGTTAAACGCAAGCGACGAGATAACCAAACTACCCATAATGGCGTAAACGATTATCGAAGAAGTTTTAAGGTAAGACGCTCGGCCTATTTCTGGATAGTAGTGGCATAGTACTAGGTGCGCCAGCATTACGGGAGATAGCGCCGGGCGAATATCTTTACAGCATAATAAAATTAGCGAAACGATAAACGCTAGCACGGCAAGAGCCGGAATATGCCACTTTAATAAATAAAAAAGCAAAATAAACGCTCCCACGAAAACGGGAAAAAGTTTCCCATCTACGAGCGAACGAAATTTTGCTACGATTTTATTGTTGTATATCCTCTCGAGCATTTATACTCCTAAAAACAAGAAAATAAAGGTCAAAATTGCAACGACTACGAGGTATAAACCAAACCATTTATAGTTTGCTTTGGATATAATTCGCATCATAAACTTAATCGCCAAGAAACCGCTAATAAACGAGGTAATCGTACCTACGATTACACAACCCCAGTCAATCGCAACGACCTCAAGGTCGAAAAGTTCGAGAACTAACGAGCCCAAAATAGGCGGAATAGACATCATAAACGAGAACTTTGCTATCTCCGTTCTATCGCCTTTAGCAACCGTTCCTCCGAAAATCGTACTTCCGCTACGCGATATTCCCGGAAAAACGCCCACGCCTTGCATAAGTCCCATAGCGATTGCCGTTTTTACACCTAGCGGTTTAGTTTCTTTAGTTCGCTTTGACAAATACTCCGTCAAAAACATAAGCCCTGCCGTGGCTAGAAAGAAAAAGCACAAATATTTTCCACTCTCGAAAAAGGCGGAAATATAATCGTTTGCAAAAATTCCGACGAGTCCTGCCGGAACGCTCGCTAGCGCAAGCAGTAAAAGCGTTCTAAACGGGGGCTTAAATAGAGCAAGCAAGTCCTTAAAAAATACTACCGCAACAGCGCCTAGCGTTCCGATATGCATCATAATATCGAAGAACATATAGTCTCCTTCTATGCCAAACAATTCCCGTACTAAAACGAGATGTCCGCTCGAAGAGATAGGCAAAAATTCGCCTAGTCCTTGCGTTATTCCTAAAATTATTGCCTGCCAAATTTCCATTAATGCCGTTCCTTATTTTCTGTATTCGCTCGGAACGATAGTAAATATCATTTTCGTGGTATTCTCTACGTCCTCGTCGAGCGCATAATCCATAAGTTTTTTAAGTTTTTTATTAAAATCGTCGATATCAATATCTTCAAGTTTGTTTACGAATACGCCTTCGTGAGCGGTAGTGTCAACCGCCTCGGTATCGTAACGGAGTTCTTCGAACATTTTCTCACCGGGACGCAATCCCGTTACCTTAATCTCGATATCCTGCTCGGGCACTAGACCGTTGATACGAATTAGGTCGCACGCTAGGTCGTAAATATATACCGGCTCGCCCATATCGAGAACGAAGATTTCTCCGTTATCGGCAAACGCACCCGTTTGAAGAACTAGTCTTACAGCCTCGGGAATAGACATAAAGTAACGCTTGATATCTCTGTCCGTAAGCGTAATCGGTCCACCGTTTTTAATCTGCTCTAAGAAAATAGGAATTACGCTACCATTAGAGCCAAGCACGTTACCAAAACGAACAGCCGCCATATTCATATTAAAAGTTTTACCACGAGTCTCGATTACCATTTCGGCAATACGCTTACTTGCGCCCATAATGTTGGAGGGATTTACCGCCTTATCGGTGGAAATTAGCACGAATTTCTTAACGCCCGCTTTTTCTGCACACTCGATTACGTTAAGAGTACCCATAACGTTATTCTTAATAGCCTCGGTTGCCGAAATCTCCATCATAGGAACGTGCTTGTACGCTGCCGCGTGGAAGATTACTTCGGGCTTATACAAAGCAAGCGTTTCTTCAATCTTGTCACGCTCTCTAACCGTACCCATAACGAGCGTATATCTACTCGTGTCGTACTTTTGCGCAAATTCTTGGTTCAAAAAGAACATTCCGTTCTCGTGATTATCAAAGATAATAAGGTGCTTACAACCGAAGTTAAGCGCTTGACGGCATAGTTCAGAACCGATTGAGCCCGCTCCGCCCGTTACCATAACGACCTTATCCCTTACCGAAACGTCCATAAGTTCTTGTTTTACTTGGAACTCATCACGACCAAGCAACTCTTCAATCTTGATATCACGGAAAGATTTTACGTTCTCGGTAGCAACGGATGCGTCGGACAAGCCGGACATCATTTTGATAGGAAGGTTAAAGGGTGCGCAAATATTGTAAATTCTGCGAAGTTGTGATTTCGTTACCGACGAAATTGCGATAATGAACGCCTCGGCGTTATGCTTTTTTACGCACTCGGGCAAACTTTCAATCTCGCCCTCAACCATAATTCCATATACTCTCTTGTTGTGCTTTTCAATATCGTCGTCTAGGATTGCAACGGGATAATAACCCTCGCTCGGGTTGTTGATACAACGGTTAATAACGAGCGCACCGGTATATCCTGCGCCGATTACTATCGTGCGCTTTGCGCCTTGCAACGATTTCTCGTCCACCCAAAAACGAACGTGGCGCAAATAATGGAGTATGCTATAGAAAAATCTGATTGCTCCACTAAGTATTGCGCTAAATAGCAAGAAAATTATAATTAGCGGAATCCAAACTTGCGTACCGACTACTACTTGTAAAATAATTTTGACGAGCAGTAAAATAAAGAAAGTGGATATATACGCAAACAAGAATTTAAGGAACTCCACTCTGCCCGCGTATTTCCAAATTACGTTATAACAGTCGCAAATAACAAGCATAGCAAGTAAGACTACTACCGATATTACGCCTATCATAACCTCGTTTTGCGAATATCCCGGTGGTTCTGGGATTCTAAAGAACAATATCGTTCTCGAAATAAAGAACGCAAGCGAGGCAAGTAAGCAGTCGATTAGACAAGTGATTGCGATTGCGCGCCAACGCTTTCTCTTATTCGTTTGATTGTTACCGTTTTCTTCTTTAGCCATAACTTCTTCCTTTTTTTCGTTTAGTCAAGATAACTTGCGTTGGTATTGTATATAACCGCTCCAAGATATTCGGTATTCGCTCCCTTAATATCTTCAAGCGTTTTAACGAACTGATTAGCGGAAACAACGCCGTGGTCAACTACGGCGACTACTGCGTCGTAAGAAGAACATTTGTAAGCGATTTCGCCCTTTCCAGTATTGTCATAAGAGGTGATTTCTACTTCGGCGTTACCAAACTCGGCAAGTTTTTGACGAAGTAAAGTCTCGAACTCTTTCGCGCAGTCAACGGGCGCGCAAGTAAATACGAGCACCTTTTTGTATCCGCCTGCGCAAATTTTACCAGCGGTCTTTACCGTAGCGTCAGCGCAAAGTCCGCCTTTTCCAGAGTAAAGAACTCCGCCCATATCTTGAGGCGCGATTACGAATGCCGACTTAATCTTTTTATCGAAGATGAACATACCAAGCACGGCAACTACACCGATTACCGCTCCGATTACTCCGCCTAGTAGCGCAGAAGTTATCATAGAGCCTTCCTCGTCAACTTTTTCTACCCACGCTAGTTCAGCGGTATTATGGTTGATATGCGCGTCGCACGACGAGAAGAAATCAGCGTGGGGCTTAGTCACGTCAACGTCGTGTCCAGCAATAATACGCTCTTCAGCCTTTTCTCTATACACGTCGATTACTCTTTTAGCGAACGCTCTATCCTCGTCAGACTTTATGCGGTAAGCAAACCTTAAGATTGCTTGATATCCGTTTTTCTCCGCGTTAAGGTTAGCGAAAAACTCGTCCGATTTTTTCTTTTCGGTAGTAGCCTTCGTATTTTTATATCCGTCTTTAACGGAATTATAAACAACGGACTCAAGCGAAGAATCGGTAATCTCTTCTACCATTTGTACCAAAGTGTTCGAATAGGTACTTTGCTCGCCCTCAACCTTAATACCCTGACCATCAGTCTTGTAATCAATGTATTCTTCGAGGTTAAACCTTACGAAACTTTCGTACATTTCAACGGTATAATCAGGCTTTTTCGTAACGCCCATAAGCGCGCCGAGCACGATACCGATAATAGCAACGCCTAAAATTACGAACCATTTTCTCAAAACGTAAACGCAATACTGCTTTAAGGTGTATTCTTGTTCCATTTTTTCTCCTTAACGCGCGCATACATAATGCGCATAATTATTATAACTATTCGATTATACTATATATCCTGCGGTATTGTCAAGAAAATATCGACAAGATAATACCAAAAAGGAACTCTAATAAAATTGACAAAAAGAACGAAATGCCGTATAATATTATGAGCAAATAAGGAGTTTTGGTATGATTGACGCAATTATCAGCGCAACGCTGGATTTTTTAATAAAAATTTTCGTCCATCCCGAAATCGTCGTAGTCTTGGTAGCAATTCTACCTATCGTAGAGGCTAGAATGGCAATACCTATCGCGATGGGATATAACCTCGGCGTTATGAAGTCGTGGTTTTTGTCGTTTATAGGCTCTTCACTAATAGCACCGCTTTTGCTTTTAATCCTTATTCCCTTTATAAAATGGCTTGCAAAAACCAAAATTTTCCGTAAAGTCGGCTCGTTTTTATACGATAAGTTTGAAAAAAAGAGCAAGGGCGTTAAGGTTGGCGAGGACGAACAAAAGAATAACGACTGGAAAAAAATGCTCGGCGTATTCGTTTTCGTTGCTATCCCTCTTCCTCTTACGGGAATTTGGACGGGTTGCGCCGTAGCGTCCATTTTAGGACTTAAATACTGGAAAGCGCTCGTTTCCGTAGTCGTCGGAAATCTATGCGCAAGCCTAATTATCCTTCTTCTTTGCGCACTCTTCGAGCCGTATATCAATATAATTACTACCGTGCTCGGAATTATCGCAATCGTAATCGTTATTATGCTAATCGTAAAAATGATTTTACACAAACCTACGCAAAATAGCGAAAACGAACAAAAAAACAACCAAGAAAACTAATTCTATCGGAGAAACAATATGAAAAAATACGTTATCGTTTTATTTGACGGTATGGCGGATTATCCAAACGCCGACGGAAAAACACCTATGAAAGAGGCTTATAAGCCCACCACCGATTATCTAGCGAGCAAAGGCGAAGTCGGTCTAGTAAAAACCGTTCCCGACGGTATGAAACCGGGTAGCGACGTCGCTAACCTCTCGGCTATGGGCTACGACCCCAAAAAATATTACACGGGACGCTCTCCCCTCGAGGCGCTCTCTATGGGCGTTGAAATGAACCCCGAGGACGTTTCGTACCGCTGTAATATCGTTACTCTCTCGGGCGAAACGCCATACGAAGAGCAAACTATGGTTGACTATTCCGCTGGCGAAATTACTACACCCGAGGCAAAAGAAATCGTCGAATTTTTGGCTAAAAATCTCGACCTTCCCCAAGGTCTTGAATTATATCCCGGCGTAAGTTACCGCCATTGTTTGCTAAGAAGAAACGGAAATATAGGCATGACGCTTTGCCCTCCCCACGATATTACCGACAAAAAAATCACCGAGTATCTTCCCCAAGGCGAATACGCAGACGAACTACTTTCGATTATGAAACGCTCGCAAGAACTTCTTAAAGGTCACCCCGTAAACCAGTCGAGAATTGAGCGTGGACTAAACCCCGTTTCTTCAGTTTGGTTTTGGGGCGAAGGTAGAAAACCTCTTCTCGACGAGTTCTACGCTTTACGCGGACTTAAAGGCGCGTGCATTTCCGCCGTTGACCTCATTAAGGGTATCGGTATCGGAGCAGGTATGACGAGTATCGACGTTGACGGTGCGACGGGTACGCTTTCGTCTAATTTCGACGGAAAAGCAAAGGCTAGTATCGAGGCTCTAAAAGAAAACGACTTCGTTTACGTTCACCTTGAAGCCCCCGACGAGTGCGGTCACCAAGGCGATTACGACGGCAAAAAACGAGCAATCGAAATTATCGACGAAAAAATCGTTACGCCTATCGTTAACTATTTGCGTCAAAACGCTCTCCCGTTTAAGATTGCAATTCTTCCCGACCACGCAACTCCGATTGTTAAGAAAACCCACGTTTCCGACCCCGTTCCTTACCTTATCTACGACAGCGAAAACGAAATTTGCGGTACGTCTTCTTTCGACGAGGACAGCGCAAAAGCGACGAACAATTACTTCGATAGCGGTGTTTCCCTCGTAGAAAATCTACTAAAATAACCTAAAAAAACTAATACGGTTTCGTTTTTTAACGACAAAAAAGGCAATCCAAAAAAGGATTGCCTTTTTATTGTTTTACCAAATATTACTCTTCTACTTTGGCTTTACGAACCATAATTGCGCGGAGCGCCTCTTTCTCTTCTTTCGTAAAACGGTCCGTTCTATCGTAGTAATATAATCCGTTTTGCTCTTGCTCTACGTCGGTAAGTTGAGTGTAGCAAAGCGCCCAACACTTAGGATTATCAAGCAAAGTATCGGTAAGTCCTTTATATCTTGCGATAAACTCTTCCTTACTCTTTGCCGAATCGCCGTAACCCCAGCCTTCTACTCCGTCGGCTAGTTTAATTCCGCCGTACTCAGACACCCAGTAAGGAGTGCCGTTATAAACCTGACGAGCAGGACTAAATCTATCGTAGTACGGGTCAGCCTCAAACCAACCTCTAAACTTTTCGGGGTCTTGCTGGTACTCGTGCGTATCGTAAGTATCAGTTACGACGTGGTAGTTTCCACTCGTATCAATTACGGGACGGGTATTATCTAGATTTTTAACGACGCTATAAATCGTACGCAAAACGTCGTCGTTTTGACGGCGGAACTCGATATCCCAAGTCTCGTTTAAACAACACCATCCGATAATGCACGGGGGATTATAGTCACGCTTAACCTCTTCTTGCCACGAAGAAATAAGTTCGGGCAAACAAGATAGCGAAGTAAAGTCCATATTCCAGTCGGCGTACTCGTCCCAAACCATATAGCCAGCCTTATCAGCCTCGTACAAACATAAAGGCTCGAAAATCTTTTGGTGAAAACGTGCTCCGTTATAACCTAAGTCCATAGCGAGTCGAATATCTTTTTCAAAGTAAGAAGTGTCTTTCGCCGTATAAATTCCGTCCGGATAAAATCCTTGGTCGAGAATAAATCTACCGAATACCGACCTACCGTTGAGATAAAACTTGCCGTCCTTAAAGGCGATTGAGCGCATACCGAAATAGGTGTAAACTTTGTCGATTTCTTTTTCCCCGTCCTTTAGCGTAAGCGTTAGGTCGTAAAGGTTACCTTGACCTAAATCCCACAACTTCAATTCTGACAAAGCCAAAGAAAACGCCGTATATCCGTTTGACATACGCACCGATTTTTCGCCCACTACTTTACCGCCAAAAGTAGCCGTAGCGATAAGCGTTACTTCATCCGCAGTCGCAGTATTAAGTTCAATAGAAATTGCGCTTTCCTCTACTACGGGGGTTAGGCGGAAAAAGTCTATATGCTGAGGCTCTACCGCCTCAATCCAAACGGACTGCCAAATTCCCGTAGTACGCGTGTAATAACAACCAACCGAATTTACTTTTTGCGATTGCTTACCAGCGCCGTACTTGCCGTGACGAAGGTCGTCCTCAGCGTAAACGGTAATAAAGTCGTTCTCATAATTAAGATAGTCGGTAATATCGAACGCAAAAGGCGTATATCCTCCGTGATGAACGCCAACCTCTTTGCTATTTACGAACACGGTAGTATCGTGGTCAACTGCGCCAAAATGCAAAATTATGC
>JAZOMX010000015.1:0-10770 GCA_045654245.1 Pumilibacteraceae bacterium | reverse complement strand
ATTGTTTTAAGAGCGAAGTAGTAAAGGTAACGGCGTTTGTAAACGGTCCGTCGGCAACCGTTCTTATGAAACTTGCTAACGACGGTACTTACCACGTTACTATTCACGGCGCAAACTTTGGTGAAAAGCACTTTAAACACGAGTTCTTTAACACCGAGGGTATGATTTCGAACCGCGCGGTAGATACTGTAATCGAGCAACACGCTTTGAATATCTTTACGAAAGACGGATATGAGCATATCACGGATAACCACTATATCCTTTACGGACTAGAGCCGGACGAGGTAAACGAGGTAGTATCTATTTATGCAACTATGATGAAAGACGACGTTGACGCTCTTAACGCACAAGCAGAAAGACTTGATAAAATCGTTGACGTGACGCTCGCAAACGCTGGCAAATGTGTAGTTAAAGGGGAGGATTTCTAATTATGGAACCGATTAAAATTGCATTACTTTCCTGTAATCACGGCCATGCAAGAGGCTATTATGGACTTAAGGACGACCCGAGATTTGATTTAAGAGCAATCTCGATTGCGCCTGGCTATCACGACAGAATTTTTATTGAGAGACTAGAAGGAATTGACCAGTACGACGACGACGAAAAGATGCTTGATGCGCATCCCGAAATTGAAGCAGTCGTAATGTGTAGTTCCAACTGGTATCATCCAAAGCAGTTTAAACTCTGCCTCGAGAGAAACTTACATATTCTTTCTATGAAAGTGCCCACTCTCGACCTTGAAGAGTACGATAAAATCCTCGAACTCAAGAAGAAGAGCAAGAGTATCGTAACTGTAGAACTTGAAATGCACTACCACGCTGAAACTTACCGTCTTAAAGAACTTATCCATAACGGAAAAATCGGTAAAGTTACTTCCTTTATGGCGGCTAACTCTTCGCACAATCCTATGTGGTGGTTGCCGTGGCACGGTCTCCCCGAGGAGAGTTACGGTAAGCGCGTACCCATTAAACCGGGTAGTAAAATTTATCGTGGCGGATGCTTGACCGACCACCCGCACATTTTCGATATGATGCGTTGGATGCTTGACGACGAAGTAGCAGAGGTTTACGCTGAAACCGCTCCTAACGCAAGAAAGGCAGAGGTAGAGGACTTCGTATTCGTAACGGGCGTAACCAAGAAAGGAACGACTTTCTCGCTTGACCCGTCCTATTCGAGAATGGAAAATCCCGCTAAGATTATCGACGAGGGTTGGGAAAGATATCCCAAACGCGTAGAGGTAAATATGTCGGCGTTTGGTACTGACGGCTACGTAATCGGTGACGTGTACGGTAACTGGATGCACCATACTGGATTACCGCATCACAACTACGTTTCCTTTGGAAGTGGCCACCGTTTCGGATTTGGCGGTCGTATCGACGATTTCGTAAACGCAGTACGCTATGGTAAAGAGCCTACCGTAACGCTCGAACACCACAAAAAGACGATTGAGATTATCGACGCAGCGTATCGTAGTATTTACGAAGGAAAACCCATTAAACTTAACAACTAATAGAAAAAATCCCAAGCCTTTGTTAAGGTTTGGGATTTTGCTTTTTTTGCAATAAACTTTGCAAAATTAATGAAATTAGTGCAAAAAAGTTGAAATAAATTCGTTTAAGTGTTACAATAGGAAGTAACTATGAATAGGAGTGATACAATGAGCGAATACTTAAAAAATATAACTGATATTCTTGAAAAGATTGAGAGCGAACAAGCAAGCGAACTAGAACAAGCGAAAGAACTAATCGCCTCCGTAATAGAAAGCGACGGATTAGTTTTTACTTTTGGTTGCGGACATTCGCATTTACCAGGACTTGATGCGTTTTATCGCGCAGGCGGACTTGCAAACGTGTCGCCTATGCTGGATACTGACCTAATGCTCCACAACGGCGCGGCAAAATCGAGCCGTATGGAGAAGATTAGTGGAATAGGAGCGGAGATTTTCCGTCGCTATAATATAAACAAGGAAAAAGACGTGCTAGTCGTGTTTTCGGTAAGCGGAAAGAACGCCGTTCCCGTAGAGGTTGCTACGGCGTCTAAAAACGCAGGCGTAAGAACGATTACCGTTTCGTCGTCGGCGTACTACGATAAGGGCGCAAAACTCCAAACTTTGGGCGATATCAATATTGACTGCTATTGTCCGTACGGAGATGCTAGCGTAGAAGTAGGTGGCGCTATGATGGGCGGACTAAGCACCTATACTTCGTGTTTTATTCTTAACTCAATTCTAATCGGTGGCGCAAAAAAGTGCGCTGAAAGAGGAGTAAAACTTCCCGTATTCATTAGTGGAAATATCGAGGGCGGAAAGGAGCACAATATCGGGCTAGAGAGCAAATATATTCCGAGGGTAAAACACCTATGAGTAAAATAGCGGTAATAGGGCTTGTTGGCAATTCCGTATTTTTGCCCGTTGAAAAATTCCACGAAGGCGGAGAAACCGTTCACGCGCTTGGATTTCACGACGAGTGGGGTGGAAAGGGTTTTAACCAAGCGATTGCAAGCGCTCGATACGGAGGAGAGGTTAGTTACCTTGGCGCAGTCGGAAAAGACGGTAGTAAGCAAAAAATAGAGGAGTTTTTAGCAAAAGAAAAAGTTAAGGGCGTAATCGTAGAAAAGGAAAACGAGCGTACGCCTTACGCCGTAATTATTACCGATAAAACGGGAACTAACCACGTTACCGTTTACGGTGGAGCAAAACTAGAAAAAAACGACGTTTACCTATTTGAAAGCGAAATTGCATCTGCGGATATTTTACTGATAAACAACGAAATTCCGCTTGAAGTAAACGAATTAGCCACCGAAATAGCGCAAAAAAACGGCGTAAAAACAATCCTTAATCCAGCGCCCGCAAAAGAACTCCCGTGTGAATTTTTAAGTAAAATTTGGCTATTTACACCAAACGAGTTTGAGCACGAGGCAATCGGGAAAAGGGAGAATACTATCGTAACGCTTGGCGCAGACGGTTGTAAAGATATTGCTAGCGATATTTTATACGCAGGGAAAAAAGTAAAGGCTGTGGATACTACTGGAGCGGGCGACACTTTCAATGGCGTTTTGGCGGTGTGTCTTGGCGACGGAATGAAGATTGGCGAGGCAATCGATACTGCGCAAACGGCGTCTGCAATTAGCGTGACGAAAAGCGGAGTAATGGAATCAATCCCAACTAGGGAAGAAATATTAAATTTTCAAAAAATAAGTAAGGAGTGAGAAAATGAAATTACCTTTTGAAGTTGACCTTAAAGACAAGGTAGTTGTAGTAACTGGTGGCGGTGGAGTTCTTATGTCCGCTTTCGGCGAGGCGTTGGCGTCTTGCGGAGCGAAAGTTGCTCTACTAGATATTAACGAGGACGCAGTAAAGAAAATCGCTGATGGAATCGGCGAAAACGCTATGGGCATAAAGACTAACTGCCTTGACAAAGAAGAGATAAAAAAAGCGAAAGAAATAGTGAACGCAAAGTGGGGTAAGGTAAATTTCCTTATTAACGGCGCAGGTGGAAACAATCCTAAAGCGACTACGGATAACGAGACTATGACGCCTGACCTTGAAGGAGTAAAGGATTTCTTCGCGCTTGACGAGAGCGGACTAAAGTTCGTGTTTGACCTCAATATTACCTCGGCGTTCTTGGTAACCCAAGTTTTCGCTGAAGATATGGTAAAAACGGGAGGAAACATTATCAACGTTTCGTCTATGAACGCTTTCCGTCCGCTCACTAAAATTCCCGCATACTCGGCGGCAAAGGCGGGAATTTCCAACTTTACACAATGGCTTGCAGTTCACTTTGCGCCCTGCAAAATTCGTTGCAACGCAATCGCGCCCGGATTTTTCGTAACGCATCAAAACCGTAACTTGCTCTTTACTGCCGACGGACAACCGACTGCAAGAACGGGCAAAATCTTGGCAGCAACGCCTATGAAGAAATTCGGTGACGTAAGCGACCTAATCGGAACGCTATTGTGGCTTGCTTGCGACGATGCGTCTGGATTTGTAACTGGTAGCGTAATAGCCGTAGATGGTGGTTTTGCTGCGTATTCTGGGGTATAAAGGAGATAAAAAATGACAGTAATGGAAAAAATTGCACAATTAAAGGTTGTGCCCGTAGTTAAACTTGACAGAGTAGAAGACACCGAACCGTTGCTTACCGCTATGGAAAATGGCGGACTTCCCGTAGCGGAGATTACTTTTAGAACGGCTTGTGCGGCTGACTGTATCGCATTAGCGTCGAAAAAATTCCCCGGCGTTTTGGTAGGCGCAGGCACGGTTATCAACGCTGAGCAAGCGGAAAAGGCGATTAACGCAGGTGCAAAGTTTATCGTAGGCCCAGGTTGGTCTGATAGTGTAGCCGATTACTGTATCGCTAAAGGCGTACCTTATCTTCCCGGTTGTGTAACTCCTACCGAGATTATAAGAGCGTTAGACAAAGGCATTAGCACCGTTAAGTTTTTCCCCGCGTCCGTTTATGGTGGGTTAAAAGCGCTTAAGGCTCTTTCCGCGCCTTTCGTTGGCGTGAAATTCGTGCCTACGGGTGGAGTAAGTGAGGAAAACCTTGCAGAATTTCTTGCTTTCGATAAAATCGTAGCGTGTGGTGGAAGTTGGATGGTTGCCGATAAACTAGTAAAAGAAGGCAAGTTCGACGAAATCGAGCGTCTTTGCCGTCAAGCACGCGAGATTGCCGATAAAAACTAAGAAAATCAAGAGCGTTTTTATAAACGCTCTTTGTTATACGAGTATTTAAGGAGTACTATAATGAAGAAATTGAGAATAGGAATTATCGGAACGGGTGGAATTGCTCACTCTCATATCAAAAGTTATCTAAATCAACCCGACGTAGAGGTCGTGGCTGGTGCGGATATCGTTGAGGGAAGAGCAAAAGCGTTTTTTGAAGAATTCGGTCTTACTAACGCTAAATACGACTATCGCGACCACAAGGAAATGCTTGCGGATAAGAGTCTCAACCTCGACGCGGTAAGCGTTTGTACTTATAACTGCACGCACAAAGAGTGTACTATTGACGCTTTAAGAGCAGGCCTCCACGTTTTGCTTGAAAAACCTATGAGCGTAACGCTCGCCGAGGCAATCGAAATGATGAAAGCGGAGAAAGAAACGGGTAAAATTCTTTCGATAGGCTTTCAACCTCGCCTTGACGCTAATATGCAAATGATAAAGAAAATCGTAGAGAGCGGAGAACTTGGTAAGGTATATTATATCCAAACTGGTGGCGGAAGACGACGCGGAATTCCCGTAAACGAGAATAAAAGTTCGTTTATCGAAAAGGAAACGGCTGGACTTGGCGCGCTTGCCGATATCGGATGCTATTCTATTGATATGGTACTAAACGCAATCGGTTATCCCAAGCCTTTGACCGTATCTGGTTATTCGTCAGCGTACTTTGGAACTGACCCTGAGTATTGCCGTTATAAAGAAATCGGCAGACCCGACTTTGCGCAAAAGTTTGGCGTTGACGATTTTGCTTCGGCGTTTATTCGACTAGAGGGCGGAGTAATTCTTGACTTTAGAATTTCTTGGGCTATGAATATCGACACGCCTGGCGATACGATAATTCTAGGAACGAAGGGAGGACTACGAATCCCTTCTACGGACTGCTGGAACGGAACGGTAGGTGGACCTGTGAAAATTTATCACGAGGTAGCAGGCGTTCAAACGGAGACGGAAATTCCTATTTTGTCTAACGGCAAAAACGTAACGCTATTCGACCTTAAAATTCGTTCTTTCCTTGACGCTATTTTGGAGAATAAGCCTGCGCCCGTACCCACTTCGCAAATTATACGCAACCAAGCAATCCTCGACGGAATTGCTCGTTCGGCGAAAGAGGGTAAGGAAGTTAATATAGAAATCCCCGAAATCTAAAAAATAAAGCACTCTACCGTGTGGTAGGGTGCTTATGTCTTATTTTTCGTTTTCTCCAGGTGAACGCCCGAAGAACAACTTATAACTTCGGTAAAAAGTGGTGTAATCGTCAAATCCACTCATAGAACAAGCCTTGGTCGGTTTAACGCCGTTTCGCATAAGTTTTTGGGCGTGCAAGACTTTTTTGTTGCGAACGTATTGCATTATGCTAATTTTCATAGACTTTTTGAACGAGTGGTATAGCGTTGATTTCGAAACGTAAAGGTCGCTTGCCATTTGCTCGAGCGAGCGGATAGAGGTAAGGTTTTCCCTTATGTACTTAATAACGGAAGCGTTAAACTCGTCTAGGTGCTTAAACTCGTCGTCGTTATCGCTCTTGTCGAATTGCTCGATAAGAAGTAAACTTTCGGTTAGCAAAGCCTTTACCATAATCAGAAATTCTTTTTCGGGGAAAGTATGGTAATACTCGATAATCTTGTGAAAATTAGTTGCGACAGCGCCAAGGCTGTCAAGGTGGAAAAATTCGCCGTTAGAGAACGCGCGCTTTACGATATCGCCCCCCAAAAGTTCTGGTTCAATATTGAAAACTATGCGTTCGTAATTGCAGTCGAAAACTTGCAAGTAGTGGTATTTGCTCGGCTTAATGAGGAGCATATCGCCAGGCGAGATGTTATACTTGTGATTTTCAATAATATATTCGCCGTGCACGTCGATAAAGAAAATAATTTCGTAGTCTTCGTGGAAATGTTTATTAAAATGCGCCGATTGAGCGTTTGGCGTGTAGTGGTGCATAATAAACAAACCGTTACTGCGGTAATCGAATTGTTTAAAATTGTTATTTTTTGGCTCTTCAAAGCCACAGTAACAGCACTCTGAATTTTGAGAAGATTTCGTCTTTTCTTTCATAAAAAACCTCGTTAGTCTCAATATGTGAATTATAGCATATAGTTGCTAAAAATGCAATATAATTTTAATATTTTTACTATTGTTTTAAGTTTTTGTTTTTGATATAATCATTATAATATGATATAATGGATATTGAGGTGAAAAAGAAATGAAGATAGGCGCTCAATTATACACGGTTCGTAACTTTATAAAAACTAAGTCTGACCTTGAACAAACGATTATAAAACTAAAAGATATGGGATATGAGTGCGTTCAGTTCTCAGGAGCAGAATATAACGCAGAAGAGTTAGCAGAACTATCGAAAAAGTATGATATGCCCGTAGTTTTGACGCACGTTTCGATTGACAGAATATGTGACGACACCGAAAAAATAATGGAAGAGCATCGTCTATTTGGTTGCTCTAATATCGGTATCGGCGCATTGCCAATGCCGTGCCACTTTAACGAGGAAGAAACGCTTGCGTTCATAGAAAAAATTCGCGAGCCGATTGAGAAACTCGACAAGGCGGGATTTAAACTTTTTTATCACAATCACGATTTTGACTTGTACCGTTTTAGCGGTGGTAAAAAAGCGCTTGACCTTATGGCGGAAAAACTTCCTAAACTCAACCTTACGCTCGACACCTTTTGGTTGCAACAAGGCGGAGTATCGGTTACCGATTATCTAGAGAAGTACGAGGGCAGAACGGAGTGTATTCACCTAAAAGATATGAGGCTTTTGTCTGCGGAAGGGTGGAATCTTCCCGAACACAAGTTTGCACCCATAGGTGAAGGCAACTTAAACTGGAAACAAATTATGTCGGTTGCGGAAAAAACCGGAGTTAAGTACGCGCTTGTTGAACAAGACGACGCAGTTGATTACGACGACCCGTTCGCTCAACTAGCGTCGAGTGCTAACTATCTTAAGAAAATGGGGTATATAAAATAATGGAAATAACGCTTTGCGCATTTGCCGACGAGGCAACAGCGTCGTTTGCTGGACAAATAGAGGCGCTAAAAAGAAATAAAGTAGGTTGCATAGAGGTACGCGGACTAGACGGAAAGAGCGTAGCGGACCTAACCGACGACGAGGCTATCGCTTATGCGAAAATGCTGTCGGATAATGGAATTAAAGTTTGGTCGATAGGCTCGCCCTTAGGTAAAATAGATATAACCGAGCCTAGAGAAGTCCACGAAAAATTGCTCGTTCGTCTTATGCGACTTGCCGATATTTTTGGGACTGACAAAATAAGAATGTTTAGTTGTTTCGTCGAGCGTGAGGATTATCAAAAGTACCGTGACGAAGTAATAGATAGACTACGTGCGCTTGTAAAAATTGCTAAAGGCTATAAACTTTGCCACGAAAACGAGTGTAGAATCTTCGGCGCGACGGTAGATAACTGCGTAGATATTTACGACAGCGTTGACGGAATTTACTCGGTGTTCGATTCGTCTAACTTTATTCAATGGGACGAGGATATCGCTTACGCGGTGGAAAAACTCGCCAAACGAGCGCATTATATCCACGCAAAAGATTCTCGTTACGACGGGAAAGCAATCGTACCGCTTGGTTATGGTGACGGACTGTACGAGCAGATTATATCAATGCGTGGCGAGGACACAACGATAACGGTAGAGCCACACCTAGCCAAATTCGTAGGGTATAGCGACATTGACGACAAGGAACTTAAAGGCGTATTCTCGTTCAAAGATTCTAACGAATCGTTTGATTTTGCGGTGAACTCGCTTAAGGAAATATTAAAGAAATGCGGATATAGAGAAGGAGATAATGGGAAATGGATAAAGTAAGATTTGGCGTAATCGGTGTAGGAAATATGGGAACTAATCACGCTATTTGGCTTTCTGACGGTACTGTAAGAAACGCAACGCTTACTGCCGTTTGCGATATCAACGCAGAAAGATTAGAACGCATTAAGGAGAAAATTGCAAATCCCGATAAAGTAAGTTGTTTTACTAATATCGACGATTTGCTCGCTAGCGGAACGGTTGACGCTATAATCATAGCCGTACCTCACTTCTTGCATCCCGAGTTCGTTATAAAAGCGCTTAAAGCAGGCGTGCACGTAATCAGCGAAAAGCCTGCCGGTGTATATACGAAACAAGTTAAGGAAATGAACGAAGTAGCATCTGCGTCGGACAAACTTTTTGCGCTAATGTTCAATCAGCGTACTAATCCTTTGTTCAAGAAAATGAAACAAATGATTGAAGAGGATGCAATCGGAAAAATTAATAGAACGAACTGGATTATTACCGACTGGTATCGTCCGCAGTCCTATTACGATAGCGGTGCTTGGCGCGCTACTTGGGCAGGCGAAGGTGGAGGCGTGCTTTTCAACCAAGCCCCCCACAATATAGACTTGTTTCAATGGATTGCCGGTATGATGCCCTCTAAGGTAAGAGCGCATTGTCATTTCGGAAAGTGGCACGATATCGAGGTTGAAGACGACGTAACGGCGTACTTTGAATATCCCAACGGAGCAACGGGCGTATTTATTACGACCACGGGCGACTGTCCCGGTTCAAACCGTTTTGAGGTGCAAGGCGACAAGGGAAAACTCGTTTTCGACAACGGAAGACTATATTATCATAAACTAAGTCAATCGATTACCGAGTTTTCAGCAACTTACACGGGCGGGTTCGGTCAGCCCACTTGTGAAGTAACTGAAATAACGGTAGAAGAACCTGAGTTCGTTCAGCACAGAGCCGTTCTTAACAACTTTGCAAATGCAATCCTAGGTATCGAGCCGTTGTTTATCCGTGGAACTGACGGAATTAACGGCGTGCAACTAGCAGATGCTATGCTCCTATCGGCTTGGCTTGACAAAGAAATACAAATTCCTATTGACGACGAACTGTATTTAAGTGAACTTAAAAAGCGTATGGCGGTTTCTCGACATAAGACCACGCAGGAAGTAACGCTTGATACTACGGGTAGTTACGGCACGAAGAAATAAGGAGAAAGAAATGAAAAGCGCCATTATAGGTTGCGGAGGAATAGCGCAAACACACGCTGACGTCCTCAAAACGCTTGGTCACGAAATAATTGCGATTTGTGACAAGGACGAGGATAAGGCGAACAAACTAAAGAACGATTTTAATCTTGATTGTGCGGTATATACCGATTACAAAGAAATGTTAAACGAGGTTCGCCCGGACGTCGTGCATATTTGCACACCGCATTTTCTACACGCGGAAATGAGCATATGCGCCCTTGAAAAGGATATAAACGTTATTTGCGAAAAGCCCGTTTGTATTAGCGAGGAACAGTATTACGCTCTTAGAGAGGCTGAAAAGAATAGTAAGGCGATAATGGGAGTATCCTTCCAAAATAGATACCTCGAAACTAATAACACGCTAAAAGTAATTGCAGAGCGCGAGGGTGGAATAAGCGTATTCGGCGCAGTACCTTGGAAACGCGACGAGCAGTATTACCTATCTACCGACTGGAGAGGAAGAAAGCCTCGCGAGGGCGGTGGTGTAATGATGAACCAAGCAATTCACACGCTTGATTTAACGTTATGGTTACTCGGCGAGCCTAAGGCGATTACGGGTTCGGTGGACAACTATCACCTCAAAGAGGTAATCGACGAGGAAGATATTGCGCAGTTTAAGATTGAGTTTGAAAACGGAGCGACGGCTTGTTTTTACGCAACGACGGCAAACTCGACTAATATTCCCGTAATAATTTCACTTACGACGAATAAGGATAATTACACGACCTTAGGTAAAGCCGTGTATAACGGAAACAACGAAGTAGTTGCCGTGAATCTATCAGATAAAGTAAATGCGAAAGACTACTGGGGTAACGGACACAAGTATTTTATCAAAGACTTTTACGAGCACGCAAAAGAAGGTATGCATTTCCATATCGACGTAAAAGAAAGTTTTAAAGCGGTAAAAACGATTTTGGAATTGTATAAGAGTAACGGAAAAAGAAGAGAATTCTCATTTAAGGAGTTGTAATAATTATGAAAATGACTTTTAGATGGTACGGATTA